>JBGPTK010000427.1:0-2025 GCA_041490605.1 Terriglobia bacterium | reverse complement strand
GAAAAGCATGTCCGGTCCCGCCGCGCGAGCAAACGCCAGTCCCGCAATCGTGGTTGTTAAAATAAATAGCACCGCGCCGGCTGTCGCCGCCCCGTAAATTTTCCAGGCCAGCCAAGCCAGCGCCAGCACTGCGAGAAGAGCTGCTAACGCTGAGGGCAAACGCGCCGCCACCTCATCACTAAAATGCATCCGAAAACCCGCCGCCGCTCCCCAATAATAAAGAATGGGTTTTTCGAACCACGGCTGGCCGAACAAATGCGGCGTCACCCAGTCGCCCGATTGCGCCATCTCTCGCGCCACTTCCGCGTAGCGCGGCTCGTCTGGCCCCACCAACCCAATCGCGCCCAGGTGCGCGAAGAAACACACCCAAAGCACAAGTGCAGCCACAATTCCGGCTGCGAATTTTTCGATGCTCGAAATATTTTTCAAAGTGGCCAGAGTCTAGCATTGTTACGGCCCATGCAGGGGCCGGCTTCAGCCGCGCCCCTCGGTAGCACAGCCACTCTTGGCTGTGTGCTGTTTCTCAAATGGAGAACAAGTTGTGCGGAAAACCGCACAGGCAGGAGTGCCTGTGCCACCAAAACCCTCCAGCACAAGCAAACCGGCTAGCACCCAAATCACTTGTCGTTACAAAATGAAATTGCCAATGTCAAAACGTGAATGCCAATCTGAATTCCCATGGAGGCGCCGGCGTCACAGCCTGCGCACAAATTCAAATTGCAGTCATTCCGAGCCCGCTCCTGCGGGCGCGTCGTTTGCGTCCCGATGGTTTTGATCGGGGAGAGGAATCTCCGGGCTGTGGAGTTCGACGCTTTCCATCGGACCAGAGCAAATCCCAAATGCTTTTGGGTGTCATTCCGATCCCGCTCCTGCGGGAGAGGAATCCAGAGCAAATCTGAAATGCTCGAACTGAAGAGATTTTCTTCATCGCTCACAAATAGTGGCTATTCCATCGGAGAGCGACTATCGATTTTTCCCGGAAACTTTTCAACCGCGTCCCTGCCTCCCGATATTTTGCAATGACACTCCGCCCTCGCGCATAATGCCCCTGCATGAACGAATGGCTGGAGTACAGCGCCGCCTGGCTGCTGCTCAAAACGCTCGGCTCGATGCCCCGGCCGGTGGCCCGCGCCTTGGGAGTTGCCATGGCGCGCGTCGCTTTTCGATTCAGGCCGCCGCTGCGCCGCGCCGCGAATTTTAATCTTCGCCTGGCTTTTCCGGATTGGAGCGAAGCCCGCCGCCGCGGCGTGATTCGCGGAATGGTGCGCAGCATCGGCTGGATGGCGGGGGAATTTTCGCAATTTCCAAAATACACGCGCGAAAATATCGAGCGGATCGTGGTGCTCGACGGTTTCGAAAATTTCGCTGCGGCGCAGCAGCGCGGCAAGGGAGTGATCTTCCTCACCGGCCACATGAGCGCCTGGGAACTCGCCCCCTTTGCGCACGCGCTCTATGGCCACCCGCTGGATTTTCTGGTGCGGCCGATCGATAACGCCCGCGTGGACGCGCTGGTGAATTATTACCGCTGCCTTTCCGGAAATCGCCCCATCGAAAAAAATCGCTCGGCGCGCGCCATTCTGGAAGTTCTGCGCGGCCAGGGAACCGTCGGTATCCTCGCCGATATGAACACCACGCTGGCCGAAGGCGTGTTCGTTGATTTCTTCGGAATTCCCGCGTGCTCCACAAGTGGAATCGCCAGAATTGCTTTGCGCACGGACGCCGCCGTCGTTCCCGGATTTCTCCACTGGGATGAAAATTTGCGCAAGTACCGGCTGCGCTTCGAGCCGGCGGTGAAATTATTTCGCTCCGGTGAAGACGAAGCCGACATGCGCGAGAACACCGCCCGCTTCATGAAAGTGATTGAAGACTACGCGCGCACCTACCCCGATCAATGGTTGTGGGTTCACAAACGATGGAAGACCCGGCCACCGGGCGAGAAGCCGATTTACCCGTTCTGAGCGATTCCATTTCGGGAATGCCTTTTCAAGACGAGGTCACCATGCCGAAAACGATCCAAAAGAGAAT
>JBGPTK010000426.1:0-2032 GCA_041490605.1 Terriglobia bacterium | reverse complement strand
GTCGTCTTGGTCCATCGTTCGGGCGCGCCCATCGACAACACGGACTTATCCTCCAGCGCTCCGGTGGGGCAGGTGTCCACGCAGGCGCCGCAACTCACGCAGGAACTCTCCCGCAGAGTGGTTTCCGAATCAGGCCGGATGCGGGTAGCGTCCCCACGATTCCAAATTTGCCAGACAAATTGTCCTTGCACTTCCTCGCAAATTCGCACACAGCGGTAGCAGTAAATGCATTGCGACATGTCCACGCGGATATATGGGTTCGAAATATCCACCGGCCCGGCTGATGTGGCACCGAGGCATTCCTTCTCCAGCCCGTAGCTGCGAATGAGCCGGTGGAATTCTTTTTCTGGAAAGCGATGGATGGGCTCCGAAGGATACTCCCGCGCGAGCAACTTCAGGAGAATGCGCCGCCAGTCTTCCAGCTCTGGGGTATGGGTCTGGATCACCATACCCTGCGTCAGCAAAGAATCGCAGGCAGTCAATGGGCGTGTGTGACCTTCCACTTGCACGACGCACAATCGGCATCCTGCGAAGGGTTTCAAACGGGCGTCATGGCATAGCGCGGGGACTTCGATGCCGAGGGAATGAAGAACCTTCAGAATGGTTTGGCCTTCCTCAACGTCATGGGACGCGCCATTGATGGTCACTCGAAACATCGATCAAATTCCTTTGCATAGTAGCGCAGCGCGCTCCTGGCAAACTCCGCCAACCCGGTGCCCAATCCACAGAGGCTCGTCGAGGCCAAACACGAGGAGATTTCCTCGTATTCGGTTCTCTCTTGTGCCGAGGCGCGTCCATCCCGCCGGATGGTTCGAAAGATTTGTTCGATGCGCCGGCTCCCGAGGCGGCAGGGCGTACACTTGCCGCAGGATTCAAACGCGCCAAAATCGAAAACGTGATGCACCAGGTCCGGCACGGAAGTATTTTCGTCGAATGCGACAACCCCTCCGTGACCCACGCTTGCGCCGATGGCCGCCAACTCTTCAAAGCCCAGCCGCGTTTCAAAGAGGTCCGGTGGAATGATGCCGGCCAGCGGCCCGCCCATGAGGACGCCTCTTATCTTTCCGGTCTTGAGGCCGCCACCCAGGTCTTCGACGATCTGCCGGATGGTCACTCCGAACGGCACCTCGTAAAGCCCCGGCCGGCAAAAGAGGGAATTGAGAGAGAGAACTTTGGTTCCTTGACTCTTCGAAAAACCGATTTGCCGGTAAGCTTCCCCGCCATGCAGGATGATCCAGGGGATATTCGCCAGCGTTTCAACATTGTTAACCAGAGTTGGTCTGCCGAAGAGGCCGCACTCGGTGGGATATGGCGGCCGGGGCCTCACCTCCGGCCGGCGGCCTTCGATTGAATTGAGCAGCGCGGTTTCCTCGCCGCACACATAACTGCCTTCACCGGTGACCACCTGGATGTCGAAGCGGAACGAACGATTGAGAATTGCATTCCCCAATAGATTCTCATGGCGCGCCTCGACGAGCGCCTTTTGCAACGCGGCATGAGCTTGCGGGTATTCCTTGCGCAGATAGACGTAGCCTTGGGCGGCTCCGGCTGCATAGGCAGCAATCGTCATGGCCTCGATCAAGCGATGCGGATCGTCTTCCAAAAGGAAGCGGTCGATGTAAGCGCCGGGGTCTCCCTCATCGGCATTTGCTACCACAAATTTTTCGGGGGCGTTTTGCCCCGCGACAGCGCGCCACTTTCTTCCGGTTGGGAACCCGGCGCCGCCACGGCCTCTCAGCCCGGAAGCTTCGATTTCGCCTAGAAGCTGATCCCGATCTCGACGGAGCGCCTGCTCGATCGCGCTGTAGCCGCCACGGGCGCTGTACTCGGCGAGTGTTCGCGCCCCGCCGTTTGCAACATTGCCGAGAACCACGGATTCGGGTGCACGAACTTCGATTCGGGGGCGCTCATCGGCGGAGGTGTTTGCCGGAGCGGCGTAGCATTTCCCAAGGCAATAAATCCGTGGTTGCTGGCCGAGGGATCTGCTCCAGCGTTCGGGGTTCAAATGCCTCGCGACAAAGCAGGCCGTTCC
>JBGPTK010000425.1:0-2037 GCA_041490605.1 Terriglobia bacterium | reverse complement strand
GGGAGGCTGCAAACAAAGAGGAAACGCATCATTGCTGAGCGGCAAAGAGCGATTCTGCTGCATCTTTTGGGTCTCGATGAGGTGGATTGGCCGACACTTTTTGAGGATGTCATAAAGCTATATACGAACGTAAAGAACCCACGCAAGGCACTGATACGGGACATGAATCATTTAATCGCGCTCGGCGCCGTTGGATTCAGAAGAGAGCAAAATGAGAGAAAGGAAGAAGGGCGACTCTTCCTGCGGGCTCGTCTGGAATGGCCCACGGAAATAACTGAAACGGAGTTTTTCAAGCGAGTTTCTACGTTGCCACGAGCAAAGGAGCACGTTTTTGTGGGGCGCTAGCTCTTTGTCCCTTTTCTGACGATTCTCATGGCAGTTTGGCTGAAGTCTTCGCGGGCTTTTTCTTCTTAAGCGCATTAGAGATTGCCAAACTCTTCGATTCAAACTGACCACCACCCGCGAGCTAGTCTTATTGACCGGCTTGCGCGGGTCGACTAAACTACTTGTTTCGCTTAGGCTCGACAGGGCGGACGGAGTGTGTGCGCTGCGCATCGCTCGAGCGAAGTTCCGCGCTTGTTCGCAACCGTGGCGCTGAGGAGCGGCTCGTGAATTCGCTTGCGCGCCATCACGAAGATTCGAAGGAGAGAGACAGTTGACTAAACGCACCTTTCAACCCAAGGTCCGGCGCCGTCATAAGACGCACGGCTTCCGCGCGCGCATGAAGACCAAGGGCGGACGAAGAGTTCTAGCGGCACGCCGCAAGAAGGGACGCCATCGCCTTACGCCCATCTAGTTCGCGGCTGGGTTTCCCCCGCGCCGTACGCCTGGTGCGCCGCTCGGAATTTGAAGTGGTGTATAAACAGGGGCGGCGGCAGGCCAGCCAGTCGTTTGTCATTTTCGGCCGCGCCAATGGACTCGATCGAAGCCGGTTCGGACTAAGCGTGAAGCTGGCGCAAGGGGGCGCGGTTTTACGGAACCGGATTCGCCGCCGCATCCGCGAAATTCTGCGGTTGCACCTCCAGGAGATTGCCCCGGGATGGGACATTGTAATTCATCCGCGCAGATCGGTAGATCGCGCGAAGTTCACGATACTGGCGACGGAATTGGTGTCGCTGATCCGTCGATTCGCCGCGCGCGCATGAACGCACCCGCAGCCGGCGTTGATTTGGCCGCGTCCACTCAGCGCTCCGGCGCTGTGCGCTGGCTTCTGCTCTTTACGGTGCGCCTCTACCGGGCTTTTTTCTCGCCCTTCTTCGGCGCCGCCTGTAAATTTCATCCTTCGTGCTCGCAATTTGCGCAGCAGGCAATCGAACGCTGGGGCGCGCGCCGCGGCGCCTGGCTGGCATTGAAGCGGCTGGGGCGTTGCCGGCCGTTTTCACGCGGCGGCTATGATCCCGTTCCAGACTTGCCAGAGGAAAATTCCGTAGCGCAGGTTCAGGTTGTTCAGACCAGGGAGGTATCGCGTTGAGCGAATTGTCTCCCGAGCGCCGCGCACTTCTGGCATTCGTTCTCTCGATTATCATCCTGGTGGTCTGGAGCCGTTTCTACAAGCCGCCAGCCCCGGCGCCTCAACCGGCTCAGAGCCAGCAGGTATCGCATCCAAGGGACGTTGCGTCGACGCCTTCGGCCCAATCACCCGCTTCGAGCAGCGCAGCTCCAGCGCCCATAGCGGCGGCCGCCGGTGCGAAAGCGGCGGCGAAGGAAGAGACTTTCGTTGTCGAAAGCCCGCTCTACCGCGTCGAATTTTCCAACCGGGGCGCCGTGGTGCAAAGCTGGCAATTGAAAAAGTATTTCGACGATCAGAAGCCGCCACACGTTCTCGATTTGGTGAATGCCCAAACCGCGAAACAGTTTGGCGGCTGGCCTTTCTCGATCGTGTTGGACGATCTCCAGCTCCAAAACATGGCGAATTCCGCGCTGTACCAGGTGAAGCCTTCGCTGAAGAGCGTCCAGGCGCCCGCGGAAATCACGTTCGAATGGAGCGATGGCCGCCTTGCCGTCAGCAAACACCTGAAATTCTTATCGAGTTACCTG
>JBGPTK010000424.1:0-2047 GCA_041490605.1 Terriglobia bacterium | reverse complement strand
GTTCAACAACCTGGGCCCGGCGAAGGAGAATCCTTCGTCGTTTAGTTTCATTTCCACCGATCTGGAACTGGCCAATCTTCGGATCGCGAGCAAGGCCATCGATATTGACGGCTACGGGGTGGATATCGACGGCGCGGGGAGCGTCAACGTGGATGGCTCCGACGAGTTGGACTATCAGGGGGAAGCAAAAATTACGACCAAGCAGGGCTTCTTTACGAATACCTTCGCGCGAATGTCCGGAGCCACGATAAAAGACGGCAAGTTGACGTTTCCTTTTCGGATCGGCGGAACGATCGACACTCCGATCTTCAGCAAGGGTCGACACCCATGAGAATGCTGATTCCGCTGCTGGTGAGGACCGGCGTTTCCGCTGGCCGCGTCATCATTGAGCCGAAGAACGGCACGGACGCCGCGCCTTGTCGCCAAAACAACGCTCGCAGTACAATTGCTCGCTTACGAAGCAACGAGGAGAGCTGCCATGGCGACTGCTGAAACGAAAATCCACGTTTCTGAATTCACGAACGAGCCTTTTGTCGATTTCTCGAAGGCGGAGAACCGCAAGGCCATGGAGGAGGCGCTGAAGAAGGTGGCGTCGGAATTTGGGCGCGAATACCCGATGTACATTGGCGGGAAGAAAGTGATCACGACGGCGAAGATAACGTCGGTGAATCCGTCGCATCCTTCGCAGGCGATTGGGGTGTTTCAGTCGGCGGCGGCGCAACAGGCGAACGAGGCGGTGGAGGCGGCGAGCAAAGCGTTTGAGTCGTGGAAGCGGGTGCCTGCGGAGGAGCGGGCGGAATGTTTGTTTCGGACGGCGAAGATTTTGCGGGAGCGCAAGTTTGAGATGAACGCGCTGATTTGCTACGAGGCGGGGAAGAGTTGGGCGGAGGCGGATGGGGACACGCAGGAGACGATCGATTTTTGCGAGTTTTATGGGCGGGAGATGCTGCGGCTAGCCGGTCCGCAGAAGGTGTCGCCGATGAAAGGGGAGAAGAATTATCTCGTCTATATACCGCTGGGCGTGGGAGTGGTGATACCGCCGTGGAATTTTCCGTCGGCGATCCTGGCGGGGCTGACGATGGCGTCGCTGGTGACGGGGAACACGGTGGTGGTGAAGCCGGCGGGGGATACGCCAACGGTAGCGGCGAAATTCGTGGAGATCGCGTACGAGGCGGGGATTCCGAAGGAGGCGCTGAGCTTTGTCACCGGGCCGGGAGCGGTGGTGGGCGATGCGCTGGTGCGGCATGCGAAGACGCGGTACATCGCGTTTACAGGGTCGAAGGAAGTGGGCTTGCGGATCAGCGAGATTGCGGGGAAGGCCGTGCCGGGGCAGATGTGGATCAAACGCACGGTACTGGAAATGGGCGGGAAGGACTCGATCATTGTGGATGAAGAGGCGGACGTCGAGGCGGCGGTGGAAGGCGTGGTGCAGTCGGCGTTTGGGTATCAGGGGCAGAAGTGCTCGGCGTGCTCGAGGGCGATCGTGTCGGAGAAAATTTACGACACGTTTGTGCAGAAACTAGTGGAGCGGACGAAGAAGATTACCGTGGGGCCGAGCGAGGATCCGGGGAATTATATGGGGCCGGTGGTGAGCAAGAACGCGCTGACCACGATTTTGGGATACATCGACGTGGGAAAGAAGGAAGGGAAGCTGCTGGCGGGCGGGGAGCGCGCGCCGGGGGATGGATATTTTGTGCAGCCCACTGTGATTGCGGACGTCGATCCGAAGGCGCGGATTTCGCAGGAAGAAATTTTTGGGCCGGTGCTGGCGGTGATCAAGGCGCGGGACTTCGATCATGCGCTGGAGATTGCGAATAATACGGAGTTTGGGTTGACCGGCGGGGTGTATTCGCGGAATGCGGCGAAATTGGAGAAGGCGCAGGAGGTTTTTCATGTGGGGAATTTGTATTTGAACCGGAAATGCACGGGGGCGATGGTGGGGGCGCATCCGTTTGGGGGATTCAATATGTCTGGGACGGATTCGAAGTCGGGTGGGAAGGATTATTTGCTGTTGTTTTTGCAGGCGAAGAGCATTGCGGAGAAGATT
>JBGPTK010000423.1:0-2064 GCA_041490605.1 Terriglobia bacterium | reverse complement strand
TCTGATCCCCTTGGTCACAGATCTAAAAGCGGTTGTGCCGGCCTGGGCGGTGATCATCGGCTTCACCGTGTCGGTCGGCATCGGACTTGTGTTCGGCGT
This sequence comes from Terriglobia bacterium, assembly GCA_041490605.1. Classification (GTDB taxonomy): domain Bacteria; phylum Acidobacteriota; class Terriglobia; order Acidiferrales; family UBA7541; genus JBGPTK01. Next base: position 1,965 of record JBGPTK010000423.1, on the reverse strand, counting down.
GTGGCCGGCCACGAAGGCGGCGAAACTCAATCCGGTGGAAGCACTGCGCTACGAGTGAGTGGCGCGGCACCTGCAGAGATCCTGCGCGGTTGGATGGTTCGATTATTTCGCCGGACTGCCTGAGTCCTGTTCGATGACAACCGTGCTGCGGGGGTCCAGGAGCGATTTTCCGTCCAACCCGATCCGGTAGGGAAGCCCGTCGGGATCGACCGGAATGCCATTCAAGAGTCCCGCGTCGCGCATTTCCTTTGTCGAGGCCGGGTAATGCCCGAAGCGTTTGCGGTAATCTTCCGCAAGCTCGTCCAGATGCATTTCGTCCTCCTGCGCCTTCAGCCCTCGCAATTTCTCAAAAGCATTTTTGCGCACATTGGGGTCTTTCGTGAATTCATACAGCTCCGACCAGATCATGCGCGATGTTTCGATTGAGCTGCCCTTATCGGCAACGCGCGCGGCCAGCAGCTTCAACCATGCAGGCGCATTCGGGACTCTGCTTCCCGCGAGGTAGGTGGCAGCGGCATTCGGATAATCCTTCAGGCGCCAGTAGTAGAGAAAGCCAAGATCAAAATCGAGCAGCCACACGTCGGGATTTGCCGCGATCCCGCGCTTCACCAACTCGATGGCCAGGTCGGTGCGCCCGGCGCCGATCGGCGGCGGCTCCGAGAGAAAAATTGCGCCAAAGCGATAGGCAGGAAGAAGTCTGGGGTCGAGTGCGGTAGTGAGGTCGAGGAGCGGCCAGAGCAAATCGAATTCCGCGTGAGGCTTGCCGACGCGCTCGCCGTAATACTGCACCACGCGCGTCCAGTAGATATCCCCGAGTAGCGGATCGTAGCCAAGGCTCAGCTTTTTCACCAACGGGCCGGAGCGCAGCAATAGCTCTTGTTTCTCGCTGGCCAGGGAGCGCGTGCGCGCATCAATGCTGAGCTGCAGCGCAGCGATGGCCGCAAAGAGCACGGGCGCGACAACCAGCGTGATCCACACCAGGCGGTTCTTGCCACGGCTGGCCGTTTTTAGATCGCTGCCGCTCATTTCAAATTGCGTCCGGAAAATACAGCCGAGGCCCCCAGGAGAATGACGGCAACGTAGAGCAGCGCGTAGAGCGTGTTTTGCGCGACGAGCGCTGCGGGAATCGTGTCGCCATAGGCCGCTGCGGCAATCCCATTGAAATTGTGAAAATTCGGGAGCACGTAGTAGAGTCCGCGCGTCATCCCGAGGAGCACGGGATTCTTTGTCACTTCGCTAAAATCCCGGATGTCCTGCGCGAATATGCCGGTGACGTAAATGCCCAGCGTAAAGAGTATGGAAAGCAGGGGGCTCGAGAAGCAGGAAAAAAACAGGGCGATCGCCGTGACCAGGGCCAGCTCCAGCAGGATGAAATAGATGGCCGCGAGAATCGAAACGTCCGAGCGCTGGAAATGCCGGCTTACGTAGAACAGGGCGGTGCCAAGGCCCAGCGTCATCAGCGCCGTATTCACCACCAGCGTCAGCAGCAACCCAAAATATTTTCCGACCAGAAATTCCCAGCGGCGCACCGGCTTGGCCAGCAAGCTATAGAGCGTGCGCTTTTCAATTTCTTTGTACACCAAGCCGACGCCGATGAAGATGGCCATGATGAGGCCGATGATGGAGATTGCGGAGAGGCCAAGATTGATGATTACCAGTCGCTCGATGCCGATGGAAATCTGGCCGACCAGGATGGCAGCGCCGATCATCATGAGCGCGAAGAAAATCAGGTTGTAGAGGACGCGGTCGCGAATCGCTTCGCGAAATGTATTCACGGCGACCACGCCCGGAATGGCGATCCGCCCCGCGCTCATCAAGCGTCCACCTCCACCGCATGGGACGCAGCTTTCTGGCGGTCCACCAGCCCGAAGAAGTAATCCTCGAGTGTGGGCCGCAATGGCTGCACGGAAAGGATGCGGGCTTCCGAAGCGCGCAACAGCTCGAGCGCGGCGTACAGCTCTGCCT
>JBGPTK010000422.1:0-2065 GCA_041490605.1 Terriglobia bacterium | reverse complement strand
GACGCTTTCCTGCGAGTAGCCCGTGATGGCCACTTTTTTCAATCCCTTATCCCCGGCATCCACAAACACAAAAATATCGCGGTTGCCCGTATAAGGCCGCGGTGGAGCGATGTATTCCGTCAGTGGATCGTCGTGGAATTCTTCATTCACAATGATCCACATCTCCACCTTGTGCCGCCGCATCATCTCCAGCAACATGGCGTGCCGCTTCTCGAGCCAGCCCTCGCGCACCGCAATCTGCTGCGACCAAGGCAGCAAGTGCGGCATCTGCTCCTTCAGATTCTGTCCCGATCCCGGCGAACTCAAAACCGCGCAAAGACCACCAATCACCAACCATCTCCCTGGGTTCATTTAGATTCCTCCGCGGCGCATCCTAACCCAACTTTCCGTTCCCACCGATGCAGAATTTCGCTCCTTACAAAAAGAAAGCCGCGCCGAAAACATGTTCGCCTTCGGCGCGGCTCCGCAATTCCAAGCGCTTCGCTCGCTTCTTACTTCGATCGGATCAGATAGAACGCCGTCTGCCGCGGCTGAAAGAATTTGAAACCGTCGTCGGTCAGATACGCATCATCTTCCGACATCACGTAGATTTTCTGCCCGCCCCACTCCGGAATCGCCGTCTGCGTGTTCAGCTCCACGGAAATATACGATCCCTTGCGCAGCGTTTGCCCAGCGGACGCGTTCACTGCCTCGTGCGTCTGGTTCACGGTCTGTGATGCGCGGAAATCAACACTCGCGCCGAGCCCGTGCCCTTGGTTGCCGATCGGATGGCTGTAGATCATGGCCGCGATGCCCTTCTGCTGCATCTCGTCCATCGTGAGTTTATACACTTCGCCGCCCGTGCGCCCCGGACGGGCGGCCCGCAGCATCATCGCGTCTTGCAATTCGTTGGTGTTTCTCATCGCCTGCTTCAACCCCGCGGGAGCGTCCTTCTCGCCGGGCGTCAGCACGTAGGCCATTTTTTGCCAATCCGTATTCAGTCCCATGTAGGTGATCCCAAAATCGAGGTGCACCAGGTCGCCGGGCATAATCACTGTCGCTTCCTTCGCTACGGCAAGGAAGCCGCGAGATTTCGGCGACTCCATCCCCTTCCGCTGAACGCGCAGGTCTGGCTGGAACCACGTCGTCAAGCGATTTTGCCACAATTGATCGTAAAGCCAGCGCCGCACGTCCCCGACCGTCGTTTTCCCTGGCGTGATCACTTCATTCGAAAGCGCCCGCTTGGTCAGCAAATCGGTCACCACGACCATCTGGTTGTATGTGTCAAATTCTTCCGGCAGGCGCGTTTCCAAATACTCAGTAAGCAAATCCTGTGCTGGCACAAAATGCTGCGCTGCTTCCGGTCCCATTTTGTCGGCCAGGTAGTCGTAGCTCGATTTCGTCAGGCTGCGCGTCACTCCGCGCCGGCCGTCAATCCCCAGCGCGATGTGCGCCGGGTGATAGGTGTCCCACAATGCCTTCAATTGTTTGTCGGCGGGCTGCGGGTCATCCTCGCTTTCGAAAAACTTCTGCACGCTTTCCTCGGAGTACCCGTTGATGGCGATCTTCCGCAGCCCCTTTTGGCCCGCGTCCACGAAAACGAAAATGTCGCGCCCGCCGGTATACACCCGCGGCGGTGCGATATATTCCGTGATGGGGTCGTTGTGGAACTCCTCATTCACGATGATCCACATATCCGCCTTATGCCGCCGCATCATGTCCAGCACCATGGCATGGCGCTTCACCAGCCATCCCTCGCGTACCGCGATCTGCTGCGACCACGGCAACAACTGCGGCATTTTCGCCCGCGGCTTTTCTGCCGGGGCCGCAAAAACCAGAACCAGACAAACCGCTATCCCCAAAACCCATTTCCGGGAATTCATTCAGGTTCCTCCCGCCGCGCATCCTATCTCAATTGCCACTCTCCCGTGATAGAGAATTCCCTCGCACACAAGTAGAATCGAGCTGCTCATGCTTGCAAATAAATCTCGCGCACTGGTCCGGATCGTCTCCCTGGCGCCGAATGTGACTTCGATCCTTCTCGCTCTGGGCGTCAGCCGCGAATTGGTTGGCGTCAGCAAATGGT
>JBGPTK010000421.1:0-2114 GCA_041490605.1 Terriglobia bacterium | reverse complement strand
ATGTTTGGTTTTACGTCCCTGCGGACCGCACCGTCAGCCGCGCGGCTGTAAAACAAAGTTCCGATTGGCGCACGCCGTTCGCTTTACTCACAGGAAGAGTTCATCTGAACCGCCTGTGCGGCCGTCTCGAATTGGCTGCTCACTCGAACGCGCCTGCAGGAGTGCCGGCAAATGACCGCCCCACCGGGCAGGGAAATGTCGTGCTGCACTGCCTGCCTCCGCAACACGGCGCCGCAAACGATCCTGAATTTTTCAAGGAACTCTTGTTTGAAGTGGATGCGCAGAACCGGCTGGTGCGAATCGTGATTCGCGAGCCAGGCAACATTGAAACAGAATTTCGCTTCGGGAACTGGCAGGAGAACATCCCAATACCGGAATCGAAATTCCATTTCGAGCCTCCCCCCGGCGTGACCATCGTCAACCAGGCGGATCTCGCTGGCGCCGTCCGTTAACACTCTTCTCGGACAATCCGGTTTTGAAGCAGGTCACAATCTGCTTCCATCTGCTTGGCCTGATCCGGTTTGGCTCACACCCGGATTGCACTCGAGCGCCGGCTCCTACCGGGGCGACCCAATGACTAACTCCTCAAACCTGAAGGGATTGGGTTCATCCTGCGAAATCGCCGCCCTGGACTCCCTTTCGTGTCTGGTGGCTTGTGCTACACTCAATATTTGGTGCGCCTGTGTTGAATCAGGCGTCCACTCCCAATGGCGGAATTCGTCTGCAAGGTGGCAGACTCCACCGGCCGCATCATTCAGCAGGTGGAGACAGCCAAATCCGAGGCCGAAGCGAAGCAGAAGCTCGCCGAACGGGGTTTGTTCGTCTTTTCCGTCCGCGCGCACGCTGGAATTTTCTCCCAGTTGACCGGGCAGCCCGGGAAAAGCTCCATGCGCCCCACGGATTTCCTTATTTTCAATCAGCAATTCAACACCCTGATTAAAGCGGGTTTGCCCATCCTCACCGCTCTTGACCTGCTCGCCGAGCGCGCCGCTGCGGTCCGCCTTAGGCCCGCCCTGATCGAGGTTCGCCAGCGGGTCCGCGACGGATCGTTGCTCTCGGAAGCCCTGGTCGCGCAGGGAATTTTCCCCGGCGTGTACTGCACCTGCATCATGGCGGGAGAGAAAAGCGGAAACCTCACCGGGGTGCTCGAACAATACATCGCCTATCAACGGGTGAGCAGCGGCTTCCGCAATCGTTTGCGAACGATTTTGATCTATCCCGCGATCCTGGTTGTGGCCCTCACATTGGTGCTTTCTTATCTCGTCACGTTTGCGATCCCCAAGTTCGCTGAGCTTTATGCGGAGCTGAATACCCAGTTGCCGCCCATTACCCGAGTTGTTCTTGCTGTTTCGCTCCCGGTTCGCAATTACATCTTTTATATCGTCGGTCTGGTTGCCCTGGCTCTGGTGCTGCTTTATCTCTGGTCGCGTTCGGACGCGGGCGGATTGGCTCTGGATCGCTTGAAACCGCGCTTACCGCTCATCGGTGATATCTGGATCAAGGCGGAGGTGGCCCAATTTGTGCGCACGCTCGCAACGCTCCTGGCGGGTGGTACGCCGCTGGTTGCCGCGCTGGAAACCTCCTCCGACGCGCTGACCAGCCGCATGATTTCCGCGGCGGTCCGCACGGCGGCCGAACGCGTTCGCGAGGGGCAAGCGCTCTCCTCCAGCCTCAAGGCTTCCGGCCTGATTCCGGATATGGCTCTGGAAATGATCGAAGTGGGCGAGGCTTCCGGCGCTCTGGCCGCCATGCTGACCAGCGTTGCGGAATTTTACGAAGAGGAAGTGAATCTGCGTCTGACCAATCTTCTCACCTGGGTCGAGCCGGCCATCCTGATTGTCATGGCCTGTGTGGTGGCCTTTATCGTGATCGCGCTCTATTTGCCGATGTTTTCTCTCAATATGGGAGGCGGATAGCCGTCTGTTGTTATGTCAACCATCAACCGGAACCTGAATCTCAATCCGGAAAGCGCTCCCAACGAAGCCGAAGAGGTGGAGCGGACGCGGCGGCTGGCCGAGCGCTATCGCTGTCCCTTCATCGATCTTCGCGAGCAGCGCATTAATCCCGAGCTGTTCCGCAGCATCCCGGCTGAGCTGATGTTCCGCTATAACTTT
>JBGPTK010000420.1:0-2114 GCA_041490605.1 Terriglobia bacterium | reverse complement strand
TGAAAATCGATTCCCTGGCACGCCGAAATTAATTCGATCGCCACCACGTTCCGCACATTTTCCAGCATCGGGCGCAGCCGCCGCGCCGCGCTCATTCCCATGGAAACGTAATCTTCCTGATTTCCCGAGGTCGGAATGGAATCCACGGAATGCGGCATGGCCAGCGCTTTCGTTTCGCTGGCCAGCGCGGCGGCGGTCACCTGTACGATCATGAATCCGGAATTGAGTCCCGGCTCGCGCGTCAGAAACGCGGGAAGCAGGCTGGTGTTGGGATTGGTCATCTGGTCGACGCGCCGTTCGGAGATTCCGCTCAGAGTCGCCAGCGCCACGGCCATTTGGTCCGCGGCCATCGCCAGCGGCTGCCCGTGGAAATTTCCGCCGCTGATTACTTCGCCAGTGTCCGCGAAGACTAGCGGATTATCCGTGGCGCTGTTCAATTCGATTTCCAGCGTGGTGCGAATTTGCGCCAGGGCGTCGCGCACCGCTCCGTGAACTTGCGGCGTGCAGCGCAGGCTGTAAGCGTCTTGCACGCGCGGATCCTTCGCCGCCGAGCGGTGCGATTCGCGAATTTCACTGTCGCGGTTCAACCGCGTCAGATTGCGCGCGGTTTGTGCCTGGCCGGGAAAGGCGCGAACTTTTTGGATGCGCTCGTCGAACGCCGCGGGACTGCCGCGCAGCGCATCGAGCGAAAGCGCCGCGGCAATGTCGGCGGTGTCGATCAGGATATTCGCCTCGCGCAGCGCCAGCGAAAGCAGCGCCAGCATTCCCTGCGTGCCGTTGAGAAGCGAAAGCCCTTCTTTCGCTTCCAGGCTGATCGGAGCGATTCCGGCCAGCTTCATCGCTTCGGCCCCGCCCATTTGCTTGCCGCGGTAAATCGCTTCGCCTTCTCCGATCACCACTTGCGCCAGATGTGCCAGCGGCGCCAGGTCGCCCGATGCGCCCACCGAGCCTTGCGACGGGATCACCGGATGCACGCCGCGATTCAGCATTTCGCAAAGCGCTTCCACCACCAGCGGACGTACGCCGCTGAATCCTTTGGCCAGCGCGTTCGCCCGCAAGAGCAACATGGCGCGGGTTTCCAATTCCGAAAGCGGCGCGCCAACTCCGCAGGCATGGCTGCGAACCAGATTCAGTTGCAGTTGCCGAATCTGATCGGTAGAGATGCGGACTTCGGCGAGATCTCCGAATCCGGTATTCACACCGTAAGCCGTGGCATTCGACGCCACCAGCCGTTCGATCACCGCTCGCGATGCTTCGATTTTCGCGCGCGCGGAATTCGCCAGCGTCACTTCCGCGCCCGAAAAGACGGCGGATTCGAGCTGCGCGAGCGTCAAAGATTCGCCGTTGATTTCAATCGAACTCATGGATGCGCGGGGGCGCCCTCTTTCGTCAGATGTTCGGCCAGCACGTGCGCGTATTTATCGGGAAGCGGCCGCGGTTTCATGTTCGCGTCGGTGACGATATGGGTGGTCTCGCCCTCCGCAAGCAAAGTGGCGTCCGCGGCGCGCACTACTTCATATCCAAAATGCACCAGCTTGCCGCGCATGCTGCGCAGCCTGGTGCGAATGGTGATTTCTTCATCGTAGCGCGCGGGCGACTTGTAACGGCAGCGCGCATCCACCACGGCGATGAAGCAGCCGTCTTCGCGTTCCATGTCGCGATAATCGAAACCAACCTGGCGCAGAAATTCCACCCGGCCAATTTCGAACCATATAAAGAAATTGGCGTAATAGACCACGCCCATCTGATCCGTCTCGGCATAGCGCACGCGAATTGTGGTCTCGTTAACGACGCTCATACTTGCCAGCAGCCGCCGCCCGGGAACGCGGCGAACCCGCAGAAGTGTAGGCAGAATGGCGCGAAGTGTCAAAGTGCTGAAAGAAAAAATGCCGGAAGCGCGAGGAACTATAGAGTGTGTGTGCTAACGCTGATTTGAGACGATTTTGCAGCGCCGCCCTTCAGGGGAGCATCCTTGGAATTGATCACATGCCCGCGTGAGCAGGCTGCGGAGAAATCCAATTTGTGGTCATTCCGAGCGCAGCGAGGAATCCCGAGCAAATCCCAAATGCTTGAATAGAAGGGGGTCTCTTCATCGCTCATCAAGCCGAAAACTA
>JBGPTK010000419.1:0-2135 GCA_041490605.1 Terriglobia bacterium | reverse complement strand
CGCTTACGATGTGGGGAAGATTGGCAAGCCCATGGACCGGGGCGAGTGGAATATGACGCCGCCAACCGTGAACGCCTATTACAATCCGCTGCGAAACGAGATTGTCTTTCCGGCTGGAATTCTCCAGCCACCCTTCTATGATCCCAATCGCGACGACGCCATGAACTACGGGGCGATGGGTGCGGTGATCGGCCACGAGCTGACGCACGGCTTCGATGATCAGGGAAGCAAGTTTGATGCGCAGGGGAATCTGAAGAATTGGTGGACGGATGAAGATCTGAGGAATTTCCAGGCGCGCGGCGATTGCATAGTAAAGCAATTCGACAGCTTCGTCGTTGAGCCCGGGCTGAACGAAAACGGCAAGTTGGTGGAAGGCGAGAGTATTGCAGACCTGGGCGGCCTGACCATCGCTTACAATGCTTTTCAGAAAACGGTCGAAGGTAAACCCGCTCCGGCCGCGATCGATGGATTTACGGCCGGCCAGCGATTTTTTCTGGGCTGGGCGCAAGTTTGGGCCGGGAGCACCCGTCCGGAACGCATGCGTGTGATCGTGAACACGGACCCGCATCCGGTGGACCGCTTCCGCGTGAATGGTCCAATGTCCAATATTCCCGCATTCGCAAAGGCGTTTGGGTGCAGCGCGAGTTCAACGATGGTGAGGCCGGAAGCCCAGCGCTGCCGCATCTGGTGAGATTCGGGATGCGGAAGCACTGACCCGAAAAGATTTCAGATTAGACGGGTTGTAGTTCCGATGACGCCGGCGCGGCCGGTGAAGGCGGAGTCAACGGCGCAGGCACGATCAGCGGGGCCGGACGCTGGCGGTACCAAAGCGCTTCGCTCGCGCGCTGCCACAATCGGATCGCCAGCCAGAATACGATCGTCGCCTGACCTACAAATAACGCCGCCCCTGTAGCTTCCGGCCGCAGATGCTCCATCCACACGTGCAAGCCGAACCAAAAGCCAATCCACCCGAGCAAACTGATTCGCAAGTACAGCCAGAAGAGCGAGCCAAAATTGTGCCGAAGCAGATGGGCAGAACTCTTGAGTGCGCGCCGCATTCTCTTCTCGCCTTCCGCCACCGTGATTACCTGCGCCATATCGAACCACAGCCGCAGGCACATCAACAGCAGCACGATGATTGCGGCTGCAACTTCGAAGAGGTGCACAGCAGGGAAAGGCGAAATGGATTGCTGGTTTACTTTGCTGTAGAGAACGCCCGCCAGTCGCATCAAGAATCCGACAGGGATCAAGGCAATTACGAAGCAGACCATCAATCGCAGGAAGCGCCAGAAATGTTGCCCGCAAGCTTGAAAGAAGTCTCCCGCGGTCAGTTGCCGATCTTCGTAATACGCGGCCAGCACGCCGCCGGTTGCGAATAGCATGAACAAAGCGAACAGGATTGAAGAATAGATCATCATCGGACGCGACCCGCCAAAGGGCAAGTTGGGGTGAAGCTGCAATTCGAAATACGCCCCGAGACTGAATCCGTGCACCAGGCGGTCTGCGGCCAAGCTGTGATTCAGGATCTCGTCGGTACGGTCCACCGCGGCACGAGTGCCGACGAATGCGAGGATCAAATTGGCGATGTACACGGGCCAAAGCACTCGCTGATGCCGCCACACGAGCGCTGCGCCGGCAAGAAAAGCCTTTGGCCTTGCACCCGCCATATCACTCACTCCTTTTCACCCGATGCCAAGTGCGTGCTGTTTGCCGGCGCTGCGTTTACGTGAGCCACGCCAGCAATTGTTCCAACCACTCGCACACGAACATCCAGATATTGGACAGCTTGTGGATCGCCCGTCTGTCTTCCGCCACACGGTAGCTGTTGTTATAGAGATTCAAATCGAGTTGGACTTTATGCTCGGGGTCGATCTCGGCTGAGACCATCTGCGATGGGCGGTCGTAAGTGTAGCGCACCCAGCGGTCGCGCCCGTCCCAGTGCTCGAGGAGCGACTTGCCGTCAGCAAATTTGATTTCCACATCCACGGGGAAAATAAAGTCGCCTTTGCGGTGGACGGCGACGGTGGTGCGATAAATGTCGGGAGCCGACTGCGACGCGGCGTTCTTCGTCTTACCAGAATTCAGCGGCTCCGATTGCGCGTCTAGAATTTCATAGTCCAGAATGTTCGTACCAT
>JBGPTK010000418.1:0-2137 GCA_041490605.1 Terriglobia bacterium | reverse complement strand
CTAGATGGGATAGCGGGCATCAAAGTCTGTTTTCGTCAGTGGTGCCGCGATTGCAAAAGGTAAACCCGGCGATATTCGAGCTATCAACGCTCTGAGCCTTACGTCGTCAGTTAGGAAGAAATCAACGTACGGCAGCGCCATCAGGTGTTGCTGGTCCATGAAGTTGTTGCGATTCATCTGGCGATTCTCACGCCAACTGTCATAAGTCGCCAACGACTCTACGGCGAAGGCCGGGAAGTCAATGAGTCGCGAGCTCTTCAGGAATCGCTGTTTGCTGTTCTCGTCGATAACTACGCCAGCCGGGGTTTGGGCTGGAAGCAAGCCCCGAATGTAGAGTTTCTCCATCCTTCTGAGAAAATTAGCGTCGAGTTGTCCGGCGCGAAATCGGTCACCATTCACGCGGTTAGAATCGAACGCTTGCTGAAGGCTCTGTTCAAGGGGATGATTTTGTCCGATGGCGCGCAGGTGCGCGACGAGATCACGGCTATTTCGTTCCGCCTGGACACCTGTTAAATCGGCAATGACATCGGCGACGCTCCCAAACATTTGTGGCGGGTCAGCCTGGATTCCAAGAAATCGAAAGAACGTAGCCGTGGCTTCTACGCGTTGCAATGTCCTGCGTTCGCATATCCATCGAGCTTGCAGAGCATCCATAAAATCAGCTTTGGCGGCACCGCGTACTGGGTCGGCGTCTTCGGCTGCCTCAGCCCAATGCATCGGCGAGAGCACGAAGGTGACGGTTCCGGCTGCGCCGAGTTGCTGTAGATGCTGTTTGTACGCATCTGCTCCCTGGTGGGCCGTCACGATGAAGTTCAAATCGCAGAACACGAAAGGCATGGTCAACTCGGAAATGCCGCGAGCATCCGTAACTTTTCCTCTGTCATGTTACGACAGTGCCCGTGCAGAATGCGCCCGTAGGGCGAGGCGCAACTCACCCTATGGAAGTTTGGTGGCAGATGCTTCCCCATCAATCCGCGAAAGTAAACTCCGCGAGCCAGGAATTCAAATCCAAGGCAGTTGTAGACTACATCGGTTGATGGGCCTGTCCAGAACTGGCGTGTGTATTCGTCCGAGCACACAATAATCATAACCGCCGTGTCCGGTGGAAACCCGGCGTCGCCGACTAGGAAAGTTCGCATCTGTTCACCGAACGCTCCTAGATTCCACGGCGGAAGTGGTGTCCCATCGAAATTCATCCACTTATGAATTGCCCTTCGCCAGGCAACACTGAGCGTGAAGTAGGTAAATTTCTCACTATCCAGGCCGACATCGGCTCCATTGTAAATGGAGTACGGCGGAATCTCACCACACGGTAGAGAGACCCGCAGTCGGTCGTGTAATGGGTACTGTTTTCTCGCCTTGGGAGCCAACCACTTCAGAACCTCTGATTCTCCAAGTCGGCCGAACCGCTGTTCGCATTCAAAGCAGAGCAGATGCGCTTTCAAATGTTCTGGTTTCTGGCCGGATTGGGACCGGGTCGCAAACTGGATTCCCTTCTTGCCAGGTGCGTACAACGCGCTCGGCATCAAATGGCTCTCATGAAGCTGCTTCTGTTTCAGGCACAACTTGCATTGGCCGAACACAGGCTCAGACGGTGTCTTCATGATGTTGGTCCGCTATCACTTTCAGGAATTTCACAACAGTGGAGGAGTTTGGTATCACCGTAGTAGATGGAGACTTTTCCTTCGAGAGATTCATAGAGCTGAACTTTGGCCCCGGCGAAGCTGAAGCGTTGCGGCTGGGGCGGGATCTGAAAGCGGCGGCCGTCCCACTGCACGACGTTGTCGTTGCTGACCGCGCGTTGGTGATGAAAGCAGCAGATGCGATCCAGGTCCTGCGGAGCGGGACGCCAGGCCTTTGCGGTCTCGCGGGGCGCCCGGCCGAAGCGCCGATTGTAGTCGGGGAGGAATCGGCGGAGGACTTCGTTGGCCGTTTGGAGATCGGATGCACCGGCGAGGCGGAGTTCGCTCGAGAGACGATCCTGAAAGATGCCCCCGAGGCGTTCGATGCGGCCCTTGGCCTGGGGACTGTGGGCCGCGATGTAGGAGATGCCGAGTTGCTGAAGGGCGCGGCCGAACTGCGTGGGTTGCTGGCGGCCCGCGAGTTGTTCTTCGAGTGACCAGTGATCGTCGTTGCG
>JBGPTK010000417.1:0-2173 GCA_041490605.1 Terriglobia bacterium | reverse complement strand
GACCACCGCGGGAACGCGCGGCCCGTATTGGTCGAAAGCGAAACCATACTTGTTCGCGCCTTGGAACTGAGGCTGATCGCCGGGAGGAACCGCGCGCGGCGGACCGACGTGGTCGTAATAGCCGCCGTGCTCGTCCCATGTAATGATGAGCAGGCTCTTCTCCCACAGCGGCGAATTGCGGATGGCATCGTAGGTGGCTTTGATCAGCGCTTCCCCGCCTGTGACGCCGTCGAGCGGATGCTGCGAGTTCCCGCCGATGTAATCCGTGGTCACGTGCCCGTAGTTCGGCTCGATCCAGGTGAATTGCGCGGGATAGTTGGGGTCTTGAAGGTCCCGCGCGAAGCCGCGATACCGACGGATGTCCGTGATGTGAATTCCCTTCAAGGCGTGCGCCAGCGTAAAGATTAATTGCCCCGCGTAGATCCGCCATTTCAATTTCCGCTTGAAGAACGGCAAGTACAGGAAGCCCTTGCCGGCGTCAAAGATGCTGCCGTTCTGGAATTTGAAGCCATCAATGGTTTGCCAGATGGCGGTTTCAAGCGTGCTGGGGCTGTGATCGAGCCCCGCGGAAGATGCTCCGAGCGCGAAAAATCGGTTGGGCCATGTGGGCCCGGGCATGGAGCTGAACCAGCAGGCGCACACCGCAAATTCTTTCGCCAGCGCGGTGAGGACAGGCAAGCCCCCCGGTGCGAAACAATTCATCACGTCGCCGGGGCTGGGCGCCTTGGCGTCCTCGGCGAAGTTCGAGACAAAGCCGGTATTGTTGATGGACGGGTACGGGCCGCCGCTGGGATATGTTGCACCGGCGCCGCAAAGCTGTTCGAGAACGTCGCTGAATTCGTGGTAGGGATCCACTTTCATCGGGTCCACGGCGGGAGTGGCGGCAGGATAGGTGAAGTGGTGCCAGTCGTTGGACGCGCCCGCAGGAACGCCTTCGATTTTTGTGGGCTTGCCGGTCGCAGCGTCCGTCCCGGTCAGCCCGGAAAACCCCAGCATGTGGTCGAACGACCGATTCTCCAGCATCAGCACAAACACATGTTCGATGCGCGCCATGATGCCCTCCCCGCCAGGACTGCTGCTTGAATCGGCACGAGAGTATTAGAGGATTGAGTAGGTGTCAAATGATGAAACGAGGGGCGGAGGACGCCCGGGGAACCGCCGTGTCCGCAAATCGAGGAATGCCTTTCCCGCCTGAGGCGAGGCGGACTACCCACCTTAGTACCCAACATTACACGACCGAGTGTGCTTATCATGTAAAATATAGAGTTGAAATCGCTGGAGGATCTCGCCCTTGACTGTCCGCCGACCCGAAACTGGCGGACTGCTCGTACGACGGATTGAGCCCAAAGGTGATCGGAACCACACAATGACACGCCGCTACTACGCCACGCGAAATCAACCCGGTAATCTGTCACTAGATGACCTCTACCTGAAGTTTCAGAATCTATACTTGCTGTTTCGGGAGAGAGACTTTTTCAAAGAAAAAGCCGGGCTCACGGATAGTGATTTGCCCGATGCGATCAGATATGAGGCAGCCATTGTCCTCACATTTCAGCCCTTCCCTATAACGAAGTGGTCTGCCGAAGAAATCACGGAGGACCATGTCTTCGAAACGCTTGAATTCCTCCACGATCACGTTTCTAAACCCCATGACTGGGGCCCGATGACCAACGAATTCGGGTTCAACTACTCGGACTATCGTGGCTATGATGAAGAAGCGGGTCGCGCAGAGTTCAGGACAAGAGCCAATGTGTTCCTTCCTGACTATGGCCCTGGCTACGAGCTGGCTAAGGATGGCACGGTTGTTGCACTTGGCACAGACGGGCTTCAGTTTATCCTCAAAGCGGATATCGAGCCCTACGATGAATTGAACGTGGACTGCAAAGTCCGCAACGCTATCAGCAAGTGGCGGAATCGGCATGCAAGTTTGGACGATAAGAAGGAAGCCATCCGGGAACTCGCGGACGTTTTCGAATGGCTCAAGAAAACCAAGGGCCTTTCTACCGTCATGGACAGCAAAGACGAGTCCGCAATCTTCGACCTCGCAAACAATTTTGCCATTCGTCACCATAATCCGAAGCAAAAGTCCAACTACGACCGAGCGATCTGGTTTTCATGGATTTTCCATTTCTACCTAGCGACATACCATGCGGCAATTCGGCTATTGATCAAG
>JBGPTK010000416.1:0-2201 GCA_041490605.1 Terriglobia bacterium | reverse complement strand
GCTGGGCTACGTTCACATGGTGAATATGTCCGGGGACGCGCTCGAGCAACTGTATATGGATTTGGATGCGGAAAATCAGTCGAAGCAGGGAGTGGTGATCGACGTTCGCAACAACACCGGCGGCTTCGTCAACGTATATGCGATCGACGTGCTGGCGCGGCGCGGATACCTGAACATGACTCCGCGCGGATTTTCCACCTATCCCGCGCGCACGGAGCTGGGCCAGCGCTCTCTGGAATTGCCGACGATTCTGGTGACCAATCAGCATTCGCTTTCCGATGCCGAGGATTTTTCGGAAGGTTACCGGACGCTCCATCTGGGAACGGTAGTGGGCGAGCCGACCGGGGGCTGGATCATCTATACCGGCGGCGCCACTTTGATCGATGGCTCCAACCTGCGCCTTCCCTTCATCAAAATTACAGCGGCGGACGGCACGCCCATGGAAATGCATCCGCGGCCCGTGGATATTCCGGTTGTCCGGCCGATCGGAGAGAGCTACACGGGGAAGGATTCGCAGCTCGATGCGGCGGTGAAAGAGTTGCTGAAGCAGATTGGCGCGAATTCGAAGTAAGGCTTTCCGAATAGCTCGGTGGTGCAGGTCCGGCCATGTTCGCGCGCATTCGCGATACTCGAAATGCCTGGAGACGCCAACCACAGACCGGGAAATGGCGCGCCGCTTGGAGCGGGGATGGAAGCCTTGCGGCACGCCATGGTCGAACAGCAAATTTTTCGACGCGGCGTGGTTTCCCCCAGCGTGCTGGAAGCCATGAGGGCGGTGCCGCGGCACGAATTCGTCCCGGAAGACCAGCGCGCCGATGCCTACACCGATAAGCCTTTGCCGATTGGCGAGGGCCAGACGATTTCGCAGCCATACATGGTGGCGGCGATGACCGCCGCGCTGGAATTGACGGGGAATGAGCGCGTGCTGGAAATTGGCACGGGCTGCGGCTATCAAGCCGCGGTGCTGGCGAAACTGGCACGCGAAGTGTATTCGATCGAATCGCGCGCCACGCTTGCCGCCGCGGCAAGCGAACGATTGGCGCGGCTCGGTTACGCCAATGTTCAGATTCGCGCGGGCGACGGCACGCTCGGCTGGCCCGAAGCGGCGCCGTTCGATCGGATTCTCGTCACCGCCGCGGCCCCCTCGATTCCACCGCCGCTGCTGGATCAACTGGCGGAAGGCGGACGACTGGTGATTCCCGTGGGCGCGGCCGATTATCAAAACTTGCGCCGCATTGCCAAACACCAGGGCCAGATCATCGAACAGACTCTTTTCGAATGCCGGTTCGTTCCCCTGATTGGCCGCTATGGCTGGCCGGACCGGACCACGTGATGGTTTCCACGCCCGAGCTTTCGATCATCATTCCCGCGTACAATGAAGAAACTCGCTTGCCGCGCGCGCTCCACTTGATCGGCGAATACCTGGCCGCGCGCCCGCCGCTGACCGCGGAAATTTTGGTGGTCGATGATGGATCGACGGATGGGACCGCGCGCGTTGTCGAGCAATGGCGGCAGCGGATGCCGAACCTGCGGCTGATTTCGAATGGACGCAACCGCGGCAAGGGTTTCAGCGTAAAACACGGAATGCTGGAAGCGCGCGGGCGCATCGCCATGTTCACCGATGCCGATCTTTCCGCTCCGATCGAAGAGGCGGACAAACTGTTCCGCGCCCTGGAAGATTCCGACTTCGCGATCGGCTCCCGCGCGCTTGACCGCAGCCTGATCTCCGTAAGGCAATCGCGCCTGCGCGAAAATGCTGGAATTATTTTCAACGGGATTGTGCGCGTGATGACGGAAGTGCAATTCGAAGATACCCAGTGCGGGTTTAAGGCGTTTTTGCGGGAACGCTCGCGGATTATTTTCGAGCAGCAGCGAATCGAAGGTTTCGGCTTCGATCCGGAAATCCTGTATCTGGCCTGGCGGCACGGATTGCGCGGAGCCGAAGTGCCGGTGCGCTGGGCGCACGATCCCGCCACAAAGGTTCACGTGGTGTTCGATAGCGTGCGCATGTTCGCCGATTTGTTCGTGATCCGTTGGAACTGGCTGCTGGGCCGCTACCCGAGAAAACCCGCGCGCTCGCTCTGATCCCGGGGCAGTTGCCGCAATCGGCCGCCCGGCAGGGTCTTTCAACCGGTCATTCCCCGCCAAAGACGAACTGGCGTTAGCCCGGATCTCTCGCGAGTTGTGGATCGAAGGTGCAG
>JBGPTK010000415.1:0-2219 GCA_041490605.1 Terriglobia bacterium | reverse complement strand
GTTTGCGCTCGACGGCGCCACGTACACGCTGGCAAAAAATGACGGCGAGAACCACCTGCACGGAGGCCTCGTAGGTTTCAACAAGCGCATGTGGACAGCCAAGGATGTTTCCACCGCCGCGGGACAATCGCTGGAGCTCACCTACTTGAGCAAGGATGGCGAAGAGGGCTATCCCGGGAATCTTTCCGTGAAAGTGGTTTTCACGGTGCCGGCCGGCGAGAACGCTTTGAAGATCGACTATACCGCGACCACGGACAAGGACACGGTGCTCAACCTCACGCATCACTCGTACTTCAATTTGTCCGGCCAAGGCAATGGCGACATCCTGCAGCATCAGCTAACGATTCACGCGAGCAAGTTCACCCCGGTGGATGCAACGTTGATTCCGACGGGCGAGCTTCGAGCCGTGAGCAAGACTCCGTTTGATTTTTCCAAAGCTACGGCGATCGGCGCACGCATCAATCAGGACGACGAACAACTAAAGTTCGGCAAGGGCTACGATCACAATTGGGTATTGGACCGCAAAGTCGCGGGGGCACTTGTAGTAGCGGAAGTCTATGATCCGCAATCGGGACGCGTGATGAGCGTATCGACCACCGAGCCGGGCCTGCAGTTCTACAGCGGCAATTTCCTCGACGGAACGATCAAAGGCAAGGACGGCAAGACGTACGGTCACCGCGCCGCCTTGTGCCTGGAGACCCAGCACTATCCGGACTCGCCGAACCATCCTGACTTTCCCACAACCGAACTGAAGCCAGGACAGCGATACCACACCACGACCATCTACAAATTCTCCACCAGGTAGTGATTGCGGCCGTCGAAATCCGATTCGATAAGCGGGTTCAAATGGCCTGTTTGACCTGAAAACGCGGATTCGGTGCCCCATGAAAATGTTTCTTTGCCGGCTTGCTGCGGCGTCGATGCTGTTCCTGCTCGCCAGCTTTTCGTCTCGCGCACAGGAACAAGCCGGGCAAAGCGTGACAATTCATGTGCGCGCGGACCAGGCAGACGGCTCGATTCGCCCGATCTGGAATTATTTCGGTTACGACGAACCCAACTACACCTATGCTCCGAACGGCAAGAAACTGCTCGGCGAATTAGCCGCACTGAGTCCCGTGCCGGTGTACATCCGCGTGCACAATCTTCTGACCACCGGCGACGGCTCCGCTTCCCTGAAATGGGGCTCGACCAACGTCTATACCGAAGACGCGGCGGGAAATCCGGCCTACAACTGGGTGATCCTGGATCGCATCTTCGATGCGTTTCACGCGGCGGGCGTCAAGCCGTTGGTCGAAATCGGTTTCATGCCTGAGGCGCTCTCCACACATCCGGAGCCTTATCGCCACACGTTTCCGAAAGGCTCTATCTACACGGGCTGGGCTTACCCACCGAAGGATTACCGAAAATGGGCAGAGCTGGTGTTTCAATTCACACGCCATTTGCGCGAGCGCTACGGCGATGCCGAGGTAAAGACGTGGATGTGGGAAGTGTGGAACGAGCCGGACATCGAGTATTGGAAAGGAACGGCAGAAGAATTCTTTAAGCTGTACGACTTCACGGTGGACGCGGTTCTGCGCGCACTTCCAGAAGCGCGCATAGGAGGCCCCGACAGCACCGGGCCAGGTTCTCCGAAATCGGTCGAGTTCTTGCGTTCCTTCCTCGAGCATTGCGCCCACCAGCAAAATTACGCGACCGGCAAGACGGGTTCGCATCTGGATTTCATCAGCTTTCATCCCAAGGGCTCGCCCAAGTGGCAGGGCGATCATGTGCAGATGGGTTTGTCTCGCCAGCTTGCCGCGATCGATCAAGGATTCAAAATCGTGGCGTCCTTACCGGAGTGGGCACACACACCAATTGTGTTGGGAGAGTCGGACCCGGAAGGGTGCGCGGCATGTTCCGCGCAGGAAAATCCGCAGAATGGATATCGCAACGGGCCATTGTACGCATCCTATACGGCGGAGACGCTATCCAATATCTATGTGCTGGCGAACCGCGAGCACGTCAATTTTCTCGGTGAGGTGAACTGGTCGTTTGAGTTCGAAGATCAACCGTACTTTGCGGGCTTTCGCGAGATGGCGTCCAACGGACTGGATAAGCCGGTGTTGAATACATTCCGCGCGTTTGGAATGCTCGGAAGCGAGCGAATCAAAGTGAGCAGCTCTGGAACGGTGCCAGCGGACGAGATCCTCCAAACCGGTGTGCGCGGAAAACCTGACATC
>JBGPTK010000414.1:0-2254 GCA_041490605.1 Terriglobia bacterium | reverse complement strand
GAATCCAGATGTTGCCGCTCCCGGGAAAAACAATCGGCTGCATTCCGGCGGCCACAACTCAAAAGTGCGCCTCAGCCGCCATCCCTGTCAAGAATTAATTATCATTCAGTACAACACTTTCGTTGCCGCAGCGCCGCCCTGCGGCCGGGACGATCATCAAGGCGCTTCGGCCCCGCTTGATCTCCGTGGCTTTGTCCACCACCGCAAATCTTATGTCAGCATGTCCCCCAGGCAATCGTGTAACGAACTGATCCGCTTCCCTGTGTCCCCACTTTTGACTTTCAACTCCCGCTGTCCAGGTATAGACTCCAGCCTGTTTGAGGCGGCCTTTCTCTAAAAAATTGCAGCCTGTCCTATGAATGGTTCCTAGGGAGTTTGTAGGGGCGCTGCTTGTTTACCCTGAGCCCCGAAGGGTTAACCCTGAGCCCCCGAAGGATTTACCCTGAAGTTCGAAGGGTTTACCCTGAGCCCCGAAGGGCTGTGCCCGCTTCTGGAATCTACCCAAATGCTGTAGGTTTGCTGATTGCTCCCACGGCCAAAGATGCAAGAACTCTCGTCCATCGCCATACCGCGATGAACGGAACTCACGAAGCCTCGATGGAGGCTTCCACATCCCAGTTCAAGGAGAAAATAATTTGAAGAAAAGTTTCTCGCTCTCCATTATCACCAGCTTCAGCATTCTCGCGGTCCTTGCAGTCCTGATTACTTTGGCTGCCCCTCTCGCGCAAGCCCAGGAAACCAATCTGAAACCACCCAACGTGATTGTCACCGCCCGCGAAGTGGTCAAGCCGGGCAAAACGGCCGCCCACGAAAAATGGGAAGCGGGATGGCCCGCCATGTTCTCCAAAGCCGATTGGCCCGTCCACTATTGGGCCATGTCCTCTATGACCGGCCAAAATCGCGTCCTGTTCCTCTCCGGCTACGCATCCATGGCGGACTGGGAAAAAGATAACCTCGCCCAGCAACAAAATGCCGCAATTGCCGCCACGCAAGAGACGCTCTCGACAAAAGACGGTGATTTCCTTTCCCTCTCTGAGACCGCCGTGCTCTCCTACATGCCGGAACTCAGCTACAAACCGGATGTTCCCATCAAGGGCTTGCGCTATTTCGTGGTTGTCGTCCTTCGGATGAAGCCGGGGCATGGAAACCACTTCGAAGACATTCGCAAAATGGTCCGGGCCGCTCACGAAAAGGCCAACGTGGACGAGCATTTCTGGATCTATCGATTCTCGATGGGCCAGCCGGGTGGCACCTACGTGATTTTCGAACCCAAGAACTCGCTCGCCGAGCTCGATCGAAATGCGGAGATTCACGGAAAGTCCTACCAGAACGCGCTGGGCGAGGATGGAGAAAAGAAGCTCGCGGAATTCCGCAACCAGGCTGTCGAAAGCGCGGAAACGCAACTCTTCGTTCTCAGCCCGAAGATGAGCTACCCCTCCCAGTACGTGATCGACGCCGATCCCGGCTTCTGGAAGCCCGCTCCCGCAAAAGCGCCGGCCACAAAGTCAGCGCCCGCGAAGAAGGCAGCCGCGCCTGCCGCAGCTCCTTCGCAATAAACTGCCGCTCACGTTGTCCTGCTCGAGGCCGAATCGCCCCCGGCGCGACGCTTCCAGTCGCGCCGGATCCAATGTAGGGGCCGGCTTCAGCCGCGCCCTGGCCTTTGATCCCACCGCGCACGCCCGCTTCTTACTTCAGCTTGGCGTACTCCGCTTTCGCCGCAACCAGAATCGGAATATCAGGATCGGCGTCTTTCCACAGCGCAAAAAGTTCCTGATAAGCAGCCCGCGCTTTCACGGAATCCCCCTGCATCGCGTACGCCCGGCCAAGGCCAAGATGCGCCAGCGCGCCGACGGGTTCATTGAGCACAACGCCGGGATGATCAAGAATTTTCTGGAACTCGGCGGCGGCTTCGGCGCCCCGATGCGCGGCCAGATACGCTTCGCCGCGCACGTACACGGGATACAAGCTGGGCGAGAAGCGAGCGGTGCCAGTAAAGCCCAGATCATAGGCGGAAGCGGCTTGCAGCACCTCAATTGCCTTGGCGGCATTCGCGGCGGCTGCGCCGGCGGGATCGTTGCGGCTGAGAATTTGTTGCGCGCGCAGCGTGGGCAGATAATTAAGCTGCACGATGGTGTCTTCCGGGAACCGCTTGGCCAAATCCTCGGTCAGTTTTTGCGCTTGAGCTTGAGACTGGGCCTGTGACTGCGACTTCGTGTCGTCCCCGTCCATCAGCAGCGCCAGGGCCGCGGCATAT
>JBGPTK010000413.1:0-2267 GCA_041490605.1 Terriglobia bacterium | reverse complement strand
TGCAATATTTCCGTAAAATTCCCTTTCAAATCACAATTTCGCGAAGCGATTGCACAGTTTTGGTGCTTGTGGAAAAACTGTGCAGCAGGTGTGAACGGCGCTCCCGCCCTTCGCACACTTTTCGCTTGCCTGGTACGCTTCAATCGGCGACAATCCCGCGCTGTCTCAGAAGGGCGGTGCGTTGGCTGGTACTTCTGGCCTCGCCGCGCGCAGAGCAACAGGGGCACGCTAAGACATTCCAGCGAGGGTAGAACCCCGAAGTCTACAGAAAGATGAGATAGGTCTGCTTTCCACAGCTTTTTCACATCTGTGGAAATAGCACAGGACCCGCTTTTCTCCTTGCGATGACGACTGCAATCCAAACTGGACGGGACCGTGAAGCGGTCAATTCTTGGGACAAATTTCTCGAACACGTGAAGTCCCGAGTCAGCATCAACACCTATACAACCTGGTTCCAACCCACTCGCCTAAGCCGCGCCGAGGGCGAAACCCTCTTCGTACAGATTCCCAGCGCGGTCTTCCGCCAGGTCCTGACGCGAACGTACGGCGAAATCGTTAAGGCCGTCTTTCACGAAATCGGGACGCCCAACATGCGCGTGCAGTACGTTTGCACGGAGGAAGAGCACGCCGCCGCCCCGCCGCCGGCGAACCCGGTGAAGCAATCCAAGCTGGACTTCGAGAGCAGCGACCACCAACTGAATTTGCGCTACACCTTCGATTCCTTCGTCGTCGGCAAGTCCAATGAATTCGCGCACGCGGCCTCGCGCGCCGTCGCCGAGCAGCCTTCCAAGTCGTACAACCCGCTGTTCCTGTACGGCGGCGTGGGCATGGGCAAGACTCACTTGATGCACGCCATTGGTCACACCATCAAGAAGCGCAACCCGGCCATGCGCCTGAGCTACGTCAGCGCGGAGAAATTCACGATCGAAGTCATCAACTCGCTGCGCTTCGACCGCATGATCACGTTTCGCGACCGCTTCCATACCGTCGATGTGCTCCTGGTCGACGATATTCAGTTCATTGCCGGAAAAGAGCGCACGCAGGAAGAATTCTTTCACACCTTCAACGCGCTCTACGAGCAGCAGAAGCAAATTGTGATCTCCTCCGACTGCCTGCCCAAAGACATCAATTCGATCGAGGAAAGATTGCGGTCGCGATTTGAATGGGGACTCATTGCGGACATCCAGCCGCCGGATCTCGAGACCAAAATCGCGATTCTGCAGAAAAAAGCGGAGAACGATCGATTTCCTCTGCCGGATGATGTGGCGGAATACATCGCGCGCGCGATCAAGTCCAACGTACGTGAGTTGGAAGGCGCGCTGACGCGGTTGATGGCCTATGCATCGCTTACTGGTGCGTCGGTCTCCTTGACCACGGCCCAGCAGGTGCTCCGCAACATCATCGCGTCGCAGGAAAAACGCGTCACCATCGACCTGATCCAGAAGCGCGTGAGCGAGCATTTCAATTTGCGCGAGCAAGACCTTAAGGTTCGCAGCAACACACGCGCGATCGCCTTTCCGCGCCAAGTGGCGATGTATATCGTCAAGCAGCTCACCACGGCGTCGCTTCCGGAAATCGGCCGGCAGTTCGGCGGCAAGCACCACACCACGGTGTTGCACTCCATCCACAAGATCGAAGAGATGCGCCGATCGGACAAAGAGTTGAACCGTACGATTACGCGCTTGATGGACGCATTGCAGTAGCCCTGAGATTTTCCCACCACAGGGCCACGTCACAATTCTGCCAAACACGCCCGCGAGAGTCCGCGGTCGCTGCTTCCAGTTTCAAGTATCGTTTGTTTTTGAAAGCTGTGGACAAGCCTTGCGAAACATGCGGATTTCGTGTTGATGCCGGTGCATGAATTCCGCTCGTACAGTATTTGTCACACCCCAAGGGCCGAGTTTTCCGCGATTCTCACAATTCGCCACTTACACTCACCATTCCCTATACGGAAGACGTAGCGCGAGTTGTTGCGCTTTCCACGTTTCCACAGCGCTCATCACAACAACAAGCTTTATAGAATTCTAAAATATGAAATCTCTTGTGAAAGTAGTTGTACTTGTGAAAAATGCCGGAATGCAGTGTGGGCTCTCTCGCCACCCTATTTCCACAGTGTCGTGAGCTCGCCGGGCTTTCTACTTTTACTGAAAACGAGTAAAGTACGGCAGCGGCAGAAAGCGGCCAATCAAGTGGCTGGCTGCTTAAGGGGTTGCGCATAAAAATGACCGCACCAGGAACCGCACGTGAGGAACATCAAGCGATGGAAT
>JBGPTK010000412.1:0-2275 GCA_041490605.1 Terriglobia bacterium | reverse complement strand
CGCGTTCGTCGCGGTTGCCGAGTTGGTGCGCGAATTCTTGCACCTCCCTCCAGGGCAAATCCCGTGGGTGAACAATTATTTTCCGTGGATCACGGCCGGCCCGTTTCGCGTGGATTTTTCGCTGCAAGTGGACCAGCTCACCATCGTCATGCTGCTCACGGTTTCTTTCGTCGGGATGCTGATTCACATCTATTCGATCGGCTACATGGAGCACGAAGGCGGCTACTACCGATTCTTCAGCTACCTGAATCTCTTCATGTTTTTCATGCTGACGCTGGTGCTGGCCGCGAACATCATGGTGATGTTCGTGGGCTGGGAAGGCGTCGGCCTTTGCAGCTATTTGCTGATCGGTTTCTGGTTTTTGAAGAAATCTGCTGCGGACGCCGGTAAGAAGGCATTCATCGTTACGCGGCTCGGCGATTTTGGTTTTACGGTCGGAATCCTGCTGCTGTTCTGGACATTCAGGTCCGTGGATTTTGGCGCGATCTTCGCCAAGGTTGCGGAGAACACGACCGATGTCGGGGTGCTGACCTCGATTTGCTTGCTTCTCTTCGCCGGCGCAATCGGAAAATCGGCGCAACTCCCGCTCTACGTCTGGCTGCCCGACGCAATGGAAGGCCCCACGCCCGTGAGCGCGCTGATTCACGCGGCGACCATGGTCACGGCCGGCGTGTACATGGTGGCGCGCATGAATCCACTTTTCTCGCGCGCGCCGATTGCCATGTTCGCGGTCGCGATCGTGGGCACAATCACGGCGTTCTACTCCGCAACCATAGGCCTGGTGCAAACCGACATCAAGAAAGTGCTCGCGTATTCCACCGTCTCGCAGCTCGGCTACATGTTTCTGGGCTGCGGCGTGGGAGCGTATGCCGCCGGAATCTTTCACCTGATGACGCATGCGTTCTTCAAAGGCCTCCTGTTCCTGGCTGCGGGCAGCGTGATCCACGCCATGGGCGGCGAGCAGGACATGCGCCGGATGGGCGGCCTGCGCAAGAAAATTCCCGTCACGTACTGGACGATGTTTATTGCCACACTGGCCATCGCCGGCTTTCCACCCTTCGCTGGATTTTTCAGCAAGGATGAAGTCCTTTACAGCGCGTATGCCGGGCCATTTGCGAACAAAGTGCTCTACGCACTGGGCCTCTCAGCGGCGCTGCTGACTTCGTTCTACATGTTTCGGCTTGTGTTTCTGACTTTCTTCGGCAGCCCGCGTTACGACGAGCGCAAAGTCCACGTCCACGAATCGCCGAAGAATATGCTGGTATCGCTGGTGATCCTGGCGATTTTTTCAACCGTCGGCGGCTGGTTTGCCGCGCCAAAATTCTGGGGCGGACAAGATTACTTCCACAATTTTCTCGGCCCGGTGTTTTCATCGGCTGACAAGCTGGCGCCTGCGGCAGAGATGACCGAAGAGGCCGCGCATGCGCTCGAGTTGCAACTGTCGGGCGTGGCTGTGCTTGTCGCGCTGATTGGTTTCCTTGTGGCTTGGTGGTTCTACATTCGCAGACCCAAAGTGCCGGAAGATCTGGCGAAAAGCCTGCATGGGCCCTACACGTTGCTGCTGAACAAATATTATGGGGACGAAGTTTATGGCGCGCTGATTGTAAAGCCGCTGTTGTGGGTCTCGACCAACGTCCTATGGCATGTGGTGGACGAAGGGATGATTGACGGCACCGTGAACGGCGCGGCGCATGTGGCGCGTGAGGCCGGCGGTGAGTTGCGGAAGCTGCAATCAGGCAATGCGCGCAGCTATGCGGCCTGGGTGGTGATTGGCGCGGTAGGCGTGACGGTGTTGCTGCTCGGAATTTGGATGCGGATGGCGCCCTAAGGTGGATATGCAGCCTCATTTGCTGACGGTGATCACGTTTCTGCCGCTGCTGGGCGTGCCGGCGCTCCTGTTCCTGCGCTCGGAGGATCACACCTGGATTCGCCGGATCGCGCTCGCAGTGTCGCTCGCCGAGTTCGTCATTTCGCTTTGGTTGCTGCCGGGATTCATCGCCGCGAATCCCAGTTATCAATTCGAGGAATTCTACGATTGGATTGGACGCGCCCACATTCACTACCACCTGGGCGTGGACGGCATCAGCTTGTTTCTGGTGCTGCTGACGACGTTTCTGACGCCGCTCGCGATTCTGGCTTCCTGGCAGTCGATTCGAGAAAACGTGAAGGGCTTCTTCATCGCCCTTTTGATTATTGAGACGGCCATGATCGGCGTCTTCGTCTCGCTCGATCTTTTTCTTTTCTTCGTTTTCTGGGAGCTGACGCTGATCCCCAT
>JBGPTK010000411.1:0-2291 GCA_041490605.1 Terriglobia bacterium | reverse complement strand
AGCGCATTCCGCCCGGAATGCTTTCCCAGAACAAGCTGGCGGGCGGGCACGCCGACTGCTTCCGGCGAAATAATTTCGTACGTCAACGGATTCTTCAGAATGCCATCCTGATGGATTCCGGCTTCATGCGCGAAGGCGTTGGCGCCCACCACGGCCTTGTTCGGCGGCACCGAGACTCCGGTAATCATCGAGAGCAACCGGCTGGTGGGATACAACTGATCGAGATGGAGATTGGTGGCCGCGTTGAAATGATTGCGCCGGACGGCCAGCGCCACCGCAAATTCTTCGAGAGAAGCATTGCCGGCGCGTTCGCCGATGCCGTTGATCGTGCATTCCACCTGCCGGGCGCCGGCGCGAACGGCGGCCAGCGAATTCGCCACAGCCATGCCCAGATCGTCATGGCAATGCGCGCTCAGAACCACGTGGTCGCAACCGTGAAGATGCGCGCGAACCCGGCGGAAAATCTCCGCATACTCATCGGGAGTGGTGTAGCCCACTGTATCCGGAATATTCAAGATGGTCGCGCCTTCCGCGGCAGCCGCGGCCATCACTTCGCAGAGGAAATCGATATCGCTGCGGCTGGCGTCTTCGGCCGAGAACTCCACTTCCGGACAGCGCATGCGGCCATAGCGCACCATCTTGGCCACCTGGTCGAAAGCCTCGCCGCGAGTGGTTCGCAACTTATACTTCAGATGAAGATCCGAGGTGGCTAGAAAGATGTGCAAGCGCGGCTTGGCCGCGGGCTCGAGGGCCAGCAGGGCAGCATCCACGTCTTCCTGGCGCGCCCGCGCCAGGGCCGCCACGCGGCAACCCTTGATCGCGCCGGCGACCGCGCGAACCGATTCCAGGTCACCCGCGGAGGCGATGGGGAAGCCAGCTTCGATGACGTCTACGCCCAGGTGCTCGAGCTGGCGCGCCAGTTGCAGCTTCTCTTCGCGATTCATCGAAAAGCCCGGAGATTGCTCGCCGTCCCGCAGAGTCGTGTCGAAGATGTGCACCGTTTCCATAGACACCTCGAATAGATAGCCGTAAGTAGTCAAGCCCCTATCGGGCGCCAAGTCCAATTTATAATTCTTTGCATATTCATATAAGATATTTATACTTACTTCCCAGCGCGCAGGGGGATGGAGGGCCTTCGCGGCCGGGGTTCTGAAGGGTGAAGTCTACACGCGGGCAGGGAGCCTCGCTGCGAAAGTGGGGAAGATGTTTGCCTGTTTTTTTGCGGATGCGAACTACATGACTGGCCAATTGCGAGGCGGTGGATTGACTCATTCAGTTGGGTCAAGGGGAGCGTAAGCCCATGGATCTGGCGTCTTTACAGGTTTTCCTAACCGTCGCCCGGGAGAAGAGTTTTTCGCGCGCGGCGCACAAGCTTTATCGCACCCAACCGGCCATCAGCATCTCCGTCCGCAAACTGGAGGACTGGGTTGGCCAGCCGCTTTTTGTGCGCGGCTCGCGCACCAGTAAGCTGACCGAGGCGGGCGAGTTGCTCATCGAGTATGCGGAGCGGATGCTGAACCTGAAGGACGAGATCCGCAAGGGCGTGGAAGACCTGCAAAACCTGCGGGGAGGCAAGCTCTCGATCGGCGTCAATGAAAGCTCCATCCATGCCCTGCTGCCGGTGCTGGCCCGCTACCGGGAGCATTACCCCGATGTGAAGATTTCCATTCATCGTGTGCTCTCACGCGATGTGCCGCACGAAGTGCTGAACTACCGGCTCGACCTGGGCATCATTTCCTTCATTCCCCAGGATGAAAAGCTCGCGGCCACCCCCTTTGTCCGCGATGACCTGGCCTTCGTCGTTTATCCCCGGCACCCGCTGGCGAAGCGCAAGTCCGTGGACATTTCGGAGCTGGGTGGCGAGACCTTTATCGCGCACATCGTGGATTCGCCGCATCGCACCGGGGTGATCCAGTTGTTCAGCAAGCACAATGTGCCGCTGCGGATGCCGGTGGATATGCCCACCATCGAAAGCATCAAGCGATTCGTGGAGATGGAAATGGGGGTGGCCATCGTCCCCGGCATGTGCGCGAAGATGGAAGTGGAGCGCGGCACTTTGATGGAAGTAAAAATCAAGCAGATGCGCCTGCCGCGCCAGCTCCACCTGATCTACCGCCGCCATGACGAAATTTCGCACGCCACTCGTGCGCTATTGCGCCTGGTCCGTTCGCGCGAACCCAAACCCACGGAAGGCCGCCGCGAAGACAAGGTCTCCGCGACCTGATCTCCTCCGCGGCCCTCCGCGTCTTGCTCTCTGCGATCTCTGCGGTAATGTTTACGCCTTTGGCTTT
>JBGPTK010000410.1:0-2304 GCA_041490605.1 Terriglobia bacterium | reverse complement strand
CTTGTCAATGCTGTATGGGGAATCAGTTGGGCAGATCCCGTCGCCGCTTTGGCCGTCACTCCCCTCATTCTGCGAGAGGGATGGGAAGCCATTCATGCCTCTCGATTATGCTGTGCGTGTCGTTGACCTATCGGGAGCCGCAGGTGGGTGGTGCAGCCTTCCGCGAAGTTGCGGTGAAGCCGTCAGATTTTCGGGGTGCCGCACGGTTCGGCGTCGCTCACCGCAAGCTCTCTTGCGATTTTTGCAAGGGTTTTGACGTCGCTCGAATGGAATGAATTCCCCACTGCATTAGCGAAGCAGTTTCATTCGTCCTTCTCACCTCTAACTTCTCACCTCGAACCTCTAATATCCACAGCCTCGTACCATTGCGCTCGGCGTTTCCTCATGCCAAGCTTACTTTGGAGAATTTTCGGATGATGGGCGACAACAAACCAGCGCGGAGCCAACTGCATACCTCAGCCCTTTTCCGGCGACCCCTGCCCGCCCAAGCATGGAGGGCTTGCGTAAGGGGGCGGGGTTTTCATGCAAGGGCGGGGATTGATCCCCGCCATAAACGAGTCCGGGCATCTTTTCGTACCACTTGCGCTGGTTCACCCGCGCAATCTCCGCCTTGCGGGGTTGTCGTCCGCACTTGCCGTCCGGGTCCTTGGGCCACGGGTCGCGTGCTACGGGTAAGGAATTACAGGTCACGGGCCAGCGAATTTCTAATCGCGAATGCAATATTAGGATGCCCCCTAACTCACTCAAAACAAACAACCGGCACCAGTTCTAATCGCGAAAAATACCGAGGTCCATGCATCAAGAAACACCCGTCGGAAATGAAACTCGGGAGCGAGACGAAGAAAAGGCTAATCGAAATGACGATCCGGCGAGGATCGGCATCCCGAGCGACCAGCGGGAGCCGAGGGGCTCGGAAGGAACAGTCTTCTAACTTTGTGGGAGAACGCACAAACGATCTGGAGGCGAAGAAAAAGCTAATCGCAACAGTCCCCAATTCAGAATTTGCACTAACTCATTCACAACACTGTACTTCACCTTTTTCTAACCGCAACAAAACAGCGCATATTCTGCACAGACTCTGGGCCCGCCCCCGCACTTTTCACTGCTCCGGGCGCTTCTCTGCTCGCCCATTTTTCGACCAAGGAATTGCAAAGAAGAGGTTGCGTCGGCAGCTTCCTCAGCATTTAATTCTTTTCGTGAACATGGGCAGCCGAAATTCATCCTACGACTACATTGTGGTCGGAGCCGGATCAGCCGGATGCGTGCTCGCGGCGCGGCTCACCGAAAACTCGCAGACGCGGGTGCTGCTGCTCGAAGCGGGCGGGCCGGACAGCGCGAGGGAAGTTCAAATTCCCGCGGCGTTTTCGAAACTCTTCAAGACTCCACTCGATTGGGACTGCTCGACCGAAGAGGAGCCGCACTTGAACGGGCGGCGGCTCTACTGGCCGCGCGGAAAA
Organism: Terriglobia bacterium; assembly: GCA_041490605.1. GTDB lineage: Bacteria > Acidobacteriota > Terriglobia > Acidiferrales > UBA7541 > JBGPTK01. The sequence continues at coordinate 847 of JBGPTK010000410.1, read as the reverse complement.
ATGCTGGGCGGGTCGAGCTCGATGAACGCGATGATTTACATGCGCGGAAATCATCTCGACTACGAGCATTGGAAAAATCTTGGGAATGACGGCTGGGGATTCCGTGAAGTGCTCCCGTACTTCAAGAAATCCGAGAACCAGGAGCGTGGGGCATCGGAGTATCACGGGAGCGGCGGCCCGGTGAATGTCGCCGACTTGCGCTATGTGAATCCGCTGTCGCGGGCGTTCCTTGCTGCCGCGGAGGAGATCGGGATCTCCGCCAATCCGGATTTTAATGGCGCAGCCCAGGACGGCGCGGGCCTGAACCAGGTGACGCAGAAAAATGGCCGGCGTCACAGCGCTGCGGATGCATACCTGAGACCGGCGCTGGGACGGCCTAACTTGCATGTGGTGACACGAGCGCACGCGACCCGCGTGTTGATCGAGCGAAATCGCGCCACTGGCGTTGTGTACGTGCGCGACGGCGTTGCGAAGGAAGCGCGCGCGGCCGGCGAAGTGATTCTCGCCGCCGGAACGATTCACTCCGCGCAACTCCTGCTGCTTACAGGGATCGGCCCGGCGGATGAGTTGAAGCGCGCCGGCGTCCACCCGCTGCACGATCTTCCCGGCGTGGGGAAAAACCTGCATGATCATCCGATGGTCTCGGTGGGATATCTGTGCAAGCAGCCGGTAAGCCTTGCGAGCGCGGAGACGCTCTCAAATTTTTTGCGCTACCTCCTGTTCAAGCGGGGCCCGCTCGTTTCGAACGTGGCCGAAGCCGGGATTTTCTGGCGCACGCGCGATGGATTGCAGGTGCCGGATATGCAGCTTCTCTTCGGCCCGGCGTACTACCGGAATCATGGCCTCG
>JBGPTK010000409.1:0-2332 GCA_041490605.1 Terriglobia bacterium | reverse complement strand
GACTCCGGTGTCCGTCGAATCGTTCCGCAAGGCGCTGTCGCATTTTGCCACCGGAGTGACTGTGATCACGGTGGATCACGGCGACGGACGAATACACGGAATGACGGCCAATGCTTTCGCATCCGTTTCTCTCGATCCGCTGCTGGTGCTGGTCTGCATCAGCCGGAATGCCCGCACGCATGGCTTCGTCCACATCCAAAAGCGATTTGGGATCAACGTCCTTGCGGAGCACCAGGAAGAAATAGCGCGCTATTTCACGCAGGTGGAGCAGGACCCGGAAACCGCCAGAGGCCTCGGCGTAAATTTCTGGCGAACGCAGCAAGGCACTCCGATGTTGCAGGGCGCTCTGGCCCATCTCGATTGCAAACTCGTGGAAGCGCATGAGGCCGGGGATCACACCATTTTTCTGGGCGCGGTCGAGCAGATCGAAACGGGAGAGGGGCAGCCTCTGCTCTTTTACCGCGGCAAATATCGTAAGCTGCCGAAAGACGAATCTTGATCCGCCGCCCGCCGCCACGCTTCCGGGGGAAACAGAGCGGTTTCCAGGCCAGGAGAAAGTTGCCATGAGATTTGGAATTTATTGTGAGATGCAGACGCCGCCGGGGAAGTCACACTCGACGATGACGTGGGAAATCCTGCGGCAGATTGAGCATGCCGACCAGGTGGGATTCGACGTGTATTCGGTGATCGATCATCACTTCTTCCAGAAATTTTCCATTTCCGCGAATCCGCTGGCCTTATTCGCCGCGGCAGCGCAGCGAACGGAACGCATCCGTTTTCGCGTGGCTTTGTTTACTCTCCCCCTGGAAAACCCGTTGCGGCTGGCCGGCCAAATCGCCGAAGCCGACATCTTGACTCGGGGGCGCCTGGAATGCGGCCTGGGGCGCGGTCACGCCTGGCTGTTCGGGCCTTCCAGCATTCCGCTCGAGGAAAGCCGGCCTCGCTATGAGGAAGGCATTGAAATTCTGTTGAAGGCCTGGACGGAGGAAAAATTCTCGTACCAAGGCAAGTTTTACAATGTGAAGGATTTGACCGTGGTTCCCCGGCCGGTGCAGAAACCTTATCCGCCGCTCTATACCGGCGGGACCAGCGATATCACCTATCAAATGGCGGGCGAGCGCGGCTGGGGGATTTTCGTGCCGCCGCTGCTGCCCTGGAAAATCCTGGAAGCGCCGCTGAATATTTATAAGAAAGCGTGCGCGGAGCACGGGCATCAGCCGAACATCGTTTATATCCGGCCCGTCTACCTGGACGATGACGAAAAGCTGATTCGCCGGGAGGTCGAGGCCGCGCTGCTCAATTTCCTGGCATTCAACGCCTCCCCGGTCGAATCCTTGCAGAGTGAGGAGAAGAAAGCGGAATTGCGCCAGAAAGGCTATGGATTCTACGCGAGTGGCGCGCTGGAATCGCTGACCAGGCTGACCTACGAGGAAATCGTGGATCAGGAAATCGGATTCATTGGCACGCCCGAAAAAGTAATTCGCCAGATCGAAAATTTGCAGACGAAAGGCGGTATCGCCGAATTGGCGATTGTTTCCAATTTCGGCGGTTTGGACCACTGGAAATCGATCAAGACTCAGCAGCTATTCGCTGAAAAAGTGATGCCCGCATTTCGGGAAAGCCAGTCCGCGGCCCCGGCAAAGGCCTGATCGCGAGCCTATGCGATTGCGCGCTTACGCCGATTGGAAGGATTTCGGAATCTGATGTCTACAAAGCAAGAGTCAATGCAAAGCGGCGCGGCGCCGGCTGATGCGCGTGAGTTTGCCCCGCTCAGCGCGCGGCGCATGTTCCTGATCGGTGGGATTGCGCTGATCCTCATCGGGATGATGCTGGGGGATATCTTCGCGGTATTTATCCTGCATCAGAATGCCGCGCGAATTGGCAATGCCTTGCTATCGGCCACACATGCCGTAACGGCGCGGGACCCGCAGGGAGCAGTTGCGGCGTTCCAGAACATCGGCGGACTCCTCGAAAATCGCGGGACCAAAGTCGATGCGCACGTCCACATGATCGCCTTCGGATACCTCGCCCTCCTGCTGGCATTGTTGCAACCCTACGTCGCGCTCGATGAGCGCCGGAAAAAGTCTCTCGCGAAACTTTTTCTTGCTGGCGCGGTATTGTTGCCCGTTGGAGTTTTCCTGATTCACTACGTGGGCCAGGCATACAGTCCCCTCGAATCCATTGGATGGGCCAGCATTTTTGCCGATTTCGGCGGCCTGCTTGTAGTTCTGGCTTGCGTGGGAGAGCTCACCGGGCTTTGGCGGCGCCTGCGGCAGTCCTCCGCGGTTGCCACGCGAGATGAATTGATCGCGGATCGAAGCTGGCCGGGCCG
>JBGPTK010000408.1:0-2342 GCA_041490605.1 Terriglobia bacterium | reverse complement strand
CTCATCCTGTAGTAGAATCCGCTCACCGCGTTACACGGGGGAACCATGCCTCTCGGCATCCACGATCTGGATCTACAAATTGTGGGCAAGCTCCTGCTCGCCGGAATCCTGGGCGGCGTGGTCGGCCTCGAACGTGAAATTCGCCGCAAGCCGGCGGGGTTGCGGACGAACATCCTGATTTGCGTGGGTTCCGCGCTGTTCACGGTCATCTCCTATGTGGCCGCCGATAAGTTTGGAGGCGATCACGTTCGCATCGCCGCCCAGATTATCCCCGGAATCGGCTTCATCGGCGCGGGAGCGGTGTTGCGCGACCGCGCATCCATCATGGGGCTGACGACCGCCGCAACGATTTTCATCGTCGCGAGCATCGGGATGGCCGTCGGCGCGGGACTCTACTGGACCGCGGTCTTTACGGCGATCCTGGTGATTGTGTCGCTGGCCATTCTGGGGAAACTCGAAGTACGGTTTGAGTTGAGAGAACATTTCGTGACCTTTCGCGTGAACATGAAGGACGGAGTGGCGACCATGAAGCGCGTCCAGGAAGTTCTTTCCCAGATGAATATTTCCATGGTCCGCACTCAGACGCATCCCTCGCCAGCGGGGCCGGTGATGGAATTCGACACCAATGTCAGCTTCCAGATGCAACATGAAATAACCAACCGGCTGGCCGAAATGGATATTCACAGCGAATCCATGCCCTCGGAATTCCAGCACGCCTGAAAACCGGAATGTCCTGCGTCCGCCGGTTTGGAAAGGCCTGGCGAGCTTCTCCCCGCTGTAAATCAATTGCTATCCAAGGTTCGCCGCATTGCTGGACTCTCCGCTCGATTTTCCTTATTCTCAAAGCGCTGGATGCCGAAGCCAGTCAAGCCCTCCGCGCTCAGTCCCGGTGCCGCGATTCGCATCGTCGCTCCGGCGAGCCCCGTTCAGGAAGACCGCCTGGGCCGGGGATGCGACGAACTCGCGCGGCTGGGCTTCGCCCCGCGATGGGATCCGCGAGTGCTCGCTCGCGATGGTTTTTTTGCGGGCCCGGCGGCGGATCGCTGGGCCGTGTTTTCCGCCGCGCTTTACGAGCCGATTTCGAGCGCGATCTTGTTTGCGCGCGGCGGCTACGGCTCCAATTATCTGCTCGAGCACCTGGACCCGCGGCGGCTGAAAGTGCCGAAAATTATTTTCGGCTATAGCGACGTCACCTTTTTGCAGGCGTTTCTGTGGGAGAAATTACGCTGGATCACTTTTTACGGCCCAATGGCTGCCGCCGGGCTTGACAACGGCCCGCGCTCGCCGGGCGGATACGAGCCCGATTCTTTCGCCCGCGCGATCCTGGAGACGCGCAAGGGCTGGCCCATCGATCTCCAGGGCGAGACGATCTTCCCGGGCCGCGGGGAAGGTAGAATCCTGGGCGGCTGCATGACCATCGTCCAAGCCACGCTGGGCACTCCCTGGGAGCTTCAGACGCGCGGCGCCATACTGCTGTTGGAAGACCGCGGCATGAAGCCCTATCAAGTGGACCGCGTGCTGATGCACCTGAAGCAAGCGGGAAAATTCAAGGGGCTGCGCGGCCTGATCTTCGGCGATTTCCCGGATTGCGACGGGCCGCCAGACAGTCCAACCGTGCGGCAAGTCGTGGAAAGATTGATTGAGCCGCTCGGCATTCCCACGATCTGGGGCGCGCCGGTGGGGCATACCCATCGCGCGATGCTCACCGTACCGCTGGGCGTGCGAGGGCGCCTGATCGCGCACGGGGCGGGGCGGCTGGAAATTCTGGAGCCGGCCTGCCGCGCCGCGGCAGTCACCAACAAAGCAAGGGGAGGCTAGCCATCGAAGATCGATTAAAAAGAAGTTTAGGGCGCGTGCACATGATCGGAATCGGCGGCGCGGCCATGGCCCCTGTGGCGGGCATGTTGAAGGAGCGCGGCTACGATGTCAGCGGCTCCGACCAGGGCGTCTATCCGCCCGCGTCTACTTTGCTTGCTTCGCTCGGCATCCCCTGGAAGGGAGAATTTAGCGAGGCGAATTTGAAGCCGGCTCCCGATCTGGTGGTCATCGGCAACGCGATCTCCCGCGGAAATCCGGAAGTCGAATATCTTCTCGACGAACGGATTCCGTATTGTTCGATGCCCGAGATTGTCGAGAATATTTTTATTCCCGGGCGCTTGCCGATTGTAGTCACCGGCACCCACGGCAAGACCACCACCACAGCGATGCTGGCCTGGATCTTCCATACCGCGGGCTGGCGGCCGAACTTTCTGGTGGGCGGCGTAGTTCCCGAGCTAGGCGACCGCAGCTATGGCCTGGGAACCGGGGAAGAATTCATCATCGAAGGCGACGAATACGACACG
>JBGPTK010000407.1:0-2344 GCA_041490605.1 Terriglobia bacterium | reverse complement strand
TTTCGCGAAATCCTCGCCGGATTGGACTCGCTTGGCCAGTTCTTCCGCGCGCGCGTGGGCCAATTCGAGCGATTTTTCCCGGCGATAGTCGGCGAGAACGCGTTCGCGCACCTCGGCGAATTTTCCCTGGTGGGCGGGAGCGATCTTGTTCACCGATAGAACCACGAAGCCTCGGTCGATGCGAAGGGGCAGGCTCAATTCTGCCTGGCGCAGGCCGATCAATGCGCCGTGCAGCTCCGGGGGGTTCCCCAAGTCGCCAATGGGATCGCTGACGCCAACTTCCGGGGTTTGGCCAATCACCAGGCTTTGCTGGCCGAACGAATCGAGTGATTTTGCGAGTTGGTCAATCGAGATGCTGCTGGAACGGCGGATGGCGGCTGCCATCTGGTCGGAAAGCTTGTTGGCTTGCTCTTCGACCTTTTGATCGAGAAGAGTGGAGACAATCGCGCTGCGAACTTCGTCCAGGGTCTTGGTGTGCGCGGTTTCCTTGTCCAAGACCTTAATGATATGGAAGCCGTATTGGGTCTTCACGAGATCGGAGATGCTGCCCTTGGGCAGGCTGAAGGCGGCGCTCTCGAATTCCGGCACGGTCTGTTGGCGGACGATCCATCCCAGATCGCCGCCTTTGTCTTTGGTGGTGTCTTCGGAATTCTTTTTCGCCAGGTCCTCAAAATTGCCGTTGTGCCTGGCAAGATTCAGCACCTCTTCGGCTTTCTTGCGGATTTCAGCGATTTCGGCATCGGTCTTGCCGATGGTCTTGAAAAGAATGTGCTCCACATGGACGCGCTCCGGCACCTTGTACTCGTTGATGTGCGAGTTGTAGTAAGCGGCAATTTCGGCGTCGGCGGTGACAATGCGCTGGCGGAGTTGAGCCAGATCGAGAAGCGCGAAACGAGCGGCGCGTTTTTCGGGCACCGGATATTTCGGGGCGTTCTTATCGAAATAGGCGTTCAATTCAGCATCCGTTGGATTAATGGAGGCCGCCAAATCGGCGGGCTTCAGCAGCACGTATTCCAGCTTTACTTTCTGGTTCCGGCGGCGGAATTCCTGGGCAATCTCATCGGGAGAAACCGAGATTCCGCTGGTCACCAGTTGTTGAAATCTCTCGGCGAGCAAAGCCTGGCGGATGGCGTCTTCGAAATCCGGGACACTCATTCCCGTCCGCTGCTGGACTTCCAATTCATAACGATCCTTCATCCAGGCGCCCCCGGAGAACGCGGAGGGAAGGATTTGCCGGATTCGATTGGTCTCTTCTTCCGGAGTGACGGACAGGCCCAGGCGCTGCGCTTCGGCTTCCAACGCTTTCTGGAAAATCATCTGATCGAGGACCTGCTTGGCATACAGGGCGACCAGGGCTTTCGGCAGCGACTGCCCTCGCGTTTCTTTTTCAAGAGTCTGGCGGACATCCAGGGCGGTGATCTCCTGGCCGGCTACGCTGGCAACCATGTCCCCGCTGCCACCGGCATTGGTGCCAACCGGAGCGGGCACCAGGTAGAGCAGCATGCCCAGGCTGATAACTCCCAGCAGCACGCCCATAAGAATTCGCACACCAGTTTTTTTCTGCTGGATCGTTTTCAACATAATGCCGCTCTGCTCCTCAGGTGCCGCTGGAACCCGCAATTATAGTGGAGCGTTGCGCGGCACTCAATCACATTCCGCGCCGGAGGATGTACGGGCTGATGGACAAGCGATGCGCAAAGACGCGTTCATTCGTACCGGAGTGCGGTGGAAGGGTCGAGCCCAGCGGCGCGGCGCGCGGGCAGGTAGCACGCTACCAGCGCCACGACGGCGAGCAGTGCGGCCACGCTTGCGAAATTCACCGGATCGTAAGACGGAATTCCCGATTGCAGCCAGCGCAGGCGTGCGTTCACCTGCCTTGATTAAGAGGTTTGGCCTGGAATTGTTTCGTGGCAATGGTTGGGCTGAATTGGAGATGGAGCGGCTGGGAAGTGTGAGTTCTAGCAAGAGTGTGAGTTTTTGTGGGAGACGGATGAGAGGGATACGCGAGGAATTGCGGAGAATATTCAGCCAAGAACTATGAGTACTAGATACTGAGGCAAGTGGAACAGATTGGAGCAGGGGCCAAGGCGAGTGCGGCGGATGGGGTTAGCCAATAGGCAACGGGGCGCGGGGCGGCGGGAGAAAGGCGCGCGGGGCTGTGCTAAATTTCAGAATCGGCGTCTTTTCGCTGTTTGACGAAGGAACGCGTGCCCGAACCCGCAAAACCGAAAATCAACCACGTGGAGGTGTATTGGCACACGGTGACGTACAAGACCGTGGCCATCTACGTCTTCTTGCTGTTGGTGATCGCCCTGGCTTCGTTCTATCTGATGCTGCCGGAAAC
>JBGPTK010000406.1:0-2354 GCA_041490605.1 Terriglobia bacterium | reverse complement strand
CTCGACCGCGCCGTCTATAGCCAGCGGCAACTCGAAGCGGTGATGGAAGATTTCTGGTTCAACCACTTCAATGTGTTCGCGAACAAAGGTGCGGACAAGTGGCTGCTGACCGCTTATGTCCGCGACACGATTCGCCCGCACGCAATGGGCAAGTTTCAAGACCTCCTGATCGCCACCGCGAAAAGCCCGGCGATGCTGTTCTACCTCGACAACTGGCTCAGCGCGGACCCTGTGGCGTTCGAACATATGCAGCGCGAACTGGCGCAGCGGCGCGCGCGCTATCAAGGAATTTTCGGCGGAGGATATCCGCCGGCTCCTCGCACGTTTCCCGGGCCGTCAAACGCCCCGCAGCCGAACAAGACCGCAGCGAAAAAACAGGACCGCGGGCTGAACGAAAATTACGGGCGCGAAGTGATGGAACTACACACCGTGGGTGTGGACGGAGGCTACACGCAGCAGGATGTGATCGCCATGGCCGAATGCCTGACGGGCTGGACAGTGCACGAGCCGCGCAAGGACCCGGAATTTTATTTCGACGAGCGCATTCACGCGCAGGGCAAGAAAATCGTGATGGGCCGCACATTCGATTATGGCGGGATGAAAAACGGCGAAGAAGCACTGAACTTTCTGGCCAGTCATCCCAGCACGGGGATATTTCTGTCGAGAGAATTGGCGCGCCACTTCGTTTCCGACAATCCGCCGCAAAGCCTGATCGACCGCATGGCGGAAAATTTTGCGGCGACGCAGGGTGACATCCGCAGCCTGCTGAAGACGATGATCTATTCGCCGGAGTTCTGGTCGAAAGAAGCGTACCGCGCCAAAGTGAAAACGCCGTTCGAGCTGGTGGCGAGCACGGCGCGAGCTCTCGATGCGGACGTGACCGTCGGGCTGCCGCTGGCCCAATGGGTGGGACGAATGGGCGAGCCGCTCTACCTGTGCCAGCCGCCCACAGGCTACTCGGATAAGGCCGAGACGTGGGTGAATACCGGCGCGCTGCTGAACCGGCTGAATTTTGCTCTGGCGTTTGCGGGCAACAGGATGGGCGGCGCGACAGTAGATTTGAAAGCGCTGCTTGGCGCGGAGGCGCTGCGGGACCCGAATGCGGCGCTCGGCCGCTCGATTGATATCTTTCTCGGCGGGCAGGTGGCGCAGACAACGCGGCAAACTCTCGAGTCGCGCTTGAGCGATCCGCAAATCCTACAGGCGCGGTTGGACGATCCGGTAAAGCAGGTGAACGAAGGATTGATCGCGGGGCTCGTGCTGGGCGCGCCGGAATTTCAACGGCGGTAGAGAGTTTCAAGCACGGAGCATGAAAATGAAAATCTCGCGAAGATATTTTTTGAAGAGCGGTGGGATCGCGATGCTGGGCATGGCTTCGCTGCCGTCGTTCCTGCAGCGCGCGGTGGCCGCGACGGCCGCGCCGAACAAGAAAAAGATGGTGGTGCTCTTCCTGCGCGGCGCGATGGACGGGCTGAATGTGGTGGTGCCGTTCGGTGAGCGAAATTACTATCAGATGCGCCCGACGATTGCGATTCCCGAGCCGCGCCGCGGCGGCAACGAAGCGGCGATTGATCTCGACGGCTTCTTCGGCCTGCACCCCAGCCTGCAACCACTGCAGCCGCTGTTTAAAAATGGCCGGCTTGCAATCGTGCAGGCGGTGGGCTCGCCCGATCCCACTCGCTCGCATTTCGACGCGCAGGATTTTATGGAGTCCGGGACGCCCGGGCGGAAAGCCACTGACGACGGCTGGCTGAATCGCGCGCTGCAAGCCATGCCGGAAGAAAAATCCGCGCCGTTCCGCGCCGTCGCGTTCGGCCCCTACCTTCCGCGGACGCTGCAGGGAACCGCGCCCGCCGTTGCGATTTCCGATCTCAAGCAATTCAAAATGAATGGGCCGCAACAGACTGTCGAGGGCGGGTTCGAGGCCATGTATGCGCAGACGGTGGACCAGGCGCTTCGCGGAGTGGGAACGGAAACTTTCGAAGCGATTGATCAGCTCAAGAAAATCAATCCCGACGCTTATCAGCCGGAAAATGGGGCGCAGTATCCCAAGGGCCGCTTCGGCCAGAGCCTGATGGAAATTGCGGAGCTGTTCAAGGCGGACGTCGGCCTGGAAGTGGCGTTCCTCGATTGCGGCGGCTGGGACCATCACGTGAACGAAGGCGGCGTCCAGGGGCAGCTCTCGAATCTGCTCCGCGACCTGGGGCAGGGAATCGCTGCGTTTCATCAGGATATGGGCGACCGGATGGGCGATGTGGTGTTCGTCAGCATGTCTGAATTCGGCCGCACCGCGCACGAGAACGGCAACCACGGCACGGACCACGGCCACGCGAATTGCATGTTCGTGATGGGCG
>JBGPTK010000405.1:0-2397 GCA_041490605.1 Terriglobia bacterium | reverse complement strand
GCCCCTATTCACGCTATTTCGTTACTTGGCAGGCTCCTGAGCGGAAAGAATCTTTCCAGTGATCGGGTCAAATACGAGCAACCTTCGGTCGGAAGTAAGCACTTCAAAAGTGTAGTAGTTGCTCTGTTGCCATCGATAGCCTTCGACGCGCTGAACGACCGTATAGTGCGATATGCTGGCTTCAACGTTGTCCGGTGAACCAGAAATCTCCAGTGTCGAGTACTCCCTTACGAGGTTTCCACTGAAGTAGAACGCCAGAGCCATGTCTTTTCTGTTGGCCTGGCGGCCCCGCGCCCAAGGCCCGAACTGAATTATCGAGACGCCAACCTGTTGGTTTGGTTGGCCCACATTGCACGCGAGGTAAAACTCGCTTGAGTACCACGCAAAGGTATGGACCAATGCGTCCTCGCCCGGCCTCACAGCATAGACCTTGGTCGTTCCTTTCGATCCGTATGACTCGCTCGGCACGGACTTTGCGTAACAATTGCCAAACTGGCTCGCGCGAACGGTGGGGGTATTGGAGGCTTCGTCGTCCGCACCAGCGGACAATATCGCAAACAGGAAAACGAATGACGCCAGGCACGCTCGTTTCACTTGATATGCTCGACTCCTACAGGATGTCAGAGATTTATTCTATCCCGGTAAGAAGCTGTATGTGGAGTCGAAATCTCGACTCCGCAGATGGACGAGGTATTTAGCCAACTGGAGAACCTCGTCTTTTTGCAACTCCCGGTAAGTCCTCTTCACGTCAGGTGGCGCTGCTCACTTAGACGCATAAGGCAGAAATCGGAAAGTGACCCTTTACCCCGCAAGCGAATCGTTTCGCGAATTGAAGATCCTCCGGCAAAACTAACCGGGCAGCGCTTCTATCGTCGCCGCCGATTGCGCCATCGAACGCGCTCGGGAAGCCGCCGCCACGAAAGCATTCCTCTCGGGGTCATCCCGAGCGAAGCGCGCCTTTTGCGTCCCGATGTTGTCGATCGGGGCGAGGGATCCCGAGCAAATCCCAATTGCTAAAGCATCCGATTGCCACTCCGCACCAGGGCGCTTTGCTCGCTTACCCCTTGCGCACCGCGCCCACTTTCGACTAAGTTCTGTTTCCAAATTCGAAAAGGAGCCAGCCATGAAGTGGACCGGAGTCATCGTCGCCGCTCTCGCACTTTTGGCGCTGATCATCATTGGCATTGGCGCAACGCTGCCGCAAGCGCACAGCGCCACGCGCGCCGCGCATTTCTCGCAGCCGCCTGAAGTAATTTGGAAGACGATCACCACTCCCGAGGCATTTCCCTCCTGGCGCACGAGCGTAAAAAACGTCGAGCCTCTTCCCGGTAGAAATGGCCATATTTCCTGGAGGGAAATCGATTCTCGCGGCGGCGCAATGCCATACGAAGTTGTGGAATGGATTCCGCCATCGCGATTGGTCACGCGCATTGCCGATCCCAACTTGCCGTTCGGCGGTACTTGGACCTACGAAATTCAACCGGGCAATGGCGGCGCCGGCAGCACACTTCGAATCACGGAAAATGGTGAGGTCTACAATCCATTTTTCCGGTTCGTCTCGCGCTTCATCATTGGATATCACGCGACCATGGATGGCTATTTGCACGCGCTCGGGAAAAAGTTCGGCGAAACCGTTCGATTGGAGAATTGAGCAATGTCACCAGGCGCCAAAAAAGCCGCGCGGCCGCCCGAGAAATCCTACGCCCACCGGCCGCTGCTCGACAAACTCGGCGTAAAGCCGGAATTCCTCGTCGCCGTAATCAACGTGAGCGATCGATCGTTTCTAGCGCAATTAAAAAAGCGCGCCGGAAATATCACCTGCCACGCTCCGGAGAAAGATTCCGACTTGATTTTCTTCGGAGCCGAAAGCGAGGCGGACCTGGGTCAATTCAGAAGCTTGCGCGGCTTCCTCAAGTCGAATGGCGGCCTCTGGGTGGTCTATCCGAAAGGCCAAAAACACATCCGCGAAATCATGGTGATCGCCGCCGCGAAATCTTCGGGCTTGGTGGACAACAAAGTTGTTAAGTTCTCCGAGACGCACACGGCCCTCCGCCTGGTCATCCCCCTCGCGCAACGCTAGTAACTCATCTCTCCAATTTCATTTCCACCTTCGCGCGCAGGCTCTATCATGTGGGCATGGAGCCACTGCTCGAAGTGCGCGGGCTGACGGTGGAATTGCCGACGACCTCGGGTTGGGTGCGCCCCGTGAACGATGTTTCTTTTTCGATTCACCAGGGCGAGACGCTGGGCTTCGTCGGCGAATCCGGCAGCGGAAAAACAATGTTGGCCCTGGCGCTGATGGGCCTGAACCCTCCAGGCGCGTGGCTTCGCGGCGAAGCGCAATTACGCCTGCGGGAAGCAGCCGTACCCGCACACCTCGCGGCTCACGTTGGTGTG
>JBGPTK010000404.1:0-2404 GCA_041490605.1 Terriglobia bacterium | reverse complement strand
TCCAAACGAATGAAAAAACGGCAGCACGCCGAGCATGCAATCCTTGCGCCCCAGCATGAACGTCTGTCCCACCTGCTCGATATTGGACGCGATGTTGTAATGCGTCAGCATCACGCCCTTCGGATCTCCCGTGCTCCCGCTCGAAAAAATAATCGTGGCCAGGTCGTCCAGTGTCGCCAGGTGCTTGCCGCCATAGAGGCGCTCGATCCATCGCGCCGGCAAACACCACATCAGCAGCGCGATTATTTTTTCCATCAGCCGCGGATTCGCCGCCGCGTCCTCCAGCAAAATCGTTTCCGTCGGCACTTCCACTTTCAATTTTTCCAGCAGCGCCTTCGACGTCACCACCGTCATCAATTCGCACTGCTTGGCGCAGGAGGCCAGCGTCGCATTCGACGCCGTATAATTTAAATTGACCGGAATTCTCCCCGTCAGCATGGCCGCGAAATTCACCATCGCTCCCGGCACCGACGGCGGCAGCATGATCCCCACCATTCCTTGCCCTTCCCACAATTTCCGCAGCCGCCGCGCCAGAAATAATGTCCCCAGCAACGCCGCCCCGAATTTCATTCGCGGACGCCGCGCGTCGCCCATCGCGAACCGGAAGGGATGCCGGTGCGCCGAGCCCACAAACGACCGGTGCAGCGGCTTCATCCGCGGCTTGTGATTGCGGTACGCCGCTGTCGCCAGTTGCTGCACTGCCTGCCGCACTTCAAACGGCGTCGAACTTGGCGGCATCGGCTGTCCGAAACTTACCGTCACCGGATACGGAATCCGCCGCGGCAATTTCCACAAAAACCGCCCTTTCTCGTAACTGAAAATGCTTCCCCACACTCCGTCCAGATTCACCGGCACAATCGGCGCATCCACCCCGCGCATAATTCGCTCGAATCCGCGCCGGAACGGCAGCATCTGCCCGATTCGCGTGATCTGTCCTTCCGCGAAAATGCACACCACTTCGCCGGCCTGGATGGCCTCGCTCGCCTCGCGCAGCGACTTCAGCATGTCTCGCGGCCGCAACTGCGAGGAAATCGGAATCGAGCGCAACAGCTTCGCAAACGGCTTCACGATTGGTTTGTCGTAGATATCTTTGAACAAAATGAATCGAATCGGCCGGTCCGTCGACGCGATCAACAGCAGCCCATCCACCAGCGACATGTGGTTGGCCACAAACAGCGCGCCGCCGCGTTCCGGAATGTTGTCGCGCCCTTCCACGCGAATCCGGTACACGGAATGCGTCAGCATCCACAGCACCAGCCGCAACAGCGAATCGGGCAGCAGCACCACCACATAGACGGTCGCCAGCGCCGTAAGTCCCGCCGTAATCATGAAAATCTTGACCGGGTCGGGATGCCCCACCTTGATCATGATGTATTGCGCCACCGGCTGCAGCGCGATTCCCACGAACGACAGCAAATTCGCCGCCGCGATCACTCCGCCCTTGTGTTCCGGCGGCGGCCGGTGCTGGATCAGCGCGTTAATCGGCACGGCGAAAAACCCCGCGAAAAATCCCAGCACCGCCAGGTGCGCCGCCACCGAGTTGTAACTCAGATGCGGCCGCCCCAGCAGCGCTGCCATCACCGTGATTCCAATCGAGCCCAGCGGAATCAATCCATACTCGATTTTATTTCCGGAAAGATATCCGGCGGCAAAACTGCCCAGGCCGATCCCGATCGTCACCGCCGCCATCAGCAAGCTGGTTTTGGTGTCGCTCGCGTGCAGGATGTCTTTCGAGTACAAAACAATATTGATCAGCAGCAGCGAGCCCAGGAACCAGAAGTAGATATTCCCCATCACCGCCAGCTTCAGCACGCGGTCCTGGCCGATCAATTTCATCTGCGTCCATAAATCGCCGGCCAGATTTGCGCGGAATTTCTTGCTGGGATCGGCCGGCGGCACTTTCGTGATTCCCAGGCTGGCCACCAGCCCCGCCACGGAAAGGCCGATCAAGATAAATCCCGACCACTGCTGCCTCCCGTGAAAATGCACCGAAAGAGCCGCCGCGAAAATCGTCCCCGTCAGCACCGCCAGAAACGTCCCCAATTCCAGAATCCCGTTGCCCCAGGAAAGTTTTTTCTCCGGCAGCACTTCCGGCAGCAGCCCGTATTTCGACGGGCCAAAAAGCGCCGCCTGCGTCGCCACCAGGAACACCGCCACAATTTCCATCTGCAAATTGTTCATCGCCAGGCCCGCCAGCGCCAGGCACATCACCGCGATTTCCATGAATTTCGTCGCGATGGTCACGCTACGCTTGCTGAAGCGGTCCGCCAGGTATCCGCCCGGCATGGAAAAAATCAGGAAGGGAATTGCGAAGAGCAACGGGATGCCCACTTCAAACAACATGTCGCGCCGCGCCACCGGCAGGCCCATGTCCAGCACCAGGTACCCGGCCAGCCAGCGCAAC
>JBGPTK010000403.1:0-2427 GCA_041490605.1 Terriglobia bacterium | reverse complement strand
GCACAAAATTCCGGAAGCGGCCGAGCCTGCTCACGCGGCCACCCAGGAAACTGCCCATGAAGCCACCCCTGAAGAAGCAATAGCGGCGCATCCTGGGGATCCCGATCTGACCGCGGAAGAAGCGAACTCGCTGGCGGAGCAAGTGGCGGAAGCTCAGAAGGAAGAAGAAGAGCGCGTGGCTGAGGCTAGCGCTGACGCGGATGCCGACGCGGATGAAGAAGCGGAAGCGGAAAATCACGAAGAAGAAAACGGCGCTGAAGTTGCGGAATCGGAAGAATTGATCGAAGCGGCCTCGGAAGCAATCGACGCCGGCGGGATCGGTGAATTGGCCGATCCTGGAATGGAACTCGCGGAGCAGATGGAAGCGGAAGTTGCGGAGATCGAAGCAGCCGGTAGCGAAGGCGTTCCCTCCGCCGAGGCGGGCGCGGCTTCCGTGCCTCTTGCCGGAAATCCCACGCAGACTACCAATGCGCGAGTGCAAAGCAATTCTCGCGCGCGCTTGCAGCATCCCATGCGGCGCGGCGGGCGCCGCCGGGAGGGCGGCGGCGGTGGTGGACATCGTCCCCGGCCGAGCAGCGGCGGCCACGGTCACCGGCCCGCGCCACGCCGGCCGCAATTGATTTCGGAAATGTTGAAGCAGGGGCAGGAAATCATCGTCCAGATTGCCAAGGAGCCCCTGGGCAAAAAGGGCGCGCGGATTACCAGCCACGTCGCGCTCCCCGGACGATACCTGGTTTACATGCCCACGCTCGACCACACCGGCGTGTCGCGCAAAATCGGCTCGGCGGAAGATCGCTCGCGGCTGCGTCATCTGGTGACGGAAGCGAAAGGAACCTCGGGCGGAGGATTTATCGTCCGCACCGCGGCCTCCGGCGCCACTCCCGACGAAATCCGCACCGACGTGCAATTCCTGACGGGGCTGTGGAACGACATCCGCACGCGCACGGAACAGCGCAAGGCGCCCTCGCTGCTGCATCGCGACCTGAACCTGGTCGAGCGCATCCTGCGCGATTATCTAAGCTTGGAGTACACCGCGATCTGGGTGGACAACGAAGAGGAATATACAAAAGTGGTGGATTTCGTCAGCCGCTTCCAGCCGGCTCTGGCGGGCCGCGTGAAGCTCTATACCCGGGAATCGCCGATCTTCGAGGAATTCGGCATTCAGCAGGAAATCGACAAAGGGCTGCGCCCCAAGGTGTGGCTGAAATCGGGCGGCTCGATCGTGATCAATCATACCGAGGCACTGGTGGCGATCGACGTCAACACCGGAAAATTTGTCGGCCGCGGCTCCACTCGCCTGGAAGACACCATCGTGCGCACCAACCTCGAAGCCGTGAAGGAAGTGGTGCGCCAAATCCGCCTGCGCGATTTGGGCGGCATCATCATCATCGACTTCATCGACATGGAAGAGCGCCGCAACCGCGAAAGAGTGATGGCGGCTCTCGAAGAAGCCCTGCGCGCCGACCGCGCTCCATCGAAAGTGCTGCGATTCAACGAATTTGGCCTGGTGGCCATCACCCGCAAACGCACCAAACAGGCCCTGGAACGCACACTCTGCCAGCCGTGCCCCTATTGCACCGGCTCCGGCATGGTCAAGTCAGTGCCCACGCTGTGCTACGAGATTCAAGTGGAAGCGCGCAAGATGGCCGCGGAAATCGAAAGCGCCAGCATCACCCTGCGCGTCCATCCCGAAATCGCCAAAGCCCTGAAAACGCGCGAGTCCGCGCTAATCGAAGAGTTCGAGCGCTGGACCAAGAAAAGCGTGATCATCCAGGCCGACCCGACACTGCATTGGGAGCAATACGATATTTACTAGCGAGGCGGGCGGCAGAAGCGAGGTGAAGCATGACGCTGGATCGACTTCTTCTGCCGCCCGTCCGTCTCATCGATGAAATTTCCGGTTGGCTTCTCTCCAGAATAACATTGCTGGTCGACCCAATATCTCGCAAGCTTTTCGAGTGAGAGGCTTCAGTCTACGGAGCGATTGTGAGCTAAAAATCTCAGCGTTCGGTGGCTTGACATGGCCTTTCAGTATTCGGAGGGTAGATTGAACCTTTCTGTACTGTAACCATAGTGAGACCAGTTCACAACATTACATAATGGCAAGGGATCACCTGGAAGATATCCCCACTGCAACACGGCGAATTGGCCGAAAATGGAACCAGCGCTCCGGCTTGTAGTTGGGTTACTGAATGCCGGTGGTGTTCTTTGCGCTGGCGAGTTCTTGTTTTCGGAGTTCCCCGGATAACCAGGCAACCAGCTCAATCGCAGCCTTAATGTTTTTATCCAGCAGTTCTTCACTCACGTCCACCGCGGCACCAATACCAGTGCCACTTACGTACTCAGGATATTTGCTGGAAAACTTCATGTCCAGGATGCCACTGTCGCTGCCCGACTCCTCAATCTCATCGAAGGGTTTAATCGTGT
>JBGPTK010000402.1:0-2438 GCA_041490605.1 Terriglobia bacterium | reverse complement strand
GGCGCGGGCCGGTGGCCGAGTTCGTGCATGCCTGGATCAAAAGCAAGCTGGGGCAGCGGCAATTTCATGTGCGGGGATGGAACAAAGTGCGAGCCGAAACGCAGTGGGCCTGCTTCACATACAACCTGCAGAAATGGATCCGGCTGAGCCGCGCGCCCGCCACGGCTCCAGCGGGATGATCGAAGACACAACGCAACGTCACGAATCGGCAAACATTCAAGGAACGCAAAGAAACGGCCAGGGAGTTGTTCGTATAGTTGCCGCAATAATGTATTTCACGGCTTCGCAGAGGCGCGGAGAGATAACGGAGATGCAGGCGGGCTGGGCGTTGTTTTAGGATGATCCCTTTTGATCTTTGAGTTGGGAGATGGCCCATTGGGCGTGTTCGACGATGGTTGCGTCTGGAGCTTTAGCGAGACGATCGAGAATGTGCAGGATGCGTGCGTAAGCAGGGAATGAGAGCGACAGTTTGGAATTGCCGAGGGCGACGCAGGCGTTGCGGATCAGGCCGCGCCATTTTGCGCGTTTCATCGAGCTGCCGCGAAACATTTCGCGAAATTCTTCTTCGGTCAGGGCCGCCAGCCATTCGAGTGGCGGCGCGTAGAGCGAATCTACATTCTTGGGGGCATCCGGCAAATCTGCGCGTTGCGGTGTGGAATTTTGATGGCCGTTGTTCGAGGCGATTTTGCGCGGCATGAATTCCGCGAGAGTGGTGGCCGGCGCGTTGCGGTTCCAGGGGCAGACGTCCTGGCAAATGTCGCAGCCATACACCATGCTGCCCATGGCGGGGCGAAATTCTTCGGGGATCGAGCCGCGCAATTCGATGGTGAGATAGGAAATGCAGCGGCGCGCGTCGAGCAGGTAGGGAGCGGTGATCGCTTCGGTGGGGCAGGCGTCAATGCACAGGCGGCAATTGCCGCAGAGATCGGGCGGCGGGAGTTCGCCTGCGGCAAGAGTGGGCTCGAGATCGAGCGTGGTGAGAATGACGCCGAGGAAGAGCCAGGAGCCCCGGTCTTCATTGATCAGGCAGGTATTTTTGGCCAGCCAGCCGATTCCGGCATACTTCGCAGCGATGCGTTCGACGATGGGGCCGGTGTCGACGTAAGCGCGCGCGTCAAATTTGATTCCGGAGAATTCCGCGCGCATTGCGGCGAGAAGAGACTCTAATTTGCGGCCGAGGATTTCGTGGTAGTCGTCACCCCAGGCGTAGCGCGAAATCCATCCGCGCGGTCCGATGAAATCATTTTCATTTGCGGCGGATTCCGTAACAGCCTGCGTGGAATAGGGCAGCGTTGTGTTGTAATTCAGCGCGCAAACGATGATGCTGCGGATGCCTTCGAGCGCGCGATCCGGGACCAGCCGCCGGGGATCACGCAAATAATTCATTTCGCCTTCGTAGCCGCGCTCGAGCCAGTCCGGCAGATGTTCGAGCTCGGCCAGCGCATCGGGAGCTGCCACGCCACACTGATCGAAACCGACGGCACGCGCCTGGGAAGCGATCCAGCGAGTTCGTTCGCTCGGGAGCATGGAGAGGATGATAGCTCCGAAAACTTCCGCGGCGAGCATGTGATTGATGATGGAGATGCCGCCCTGAAGGGCGGCGCTACACGACAGTGCGAATTGGGTGAATGGTTGGCTATGATGCTAGCTGTATCACGCGAGCACTGATACAATCCCCGTTCATGGCTGACTGGCGACAAATACAAGCGCGCATTCGCAAAGCGAAAACCGGCACAGATCCGTTGATCAAGCTGGGCGAACTGTTCGCGAAGACGCATGACGCGATGGTTGCCTGGGAGATGGCGGTCATCGAAGAGAAAGCGGGAAACCTTGAGGCAGCCATCGGTCATTTTACGGTTGCGGTGGAGCGGTTCCGGCGCAGCGAGTGGAAGAAAAAAGCGGAAGAAGCTTTGACGCGGCTGGGCGCGCCCATTCCTGTTTCGGCTTCATTGACAAGTGAAAGTCGAAAAGCAGCACCGTCATCCAAGGAGACTCCCGCTGCCGCCGCGGACGATGGGCAACTCACTCTCGGGATTCCTGGGCCGGCCAGCGAGCCGCAGGTAACATCCGAAGCGGGTGAGCCGTCTTCGGAGAATACTTCTCCCGCACCCAGTAGCACTGGAGCAACGGAAGCGGGTCCAGCCAATGGGCTCCGGCGCCGGCGCCGGGGACGTCGCGGTGGCCGCGGGCGGCGCCGCCCTGGTTCGGCCGCCACTCCAGGTTTGCCCGCGCAGACATTTGCGCCATCGGCACGAGCAAAGGAATCGACGGTCGAAGTTCCCCCGGCACGTCCAGCCGAGCGCCCGCCGGAAAGAGCGCCGGAGCGCGCCGAAGAACGCCCCTCGGAAAAACGAGTGGAAGCTCCGGCTGCGACAAAACGAGCTGAGAGCGAAGCACCCACCTCCAGCTTGGATCGCATGTCGCACACCCGCCCGGGC
>JBGPTK010000401.1:0-2457 GCA_041490605.1 Terriglobia bacterium | reverse complement strand
TCGCCATCCGGCCATACCTGACGGCTATCCAAGCACAAGATTCGCTCAATCCAGACCTCCTGCGCCGTATTTTCACCGCCGGTATCGAGCAGTCTCTCAGCTTCTTCGACTTTCAACATCAAACTCACTAAGCAACTTTCCAACTCGAAAAACACCGCATTCTAATCGCCTGGCTAATCGCCAGTGCGAAATGATTAGAATCGCGCCTAACCCCCGTGGATTCAACGCGGAGTGCATTTCTAATCGCCTCTATATCGTCGAATTTCGAGGGGTCAAATTTGCTCGGCAAAACTGCGCAGTTTTTCACCAGGAAGCGAGTCTTTTTCAAGTGGCACAGCCACTCCTGGCTATGCTCCCCGCCGGAAAATTGACCACTCTCGATCCCGCGCCTATACTTAAAGTTCGACAAGCAAACTGCAAGCATGAGCCGCAGACTTCTTGCCGAACGAAGGAGAACCACCATGGATCAGCCCGTCATTCTTAGCGCCGTCCGCACGCCGATTGGAAAATTCATGGGCGGTCTATCTTCGCTCTCCGCGATTCAGCTTGGCTCCAAAGCGATTGCTGAAGCCATTCGCCGGGCCGGTATTGAAGCGAAGCAAGTGGATGAGGCCATCATGGGCAACGTGGTGCAAGCCGGCCTGGGACAAAATCCCGCGCGCCAGGCCGCGCTGGGCGCCGGTTGCGATCCTCGCGTCGCGGCGATGACCATCAACAAAGTGTGCGGCTCCGGGTTGAAATCCGTGGGCCTCGCCGCGCAAGCGGTCACGCTCGGTGAATCCGAAATCGTGGTGGCCGGCGGCATGGAGTCCATGTCGAATTGCCCGTATCTGCTTCCCGGCGCGCGCACCGGCTACCGCCTGGGCAACGTGGAAATGATCGATTCGATGATCAACGACGGCCTGTGGGACAAGTACGAAAATTTCCACATGGGCATGACCGGCGAGCTGGTCGCCGAAAAATATAATATTTCGCGGCAGGAGCAGGACCAATTCGCTGTTGACAGCCATCGCAAAGCCGTCCACGCCATCAAGTCGTGTTTCTTTGGCGAACAAATTGTTCCCGTCGAAGTCCCGCAGAAAAAAGGCGCGCCAATTATTTTCAAGACCGACGAATCGCCGCGCGAAGATAGTTCCATGGAAATTCTGTCCAAGCTGAAGCCGGCCTTCAAGAAAGACGGCACAGTCACGGCGGCCAACGCTCCGGGCACCAATGACGGCGCCGCCGCGCTGATCGTCTCCAGCGAACGCATCGCCGCAAAACTTGGCAAAACGCCCATGGCTCGCATCGTCGCGCAAGCCGTCAGCGGCGTCGAACCCAAGTGGGTGATGATGGCGCCCGTCGAAGCCGTTGAAAAACTTCTTGCCAAAACCGGCTGGGACCGTGACAAAGATGTGGACCTGATCGAATTGAACGAAGCCTTCGCCGTGGCCGCCATCGCCGTCACGCGCACGCTGCGCCTGAATCCCGAAAAAGTAAACGTCAACGGTGGCGCCGTCGCGCTCGGCCATCCCATCGGCGCCTCCGGCGCGCGCATCCTGGTCACCTTGCTTTACGAATTGCAGCGCCGCAATCTGAAGCGCGGCATCGCCGCTCTCTGCCTCGGCGGCGGCAACGCGGTCGCCCTGGCCGTCGAGCGCCCGTAGGAGCTTTCATGAATCTTGACGGAATCAAAACGATTGGCGTGCTTGGCGCGGGGACGATGGGAAACGGCATCGCGCATGTTTTCGCGCGCTCCGGCTACAACGTGATTCTGCGCGACGTCGAGCAGCGCTTTCTGGATCGCGCGCTTGACACCATCGGCAAAAATCTCGATCGCGAAATTAAAAAAAGCAAAATCACCGAAGCCGGTAAATCCGCCACGCTCGCGCGCATCCAGCCGTCAATCGACGTCAAATCGCTGGCCGCCGCCGATTTCGTGGTCGAAGCAGTTCCGGAGCAACTCGAACTGAAACTCAAAGTTTTGCAAGATGCCGACGCAGTCCTTCGCCCCGAAGCGATCCTGGCCAGCAACACTTCTTCCATCGCCATCACCACGCTCGCGGCAAAAACTTCCCGCCCCGACCGCTTCATCGGCATGCACTTCATGAATCCCGTGCCGATGATGGTGCTAGTGGAAGTGATTCGCGGACTGCAAACCAGCGACGACACTTTTTCCCTCACCATGTCGCTCGCCGAAAAACTCGAAAAGAAACCCGTCGCCGTCAACGACGCTCCCGGTTTCGTCTCCAATCGCGTCCTGATGCCGCTGATCAACGAGGCCGCATTTTGCGTGATGGAGGGCGTGGCCAAGCCCGAAGCCGTTGATGCCGTCATGAAGCTGGGAATGAACCATCCCATGGGACCGCTCGAGCTCGCCGACTTCATCGGCCTGGATGTCTGCGTGGACATTCTCGACGTGCTCTACAAAGGTTTCGGCGATCCCAAATATCGTGCCTGCCCGCTTCTCCGCAAGCT
>JBGPTK010000400.1:0-2462 GCA_041490605.1 Terriglobia bacterium | reverse complement strand
CTTGGATTAGCCGGCAATTATGCAATTCTCGCAAAATCAGGAATCTCAACCGTTCCAACCTCCGTAGTGACTGGCGATATCGGCGTGAGTCCAATCGATTCGACGGCCATAACGGGATTCTCGTTAATACTGGATAGCACGGGTACATTTTCGACATCCAATCAGGTTATCGGAAAGGCGTATGCACCAGACTATACGTCTCCCACCCCCTCTAACCTGACCACGGCGGTAAGCAACATGGAAACCGCGTACACCGATGCGGCCGGACGTGCGCCCGATGTTACCGAACTGGGCACCGGAAATATTGGCGGGATGACCCTTTCCCCTGGCGTCTACAAATGGAGCACCGGAGTTTCAATCCCGACGGATGTCACGCTCAACGGTGGCCCAAACGATGTCTGGATCTTCCAGATATCGGGTGGTATTACCCAGGCTTCCGCGGCGAAGGTGATCTTGACCGGTGGTGCACTGCCTAAGAATGTTTTCTGGCAGGCCGTCGGTGTTGTCGCGCTTGATACGACCGCGCACATGGAGGGAATAGTACTGTCGCAAACAGCGATCACTCTGGCGACGGGTGCCACCGTGAACGGCAGACTGTTGGCACAGACGGCGGTCACGTTGGATGGTAATACGGTTACGCAACCTGCTCCGTAAGACATGCGGTGTTCGAGGTGAAGGCAAACGAGTCAGATAGCAATAACGGTAAGAAACCCTTCACGCAGCAAATGAAAAGGACCCTCGCGGGTCCTTTTTTTGCGCAGTCCTTCGGACCGAGGCGTACGCCTTCAGGGTCATGGCACCTGGGTGCTCGATCAGTAAATTCCAGCCGCCATACTGAAACCGATATCAGCTTGCGGCTTTATCGGGGCGCATGCGTGCGGTAACGTCCATGCCGATTCCGCGATAACCGGTAAAGCGACCGGACAGGTCGAACATCGGCTCGCCGCTAACCTGAAAATATTGATGGGAACCATCGGGATTGACCCGACTGTATACGAAATCCAGGAATGGTTGCCTGGCCGCCATCTTCGCTTTGAGTATCGCTCGCTCGGCTTCATTCCAACCCGCCGCTTGAACGTCCTTTGTTTCGCCCGCCAAGGCGTCACCCTGGATTCCGAGCATCTCGAGAACCGGGCCGGAAACCCTGGTGAAACGCAGGCGCTCGTCCTGCTCCCAGTACCAATCGGACGCGAGTTCCGTCAGGCTGCGATAACGCGCTTCGCTTTCGCGCAGTTCGGCGGTCCGTTCCTGCACCGTCTGTTCCAGCACCTTGTTGTAATTCTCAAGTTTTTTGTACAGTAGCCGCACTTCCAGCATGTTGTGGATGCGCGTCTTGACTTCGACCAGATCGAACGGCTTGCTGATGAAATCCTTCGCGCCGGCTTGCAGCGCGCGTAACTTGTGGGCCGGCTGGGCGGTGATGACGAGGATCGGTAGGTAGCCGTCCGTTTCGATTTCCTTGAGGCCTTCCATCACCTGGAATCCGTCCATGCCGGACATCTCGAGATCGAGCAGGATCAGGTCGTAGCGGTTGTTGCGGTGCAGCTCGCGGACCTCGTGCGGATCCATCGTCGACGCGACGCACGTATAGCCGGCCCCTCGCAGCATGCGATCGAGCAGGCGGACATTGGCTTCCAGATCGTCAACGATCAGAATTTTGGCGCCAAGAATATCGGATAAATTAACCATTCATTGGTCCTCCTTCATTCTAACGGTATGGCCCCGATGCCATAGGTTGCGGACATTGCCTCGATCACTTTTAACACCACCGTGGCCGTATCGTCGGTAATCGTCTCGCATTATTTACTCTGACTAACCCCGTTTTCTGCATATTCCAGCGCCACATCCAGCGCCTCCATGAACTCATTGACCTTGATGGGCTTGGTGAGATAGCGGAAGAATCCCGCCTCCAGGCCCGCTTTGATGTCGCGCGGTATTACATTGGCACTGAGCGCAACCACCGGGATGTGCATTGTTGCCGGATCTTCACGCAGGATTTTCAGCGCTTGAATACCGCTGATGCCGGGCAGATTGATGTCCATCAGGATTACATTCGGCCGGGAGGCGCGCGCAATCTCGATGCCGCGGTTGCCGTCCCTCGCACTCAGCAAGTGGATATCGGGCCGGCGCGCGATGAGATCCTCGACCAGCTTCAGGTTGGCCGGGTTGTCCTCGACATAGAGCAGGGTGCGCAACGGCGCGTCGGCGGCTTGAACTTGCGCCCGGGCCCGGGCGACAGCCGTGGGTTCGGCTGCGCCGGCGGCAGGTTGCGGTTCAGCCGTGAGGTTCAGTTCGATCCAGAACACACTGCCCGCACCGACCGTGCTTTCCACGCCGATGACGCCCCCCATCAACTCGACCAGCCGCTTGCTCACCCTCAGGCCGATGCCCGTGCCTTCCTCGATGCCGGTTACTTTTCCGAGACGATGGAACGGCTGGAAAAGCTGCGTCAGTTTATCCGG
>JBGPTK010000399.1:0-2474 GCA_041490605.1 Terriglobia bacterium | reverse complement strand
GATGGCCCCCGCTGCGGAGCGCAGATACCCGCGGTGGGTGGCGACGAAATGGTCCCAGGCTTCGGCGCGGCCCTCCGCGCAGGCGCCCGCAAGCGCCAAGTCGTTCACATGCAACGCGCCAAGATACTCTTCCAGCTTTTCTGGGATTGCCGCTGCGGCGCTAAAGTGTTTGCTGGCACTGCGTTCCAGCGATGCCTCAAAGAAATTGCGAGTCAAGCCCCAAGAGTGTCCGCCGGATTCCGCAAACAAACGGTCGACGAAGGCTTGGTGGCCCGCGAGCAGGCGAGGCGCACTTCCGCCAGCCTGGGCGTCCTTCCGGTTCTCCGGATCTTGACTCATACCCCCGGCACCCTATTTCCAGCCTCCCGCATCCTAGAACATACCCCGGATAACGGGAATTCAAAGAGGAAAGACGTTCCCCCGGCGGCCATTTGCGGTATTCTAGAACAACGTTGCGCCCCAACCCGCAACTAAGAAGTGCCCCGCCGGGTTTGCAGACGATGCATCACGGTTCGCTCGCGGGCATTAGCTGATTCGCGACGCTAGTACCTAAGTCCTATTAGGGCTCCCCCAGCCTCATCGGTACTCTGGTTTGGCCAAAGAGCAAGCTCTGTCCTGGCCAGCGAACCTGGGAAAGGTATCTTTCCTGGAAGCGTGTGTGTTCACCGGACGGAATCCCTTTAAGGCGAAAACGCGGATGACTAGCATGATTGCAGAAGCACCCAGCAAGACGCGACTAGGCGTCGGCTTTGACGCGGACCGGAGTCACACGCAGGACCGGGACGCGTGGAAGCGGGCTATCGGCACAAAGCAGGTTCCCGCGCGTCTGGCGATGCTGCCAGAGGGAGAGGCACGCTGGGATCGCCTGGGCATCAGCGCCGCGGCACAGTTGGTCATCCTGCTATTTTTTGTGGCGCTGCCGATTTTTTTTCCGGAACGGCTGAAAACCGCGCTGAACATGCAAGTGGTTCCTTTGGCGATGCCTTTGATCGAGGTGCCGGTGGCGGCGCCCCCGAAAGTCAGGCCGAAGGCGGCACCCCCGAAACCCGAAATCATCGAACCCATAAAACTTAACCCGAAACAGCCGCACATCTTCGTGCAGCAAAAGGTGCTGCAGCCGAAGGTGGCGCGCATCGAAGCGAAAGCTCCCGAGCTGACTCCGAATCCGGTATTCGAAGCGAAGCTCGACACACAGACGAATCAACCAAAGCGCCCGAAGGAAGAAGTGAAGATCAACAACATGAACACGGGCAGCGCAGCGCCTGCAACCGTGAATCTCCCGGTGAACAAAGTCCAGACCGGAGGCTTCGGCGATCCCAATGGGCTTAAGGGTAAGGGCGATCCGAACAAAACGACGAACATTAATCGTCTGGGGTCTCCGGCGCTTCCCGGCGGACCTGGGTACGGGAATGGTACTGGCGGCGATAAAGGCGTGCGCGGCACGGTGGCCAGCACGGGCTTTGGAAACGGCACAGCGAATCCTCCGCAGGGCGGCGGGAAGCGCGGCGCGGTGCAGCAGAACACCGGATTTGCGGATCAGAGCGTGGTGACCGACGCTCCAAAGAAAAAGGCGGCTTCCGCAGACTCCGGAACATCAACTGTTGACATCCTGGACAAGCCGCGTCCGGAGTACACGGCCGAAGGGCGTAGGCTGAAGATAGAAGGCGACGTCGTGCTGGACGTGGTGTTTCTGGCGAACGGTTCCGTGCAGTTGAATCGCGTGGTTAGCGGATTGGGTCACGGTCTTGATGAGTCCGCAGGCCGCGCGGCACAACAGATTAAGTTCAAACCGGCGAAACAGGACGGCCAGCCGGTGGATTTTCCGGCCCGGGTGCGGATTGAGTTCCGCCTGGCCTACTGAGGGGAGAGGAACAATGCGTAAGTTAGTGACAGCCATCTTCGTGCTCGCGTCGAGCGGACTGGGAACCATGGCCGCCGCAGCGGCCCCCGGACCGGCCGACCAGCCGAAGACCATGGAAGAAGTCCTCGATCGGGTGACGGCGAACGAAAATCAACTGAACCAGGACGTTCGGAAGTATGCGCCGCTGGTGGAAACGTACATACAAAACCTGAAACCCGACAAGGATCTGGGCTTCGTGCCGGGCGGGGATAAATATTTTCTTGGGAAAGCGGATTTCGGCAAGGGCGTGAATCTAGTTTCCCTTTCGGACACGGACACCAAGGGCAAGAAGATCTTCAACGGGATCGGCAACTTTTTTTCGTTCGCGATGCAGTATCTGCCGGACGGCTTCCTGCAGATGATCTTCATCGACACGAACGGTTTCGACAAGCAGCACTACAAGTTTGACTATGTGAAGCGCGAATTTCTGGGCGAAGTGCGGTGCCTGGTGTTTGATGTGACGCCGCTGCCGAAGTCCGGGAAGGGACGTTTCCTTGGACGGATTTGGGTGGAGGATCAGGACTTCCACGTAGTGCGCTTCAACGGCGGCTATGGTGGAGGAGGCCACTCGACG
>JBGPTK010000398.1:0-2475 GCA_041490605.1 Terriglobia bacterium | reverse complement strand
TCGCCGCAGCCGCATATGTCCCCTGCTCCCGCGCCGCGTGCTTCTTCGCCGGCTCCTTCCAACAGCGGCGGCCACCCGCACTAGATTCGGCAGATATCAGAAAACAGGAAAATATTCGGAGTGGTTTCTACTCAATGATGATTCCCGCGTAGCCGACTACCTGCTCCCGGCTGTTGTTGATGTCACCGGAAGTTGCGTAACGAATCAGTTCCGCGCGCTTCGCGCCCAGCGCACGCACGGCAATCAGCATGGTGACTGCCGCCCCGTAGCCGCACATCGAGATTTCCTCGCGATTGACCGTGTCAAATAGCCCGCGCGGATCGAGCGCCAAAATTTGATCAATCGCCAGGCGGTCCTTCACGCGCGTAATTTCGTCGCTCTCGTAATGATTCATATCCGAGCTGGCGAGGACTAACACAGGCTCTTTCTGCCGAGCGATTACCTGCGCAACCGCTTTCCCAAGCTCATCAAACGCTTCATAGCGACCCGTGCCGAGGACGATTGGCACAAATGAAAAATCACCCGCCAGCCGCTGTAAAAATGGCACCTGGACTTCCAGGGAATGTTCCGAGCTGTGCGCGACGGAATCCTCGCGCAAGGAGGGGCAGGCATCTTTCAATTCCGCGGCAAGCGCGCTATCGATTCTTGCTTCGCCAAGCGGCGTGCGCCAGGTTCCTTGGGAAAGAATCGCCTCGGGCGCGCCGCGCGGGAAATGCCGCGGGCCGAGCAGCAGGATTCGCGCCGGCAGAAGCAGCTTCCGGAAAACAGCTCCCGCCACATGCCCGGAATACATGTAACCCGCATGCGGCACCAGGCAGCCCAGCGCGGATATCTTTTCTTCGCCGTTTCCGCCGGTGAATTCTTCCACTTGCTGGGCGAGTTCACGCGCGTCGGCGGGATAAAAACGGCCGGAAACCGCGGGCTGGCGAACCATGGCATCCATGGCCGTGTCTCGAAGGAAATTCAATCAGCGATCAAATCGGCTTTGACGGCTTGCCCTTGATGGCGATGGCAACATCCTGCACCTGTCCCTGCCCCGGTTGGTAATGGATCACCACTCTGTCGCCGTATTGATATCCGCCCTTGGCGATAATCTTGTCCATCTGCTCTTTCACTTTCGGCGAATACGTGAAGGTGTGGATGAAGCGCGTGTCATTGGGGTCGCGCACCATGATGGAGGCGGAATCGGCGTGCAGCACTTCGCCCTTGAATTTCTCAAATTGCTGGGCCTTCTTGGGCTTGGCGTTGATTTGAATCCCGGGCAGGTCGATCGATTGCGCGCGCGCGGCACCGCTGCCGGCCGCAAATGCCGCGGCCAAAACGAGCGCCGCGAGAATCCTATAACTCTTCATCGAGAGAGATTTTCAGAGACTTCAAAAACTTTACGTCCTGCGGCGTGATTTCGAGTTTGGCCGGGTCGTCGTCTTCGTCCAGGATTTCTTCGTCCACGCGGATGTGCAGTGACTCCAGGAAGCTGCGATCCTGATGGGTCATCTTGGCCGCCTCGAACTGGCGGCGCGCCAGGCCGATCGTTGCATCGAGCTTCAGCACGATATCGTAGCCCGCGGCCCGCACGCCGGAAATGGCTTCGGAGATCCGCTCGGAATCAGAGACCGTGTCGTTGATCGCGTGTCCCAGCTCGCGCAGCAGTTGCTTGAGTTGATCGTCCAGTTGCAAGACCGTCACCTCCTCGCTGGCCCCATTCTAACCCTGATTTTGCAGATGACTAGCGTGATTTTACCTCTCGCGTCCAACCGGTACAACCCCTTTGCCCGTGGACAGCGTCTCCGGGTTACCTGTCCCGCCCAGCCGTCACACGCCACAATCCTCTCCGGCGCCGGTTTGTACTAGAATCGAAACCGGCCATGCGACTGTTCGCTCCATTTACGAATGCCGCGGTGCAACCAAGGGGCGGTTATTTCCGGAATTTCTGGCGCGTCGCGCGGCAGCTTTTTTATGAAATCACCGGGGCGGCATTCGCCACTTTTGCCGTCTCCTGGGCGCTTTCGGCTTGGCGCGACTGGCGCCACGGCATGGCGAAATGGCTGGTCGCTCTGGCATTGGCCTTCACATTCATGATGACTCTGTTTGCCGTCCGCTCGTTCTTAGATGCACGCCGCATCCGATGACGATGCCTGAAAAGACGAACAAGACGCCGGTGAGAGACGGGCGCACGCAGCCATCGCCGGGACCCTCCGGTATTCCCCTGGAGCCAGTTTACAAGGCCGAAGACTTGCCCAACTGGAATCCCGAACGCGATCTCGGTTTCCCCGGACAGTACCCGTTTACCCGCGGCGTTTATCCCACGATGTATCGCGGCCGGCTCTGGACCATGCGCCAATACGCCGGCTTTGGCGCCGCCGCAGAGTCGAACGAACGCTACCGCTATCTCTTGAGCCGCGGCCAGACCGGCCTTTCGGTGGCATTCGATCTGCCCACGCAGATCGGCCTCGATTCCGATCATGTGCTGGCGCG
>JBGPTK010000397.1:0-2477 GCA_041490605.1 Terriglobia bacterium | reverse complement strand
GGGCTGGCTCGACATCGAAGCCGGCGGCGCCACCAAGCGAATCGGGATCACGCGGCTGCACATGGAAGAAGACGCGGCCAAAGGAATGCACGAAGGATTCCCGGATTCCGATCGCAATACGTATATCGATTTCAATCGCGGCGGCGTGCCCTTGATCGAAATTGTCTCCGAGCCGGATTTGCGCAGCGCCGCCGAAGCGCATGCGTATCTGACTTCCTTGAAACAATTGCTGCAATATACGGAAGTGAGCGACTGCAATATGGAAGAAGGCTCGCTGCGCTGCGACGCCAACGTAAGCGTGCGGCCGCGGGGCGCCGGCAAATTCGGAACGAAAGTGGAAATGAAGAACTTGAATTCGTTCCGCTATCTGGCGCGCGCGCTGGAATACGAAATCGAGCGGCAAATCGGTGTTTTGGAATCGGGCGGCAAAATCGGCCAGGAAACGCGGCTGTGGAATGTGGCGGCGGGGCGGACGGAAGCGATGCGCTCGAAGGAATTCGCGCATGACTACCGTTATTTTCCCGATCCGGACCTGCTGCCGGTAACGATTGACGAAGCCTGGAAGACCGAAGTGGCGAGCGAGATGCCGGAATTGCCGGATGCGCGCCGCATGCGCTTTTTGGCGGAATATGGAATTACGGCTTACGACGCCGGCGTTCTGACCGCCACTCGCGCCCTGGCCGATTATTTCGAGGCAGCCGCTCGCGCCGGCGTTCCGGCAAAATCGGCGGCCAATTGGATTGCCACGGAGCTTCTGCGCCTGCTCAACGACGCCGGGAAAGAAATCGCTGATTGCACGGTGCGCCCGGGATCGCTCGCGGAGCTGATCGGAAAAGTGGACAGCGGAGAAATTACGGCGGCGAGCGGGAAAAAAGTTTTCGCGAAAATGTTTGAAACCGGAAAATCCGCGAAAGAGATCATTGCCGCCGAGGGATTGGCGCAGATCAGCGATACCAGCGCGATCGAGCGCGTTGCCCGTGAAGTGGTGGCAAAAAGCCCGGAAAACGCCGCCAAGTTTCGGGCCGGGAACGAAGGAGTGTTCAAATTTTTTGTGGGCCAGGTAATGCGGGAAACCCGCGGGCAGGCAAACCCGCAAGTGGTGAATGAAATTCTGAAACAAGTGTTGAGCGAGGCTGTGGTTTAATCACAAGCGCGGGGAGCAGAAACGATCAGGGCGGACATTCACAAGATTGAATCCCGGGTGAAATTCCGGGACGGGCCGTTGCGTATTCTGAATAGTGGCGGGGCACTGTGAAAACGAGAAGGCTCAAAAGGAATCGAAAATCGAAATGCTGAAAGAAGGCGATCGGGCTCCGGAATTCCGGCTGCTGGCCGACGACGGTTTGGAAGTGGCGCTCTCGAACTACGCCGGCAAGAATGTGATCTTCTATTTTTTCCCCAAGGCATTGACGCCGGGTTGAACCAACGAAGCGTCCGAGTTTCGCGACGCAAAATCGAAATTCGACAAGCACAATACGGTGATCCTGGGCTGCAGCGGCGATGCGGTGGAACTGCAGGCGAAATTCAAAGTCCGCCACAAATTGAATTTCCCGTTGCTCTCCGACCCCGAATTTCACGCCATCGAGGCTTACGACGCGCGGCGGATGAAGACCTTTCTCGGAAAATCATTTCTCGGAATCGTGCGGATGACGTTCTGGATCGGTCCGGACGGGCGCATCCGGAAGATCTGGGACAAGGTGAATCCGAAAGGCCACGCGGTTGAAGTGTTGAAAGCCATGGCCGCGGGATCGTAGATCGTTGGAGGAATTCAGATGCCGCGTTTTGCAGGGGCCTGGCAATCCATGCCGGAATGAGGAATCTGCTTTTGCTTGGATAAATCGAAAAACAGATTCCCCACTCTTCGGGAAATTGAACCAGCCTACTTCATTTGTACCGGCGCCTTGAGCGAGAAGCTCAGCCTGTCTTCCGCGGAATAGCTAATGTCCTTTTTGCCGGTTGCCGCGGCGCCGACGGTTCCCGCGCCTGCTCCCGCTCCGGCGCCAATCGCCGCTCCCTTGCCGCCTCCCGCCAGAGCGCCGATCAAAGCCCCTGCCGCCGCCGTGCCGCCGATCGCCAGCGCATTCCGCTTACCGTGCGAATCCCCAGTCCTGCCGGCCCAATGGGCGGACATGGTATAGGCCCGGCCGTTCACCACCACCGAGTCCAGGCGCAAATAAAGTTTTGCCGGCGTGCTCAGCCGGCCGGAGGCCTGCACGTTGGCGACGGTGACGTTCGCCTCCGAGCCTTTCGGAATCACAATGTTGCCGTTCACCACCACATTTCGCGCGACGATGGCGGGGACGTGATCGCCGACGTGAGCATCTTTTGAACTGACCGCTTGATCGAGTGTGATTGAAATCGAAGTACCGGCCGGCAAAGTCTGCGCGTGGATCAAAGGCGCAACCATCAAGAGCAGTGCTGCAAGCACTGGCAGTGCGTACGCTTTCCGCATGGAATTCTCCTCCGTCTGGATTCAG
>JBGPTK010000396.1:0-2505 GCA_041490605.1 Terriglobia bacterium | reverse complement strand
GAAGAGCGGAGAAAAGATCGTGGAGCACGGCGTCACGATTATCGGCCAGTTCAATCTGGCCAGCGCGGTGCCCTACCATGCCAGCCAGATGTACGCGCGCAATGTGAGCGCGTTTCTGCTGTACCTGGTGAAGGAAGGAAAAGTCCGGCTCGATCTGGAGGACGAGATTATCCGCAGCACGCTGCTGACGAGAGGCGGAGAAGTGGTGAACGCCCGCGTGCGCGAATTTTTCTCGCTGCCGGCCCTGGCTGCGCCCAAAGGGGGAAGCTAGAAATGAAGGCGGATTTATTAACCAGCCTCTACGTTTTCATGCTGGCGGGGTTCATCGGATTCGAGGTGATCCGGCGCGTATCCCCGCTGCTGCACACTCCGTTGATGTCGCTGACCAATGCGCTGGATGCGATCGCGGTGGTTGGCGCCATCATCCTGACCGGGGAACACAAGAGCACGCTCTCGACTGTGCTGGGCTCGCTAGCCATTATCGCCGCGACGAGCAACGTAGTGGGTGGCTTTCTAATCACGGACCGCATGCTGAAGATGTTTAAGTCGAGCGGTTCGCCGAAATCATGATCTCCATGCTGCCCACCGGACAAATCATCGAGATCACCTACCTGATCGCTACCGTTCTTTTTATTCTTGCCCTGAAATGGCTGAGCTCGCCCAGCACAGCGCGCCGTGGAGTGTGGGCGGGCGAACTGGGGATGCTGCTGGCGATTGCCGGAACGCTGCTGAATCAAGGCATCGTGGATTACAAGTGGATCGCAATTGCCCTGGTGCTGGGATCGATGATCGGCGTTCCGCTGGGAATGGTTCAGATGACGGCGGTGCCGCAACGGACCGCGCTGAGCCACGCGTTCGGCGCCCTGTGCGTGACGCTGGTCGGTGCGTCGGAATTTTATTTGCGGTCGCCGAATGTTCCGCGGTTCATGATGGCGGTACTTTCGCTGGAAGTGATTCTGGGCTCGCTGACGTTTACGGGCAGCTTGATGGCGGCGGGGAAGCTGCAAGAGCTTTTGCCGCAGCGGCCGATTACGTATCGAGGGCAGAACATCGTCAACCTGGGATTTCTGGGGATTGCCATCGCGGTGGCGATTTTCCTGATATTCCATCCGGATCGCGCGCACCTGTTTCCTTTGATTGTGGCGATCCCGTTGATCTTCGGCGTGTTGATGATCATTCCCATCGGCGGCGCGGACATGCCCACGGTGATTTCG
The DNA here is from genome assembly GCA_041490605.1 of Terriglobia bacterium. Taxonomy (GTDB): domain Bacteria; phylum Acidobacteriota; class Terriglobia; order Acidiferrales; family UBA7541; genus JBGPTK01. The sequence continues at coordinate 1,291 of JBGPTK010000396.1, read as the reverse complement.
CTGCTCAATTCCTATGCCGGACTTTCCGCGGCGGCGATGGGATTCGTCCTGGACAGCAAGCTGCTGATCATTGCCGGCGCGCTGGATGGCGCGTCGGGCTTCATTCTTTCGGTGAACATGTCGAAAGCGATGAACCGTTCGTTTTCGAATGTTTTGTTCGGAGCGTTCGGGCAGGAGCAGGTGGCGGCGAAGGGCGAGGCTGCCGGGAAGCCGGTGCGGAGCGCGTCGGCGGAAGAAGCGGCCGCGATTCTTGCCGCGGCAAACAAGGTTGTGATCGTTCCCGGCTACGGAATGGCCGTGGCGCAGGCCCAGCACAAGGTGCGCGAACTTTTTGATTTGCTGACCAAGCGCGGCGTGGACGTGAAGTTCGGCATTCACCCGGTGGCCGGACGCATGCCGGGACACATGAACGTGCTGCTGGCCGAGGCGGATATTCCTTACGATAAATTGCTGGATATGGACGAGGTCAACGGCGATTTTCCGCAGACGGATGTGGCGCTGATTATCGGCGCGAATGACGTGACCAATCCGGCCGCGCGCAACGAGACAGGGAGCCCGATTTACGGCATGCCGATTCTGGACGTGGACAAGGCGCGAACGGTGATGGTCATCAAGCGCGGGATGAGTCCGGGATTCGCGGGAATTGATAATCCTTTGTATTACCTGGACCGGACGCTGATGCTATTCGGCGACGCTAAGTCTTTTGTGGGCGACATCGTCCGCGAGTTGAGTGGCGGAAGCCATCACGGCTAGCGTGAGCAGCCGCGTGCGGTCGGCGCTTGGCCGATTGACGGCCGATTGACGGCTGGGTGAGCGGCGTATACGATTGCGATTGCTTCCAGAGGAGGGCGAGAAGATGGCGAAAAACACGAGGCTCAAGAGAGTGGCGGTCCAGATTGGCGCCGCGGCCGGGAAAGTGGACCGGACAGCTCACAAGGTGGCTGCAGCGGGGGTGGTAGCGAAGGAAGAGCTTGCCGAAATTGCGAAGCAAGTGGAATTGCTCAAACGCCAGTTGGTGAAAACCACCAAGCGGCTGAAACGCGCTTTAGGCTAGATTCCGCGCCGCCCTCGACAGACGCCCGCCACTCAACCACAACTACGCCGATTCAATATTTCCGTCAATTCTTGCCGGTATTCCCGAACCAACTGCTTCTGAAAACGAGAGCTGCAGTTCCATGAAACATTGGTGGGCCCGCCAGGATTCGAACCTGGGACCGACGGATTATGAGTCCGCTGCTCTAACCGGCTGAGCTACGGGCCCCACGCGTTCCCAACATACTACAGGACAAAT
>JBGPTK010000395.1:0-2507 GCA_041490605.1 Terriglobia bacterium | reverse complement strand
CCAGTGCGTCTTGCGCCGTCACCACTTCGATGTTGTTGGCCACTCCGGCCTGGAAGCGGTCGCGCGCCTGGCTCACTTCCTCCTGCGCCAGTTGCACTCCCTGGTTCGCCACGTCCACCTCGCTGCGCGCGGATGCCAGCTCCGCCATGGCATTTTTCACTTCCAGCGCGATCTGGTCCTTCTGTTCCTGGATTTGCTGCGCGATCTTTTGCACTTCCAGCTCCGCCTGCGTCGTTTCCGCATGAATGCGCCCGCCGGTGAAAAGCGGCATCCCCACGCTGGCCGTGTAAATATAAGTCGGAATCACCGTGACCGAGGAAATTCCTTGCTGCGCGTAGGCGCCGTTGAAATGGAGGGAAGGCAGCCGCGATTCGCTGATCGCTCTTTTCTCATCCTGCAGTGCGTGGCGCTGCGCTTCGAGCGCCTTCAGTTCCGGCCGCTTCATGAATGCGCTCTCCAGTGTTTGCTCCGCCGGAAATTCCGGCGTCTCGAAAAAACTCATTTCGTCCCCGGGCTCGACCGGCTGCTGGGGATCGAGATTCAGCAGGCGCGCCAGTCCGTTCAACCCGGTTTGCCGGCGCGTCTGCGCGTTGATCCATCGCTGCTTTTCATTTTGCAATTCCACGTTCGAGCGCAGCGTGTCGATGCTGGTTCCCGCTCCGTTCTTTTGCAGGTCCGATGCCTGGTCGAAAAGGGCCTGCGCCAGGTCCATGCGCGATTTGGCCGCTTGCACTTCCGCTCCCGCGCGCAGCACGCCCAGGTATTGCGACACCACCAGCAGCACCGTCTGTTCGCGAATCGATTGCCGCTCCGCCCAACTGCTTTTCACTCGTTCGCGCGACGCTTGCCACCGCCGCCACAGTGTTAGATCGAAAATCGGCTGCGAGAAAGTTCCTCCCGCCTGAAAAACCTGAAACGGCCCCACGTGCTGCGGAATGCCCGGAAAACTGATTCCGATGGCGGCTTGGATGTTCAGCCGCTCGGCGCTGTCGCGCACATCCAGATTCGCTTGCGGCAATAAATCCGAGCGCGCGATCGTCCGCTGCTGCTCGCTCTCGGCCGCGTTGATTGCCGCAATCTGCACCTGCGGATTTTGTTTCAGCGCAAGTTGCACTGCATCGTGAAGCGTCACGCGAAGCGGCGCTTTCTCCTGCGCCCGCGCCCGCATAGCGGGAAAAAAGAACAGCAGCGGCAATACCAGTAGCATCTTTCTTCCCCTGCGCCCTTTTCCTCTCGCGCTCGCACCCGGTTCTCTCTCCTGCCCCTCCGTGATCCCCACCAACACGTTCTTCATGCAACCCTCACTTTCATCATGTTTCCAATCACCTCTTGGATGCAATTCGAATTCAGTAAGACGCAGCTCCATTCCCAGTGGCACAGGTACTCTTGCCTGTGCGCCTTCCTAAAATTCATCCTCAACCCCCCGTAGCCCATCCTGACTAGAACCAGTCTCATCAATGGTTTCTAGGGGGTCGGAGCTTCAACTCCGGCATCAGAAGGCCCCTAAAAGTGGGGCTTTAGCCCCTGAAGCCAGGCTGAGAAACTTGCTCGACTATTTATGAGATGAGTTCTAACTTACATTAGGATAGAACAGGTTACAAATGTGCCGGCTACATTGAGTGTTCCGAAGCGAGACTTCCTTCCATTGTGTGTACCCGGCCTTTCGCTAGGTCCGCAACTTCCTCCTCCAAAAGAATTGACAGCAGTTCTCCACTCAGGCGCAATGGAAGAACTCGTCCACGTGGATGGGCGAGACACAGCGGCGGTATTTTCGAATGCGAAGATTTATCCCTATTGCGATCCTCTGGATCTTTCTCGTATACGCGCCCCTCGCGCGCGCGCAATCCTTCACTCAGCAAAAGAATGAATTCGGAATATGGGCCGGCTATTCCTTCGGTACCACCTACATGCTTTCCATCACGGAACACCGGCAGCTTGCCGTACTCGGACTGCGTTACGGCAGAACTCTTTTTGGTTGGCGCACCGTGGCGGTGGAATGGACGCTCGATGCGAATCCAGTTGAGATCGCCATCGAGCCCGAAAAAACAATTGTGATGCACCCCAACGGCCCGCAATCCAATTTATTGCTCGAAAGCGGCCGCATGGCCGTCTACGGCGGCGGCATCAGCCCGCTCGGCTTCAAAGTAAATTTCCTCCGGCAGCGCCGCTTGCAAATCTTCGGCGCTGCCACGGCGGGATTCATCGCTTCGGTTGCTCCGGTTCCCATCAATCGCGTGGGCGGCACGCAATTCAATTTCACTTTTGATTTTCAGGGTGGAATCGAGCGCTTCAATTCCGCGCACAACCGCGCCTGGATGCTCGGCTACAAGTTGCAGCACATCTCCAATGCCGCCCGCAGCGATGTCAATCCCGGCGTCACCTTCAACGTTCTGTTCCTCGGCTATTCCTTCTTCAAATGACCGCCGGAGTTTGCTGCGTCTGTTGGAAATTGCGGCGGCGCTCAGCAAGTTGTGACGGCCTCAGTTAGCTAATCAGCGCGAGAAGCT
>JBGPTK010000394.1:0-2508 GCA_041490605.1 Terriglobia bacterium | reverse complement strand
GCGCACGTCGGCGGCCTTCAGTGGGTGACCACTTTCTCACCAGAATGGCTCAACGAGTTCCGTTTCTCCTACCCTTTCAGGAATGAGAAGCACGTCGCTGGTTCCTTGACGGGCGCTCAGCCCGCCATCACGATTTCAACTATCCCTGTGAATTTCGGTGGCAGTGTGGCCACGGGCGACGTGCTCGCCGAAAAAATTCCCAGCTGGAACGACAACGTCACCTACATTCGCGGCCGGCACGCCATGAAATTTGGATTCGGGTACTCGCGAATCATCGACGTGCAGGAAGGCGATAGCTTCACTCAGTATAACTTCCCGGATATCACGTCCTATCAGAACGCCTTGAACGGCTCGAACCCGAAGTCCTACAATACGGTGAATGCGATCATTGGGGACACGCGCGAGGGATATATTTCCAATTTCTTCAATCTTTTCGCGCAGGACAGCTGGCAAGTGAAGCCGACCTTGTTGTTGACCTACGGCATTCGCTACGACCGCTTCCTTGCGCCGGGCGCGGAAGCCAACGCGCCGTATCCGACATCGCGAAGTTTCCACAATCCCGCTGGCGACGTTTCACCGCGCCTCGGCTTGGCTTGGAGACTGGGAAACAAAACCGTCGTGCGTGCTTCGTGGGGCTTGTTCTACGACCCGCCGCCGACCAATCTATATTTCAACGCGCTATTCACCGACGGTGCGGGACGCTCGTTCAATGCGTCATTAGGGCCGGCGTCACCCGGTGCCCCAGCGTTTCCGAATCCCCTTACCACAGCGACCGCTCCGGCCATTCCATCTGTCTTTACCATCACGCCGAATTTCAAGAATGCCTACGCGATGACCACCACTCTCCAGATTTCGCGTGAGCTCACTCGGAATGACGCAGTCACAATCGCCTATGTCAATACCGCCGGGCGCCAATTGCAGTGGCTGCACAACATCAACCTCATAAATCCTATGGGTACGCTGCTGGACGGCCGACCGGTGTTTCGTCCTAACGTACAGGATTCGACCACGCGTGCAAACCCCGCGTTTAATAACGTAACTATGCAGGATGTGGGCGCGAATTCAAGCTACAACGCGCTGGAGCTCAATTGGGAGCACCGCTTTTCCCACGGACTCTCGTTGAACGGGCATTACATCTATTCCCATACCCTTAGCGATGCTCCTGACGTAAATGGCTTCGAACAGAATCTGGTTTACGTCGAAGACACCACCAACCGGCTTCGCGACCGAAGCAACAGCTATATCAACCGGCCGCATTCCTTCACGGCGACCGTAGTCTGGTCGCCTCGCGTCTCAACCGAGAACAGATTTGCCAAAGTGCTTTTGAATGACAATGAATTCGGCGTGCTGACCAACATTGCTTCCGGCGACCAGCAGAACATCACCGCCAATTCCAATTTAAACAGCGACACGACTGTGGCTGCCAGCGTGACCCGCCCCATTGGCATCGGGCGCAACACGGTTCGGGGGCCGCAGATTGTGCAGTTCGACTTACGTTACACTCGGACCCTTTTCACGCTCAAGGAGCGCATCCGGGCTCAGTTCATAACTGAAGCAACGAACCTATTCAATCACCCGAACGTCACGTCCCTGAATACAGTGATTACGGTTCAAACTGCCGGATGCCCCAAGCAAGCTAACTTATTCACGCTTACACCGGCGAACTGCGGCACTCTTCCAGTGAATGCAGTCTTGCCGACGACTTTCCCCAAATCAAGTTCCGTGCTCCAGGGCCGCATTCTCGACTTCGGCCTGGGCGTAAGGTGGTAAGGTGATCGATGCTTTCCGTGGCCGCTGTTAGTTCGACCCCTGAGCAAGCCGGGAAGAGGCTAGGATCATTTTTGAATGGCCTTCTTCGAGACTAGCTCGAATCATTCAGCGGCCCAGAGTTTCAAATTGTCCTAAAAAGGAGGGGTGCACGCGTTGAAGGAACCCGGGCACCCCTCCGCCTCGTCTGATCCCTCCGAACGCTTTCCCGCACCGGTCTATGCTGAAACGGTCCTGGCGGTGAATTTCGATGACGCGAAAAAATATTTCTTCGACGCCTTGATCGAAATTCACGCGGCGCACACGTTGATGCTCGCCCGTCAGGGCATCATACCCACGGCGGACGCGCGCTGCTGCCTCGAAGGCCTCGCCAAGCTAGACCGCAAAGCAATCCTGACGGCGCGGTATGACGGCCGCTGCGAGGATCTTTTCTTCTACGTGCAAGGCCTGCTCGTTCAAGAGTGCGGCGCGGAAGTGGCTGGCAAAATGCACACCGCGCGCAGCCGCAACGATATTGATCTCACTCAATATCGCATGTGTTTGCGCCGCGAAGTTCTGAGAATCGCAAAAGAAACCGCCGCCACTCGCCAGGTGCTGCTTGATCTCGCCGCCGCGCATACCGAAACCATCATGCCGGCCTATACGCACACGCAGCCGGCGCAGCCCACCACGCTGGCTCATTATCTGCTCGCCGCCGTCGAGTTTCTGGGGCGGGACGTCACGCGCCTCCGTGCTGCCTTT
>JBGPTK010000393.1:0-2510 GCA_041490605.1 Terriglobia bacterium | reverse complement strand
GGGCATGATCTGGTCGTCGACAAATTGGCGCGCCGTCTGGCGCGCGAGCTTTTCTTCGTCGCTGAGCAGGGAATCGAAGTCGAGGAAATCGACCCCGGGGAATGATGGCATTGAAACTCTCCTTGTCGCCGCGGTGTTCATGGCACCTTCTCGCAGGCCGCCTTCAAAACGCTCCATTCTATAAGAAGCCAGAGCGGAGACAGAAGAGTTTTAGGGCTGGGAGAGGCGGCGAGGGAGCGGGAAGGGTGAAGACACGGAGCCCGGACCCTACGACCGCCGCGCAACGGCGCTCTACGTTGACGGAGGTGGCGCTCGATGCAATCATCGCTGGCGTTGATTGAGGTGGAAGCAATTTCCGTGGGGTTGGCATGCGATTCATGGCTTCGCGCAAGAACTAGCCGCGATGTGGCGAGAATGCGGGGGCGATGCGCAGACTAAGGTGGGCGCGGGGGCGAGCTATATAATGCCCGCCGCGTCGCTGACAATATTGCGGGGGAGGGTGACAGCGGGGAATAGAGGGGAAGACTTGGCTGAGACTTTTCTGTGCCTGTTTTGACCTTGATCGACAGCGCCAGGCGGTTGCACACCTTCTACTATGGCAATCGCAAGATTCTTGCGGTAGGCTACAAGCGCGAAGCGAGCGCGAGGCTCCCTCAGAGCTGCCAAATTCTTGGTGCGCCTGCATAGCTAGAGCAGAAGATGAAACTAAAGGCCTATCATTGCACTGAATTCTACCTGCGCCTGAAAACCGAACGCGGAAATTTTGCCCATAAGAGATTCTTCAAGGATCCGAGGTTATCTGACGATGCCGCCGGTTGGGAAGCTGGCGAGCCCCTCAATCTGACAAACTTCACGCGTACTCCAAGAACGAGTGACTATCATGTCCACTCGTACTTGAAGCTCACAAAGGGGATGGTGGACCTACGCATCAGGTGGGTTATCGGTGTCTTTACCGGCCCGAAAGGTACCAAGCCCCCCTTCGCAGAAGGCGTGCTTCCGTGGATCGCCCGATTCTTCAACAAAAACGCAGGTCCAGTCACTGTCCTGGCGTATTACTCATTCCCGACTACAAGATATCGCTCTGCCATCCCGCTGCCCACGCCATTCTTTACGGGAGGGCCTGCGAGAAGACCAAGGATGATTCTAGGTATGACATTTTTCGCTCAATTCAAAGGTACTTCGCGGGCAACTATAGAGACGGAGATTATGCCCGATAATTCAATCTGGGGTATGATTTACGCATCGTATAAGAGGGGAATTCTAACGCTTGCCCCGGGAAGACTCTTGCCGGAATTCGGCAGAGCAGTTGAGGAGTACGTGATCAAGAGGTGAGCAAATGAGAGTCGAAAGGGAAATCGGGTTCAACAATCTTCCCCGACGCGATGCGCATCCGTTGCGTGGGAAACTGCACGGGCTCCCAGAGTCGTGGATTGAAGCCCGCGAAAAGGCCGCGGCACTTCCCTGCGATGAGACCCAAACAATCGGGGAGGTCTTCGATCTAGCAATCGCGAGGATGCACCACGCCACGTGGCGCGACAAGCGCGTAGTCCGAGGCGTTCCATGTCTGCGGAACACCCGGATTCCGGTCTACCAAATTTGCGGAATGATCGCGGAAGGGCTTTCTACAAGAAAAGTGGCTACGTATATGTCCATTTCGGAAAAACAGGTTCGTGACGCCCTTAGGTTTGCGAGTATCGTCCTCGAGCAATAATGGGTGCCCGCAAGCTCAAGATACTCGCGGATGAAAACATACCCCAGTTCATCTGCGAATGGCTGAAAGGCATGCGGCGCATCGACCTGGAGACTGTGCGTGAAGCCCGTTTGGTCGGCCAGGAAGACTCAAAGGTGGTCGCCCACGCGACACAAAAAAAAGGAGTAATTCTCGCGGCCGACAAAGCGTTCTCTGAGCAGAACTACACGATTTGCACCCACCCTGGAATCATCAACGTGTCGAAATTTAACGCTAGGCCGCACTCCTGCAAAGAAAAGATTTCACGTCTTCTAGCCAAGGCCCGCAAGCAGATCGACCACAACGTGATACATCTGCACGAATCGCAGATCTGTGTGGTTAAGCGCGGGAACAAAAAAGTAACAATTCCTTACAAATGAGATCGTCCCGGCCGCGCAGCGGTACACGCATCCAACCTTTGTAGAAAACTGATTGTGACACCCGGCGGCCGTGGCAAAGATGTCCCATTCTGCACCTATCGGAAATTGATCCATTACTGGCGTGCGAATTCAAGCAAGTCCAGCAAGTCCAAAGCGTGTCAACGCAAAGTAGAAATGTCCGGTTTTCTGCCATATTGAAATGTCCGCCAGGGGTGGTTCGGAGGAGCACTTTTGTAAGTTCTCGAAACGGGATTGGCGGCAAGTCCTGGAGGCCGTAGGCCGGAAGGACTTGCCGCGCGCGGCGCCGGTTCCGGGCAGTGGCGCAGGCGGAGAGAGCGGCCCCGGAAGCGCAGCCAGTGCGAGCCATCCAGTCGCCGTTCGATTTCCACCTGCGCTCCGCG
>JBGPTK010000392.1:0-2533 GCA_041490605.1 Terriglobia bacterium | reverse complement strand
AATTGCTGCTCGATTATGGGGATCAGGAAGGCCAGCGTTTTGCCGGTTCCTGTCTGCGCGGTCGCCAGCACGTCTTTACCTTCAAGCGCTTGCGGGATCGCCGCGGCTTGCACCGGTGTCGGTGTCGTGAAATGAGCCGCCGCTAGGCGCTCCTTCACGTAAGGGGAAATCTGTAGTTCTGAAAAATTTTGAATCACTGTTTACCTTTTTCTGGTGGAAGCGGTCTCCGCGCACACAAAAATTCACACGCGCAGGACCGCTTCGAAAGCCAGTCTTTTTTAAATTACGCCGAAAACAAAGGGAGGAATCTAGGAGCGGATATTCTCAGATGAAGCAACCAACCAGAGGAACCGCGCCAACTACCGATGTGTTAAACGCAAAATCACTATACCACGTTTCCCTGCAACGCGAAGCTTTATGTGTCCTTGCAGTACTCAGCGCACGCGGTTGGCAAGTTCGATTCCCTGCAAAGGCCACGCTTGCACTGTTCTAGGCGGCGCGTTGAGCGGCACGTTTTTTGGAGCCATTGCCACGAAAACCGCTTTGATCCCGCTCAGCCAGCTTATGCCCCCGCGGATTCCTTCTTCCCGATTTTTGCCGCCAGCGCGCTGGCGATTGCCTGGCGATCGATCCGCACAGTGGCGCCGTCAATTCGCAATTCGATGGCGTGGTCGCTAAGTTTGCTGAACAAATAATTCGCGATCGCTGCGGCATCGGCACTGCCTCCCGGCGTCAGAGTCAATTCCAGGAGCTTCGGCTGCCCCGCCGATTTCGGCCGGTGCCCGCGCTGCCAAATCAGTTGGCTGCCATCCGGCAATTTATAGGTGTCGCCCACGGCGAGCTCGACGGCATTCCCCATCAGGTCGAAATCCACTCCGCTATCCATCGTCTCCACTTCGATCGCCACCGAATTCGTAGCCATGAGTGATTTCCTCCTTCGCGATTCCTTGAATTCGATTCCGGAAAACTGGATCGATTCCTTGCACGCGTTCATCCTTATCCCACCACATACACCAAGTTGCGCGCAAAGCGCAATAGAGCGCCTACCCTGAGTACGCTGCCTGGTTGATTCGCCCGCGGCACGTGCGCACCATTTTCGGCTGATCGAGCCAGAACTTGCCGCTCCAATGTCCCTATGGCGCCAGGCCTGTCCATTGGGTGCGAAATGTGCTATTTCGATTAGCGGCGGCGCCCTGCCCACCAGACATGCGATAATTCAGGGCGGAAAAGGAGACCGGAACTTGATTCCACGTTACACGCGCGCGGAGATGGGCCGGGTCTGGAGCGACGAGAATCGTTTCCAGAAATGGCTCGAAGTGGAGTTGGCGGCTACGGAAACTCTGGCGGAAGCGGGCCTGGTTCCGCGCGAAGCCGCGGCGCGAATTCGCGAACGCGCCAAAGTGGACGTGCCGCGCATCCTGGAAATTGAAGCGCGCGTGAAGCATGACGTGATCGCGTTCACCGTGGCCGTCGGCGAATCCATCGGCGATCCGGAAGCGGCGCGCTGGCTGCATTACGGGCTCACCTCCAATGACGTAGTGGATACCTCGCAGGCCCTGCTGGTGCGCGAAGCGTCCCGGCTGATCGAGCACGATCTGGTGCGGCTCGGCGAAGTCCTCGAGCGCCGCGCGTGGGAATTCAAGGACACCCCGGAGATCGGCCGCACCCATGGAGTCCACGCCGAGCCGATCACGTTTGGCCTCAAAGTTGCCAATTGGTTCGCGGAAAACCGCCGCGACCTGGAACGCGTGCGCGCCGCGGCCGCGCGGATGGCGGTGGGAAAAATTTCGGGCGCCGTCGGCAACTGCTCTCACCTGGGACCGGAAATCGAGCAGAAAATTTGTGCGCGGCTGGGCCTCGAAGCCGCGCCGATCGCCTCGCAAGTGATCGAGCGCGACCGCCACGCCGACTACGTCGCGGCGCTGGGAATCGCGGCGGCATCGCTCGAGCGCATCGCCACGGAAATCCGCCACCTGCAGCGCACCGAAGTGCGCGAAGCGGAAGAGCCCTTTGGCGGCGAGCAGCGCGGCAGCTCGGCCATGCCGCACAAGCGCAATCCCGTGAATTGCGAGCAGGTGTGCGGCCTGGCCCGCGTGGTGCGCTCCAACGTGCAGGCCGCCATGGAAAATATCGCGCTGTGGCACGAACGTGATATTTCGCACAGCTCCGTGGAACGGATTATTCTGCCGGATTCCACTATCCTGGTGGATTACATGCTCGCCCGCATGACGGACATCGTCGCCAACATGCGCGTCTTCCCCGAACGCATGAAACGCAATCTCGAATCCACGCAGGGCCTGATTTTTTCCGGCCAGTTGCTGCAGGATTTGGTGGAACAGGGCGCGCCGCGCGAGGACGCCTACAAATGGGTGCAAGCTCACGCCATGGCCGCGTGGGAAGCCGAATCCAGTTTTCGCGATCGCGTGGCCGCCGACCCCAACATCGCCAGATTCCTGAAACCGGCCCAGCTCGAGAAAACATTCAGCCTGGAGCGGCAGCTTCGTTCGGTGGACGCGATTTTCGCGCGCGTCTT
>JBGPTK010000391.1:0-2556 GCA_041490605.1 Terriglobia bacterium | reverse complement strand
GCCGCTAGTGCCCCGCGAATCACACCTGTACCTGAGGACAGCTTGCAGGCCCTTCGTAGCAACCACTAGCATCAAGCTATTCCGGTTCCTGGCACATTCAGCCGGCCAGCGCGAGTTTGTTCAACCAAAGATTTGGCGCGATGCCGGGCCGGAAGCAAACGGGCAGGGGGCTAATGATGTTGCAGGTTGCGGCCAGATTACGGCGCCGGGCGTGCCGGAGAATTACCCTCGCAGCACTCTTGTTGATTGCATTTGTTCCTTCCATCTCTCGCGCGCAAACCGGCCCCACCATTTCCGCGCTGACGGCCACCAGCGTCGCGGCAACTTCCGGCATCATCAAGTGGACCACCAATACCGCAGCCGATTCGCAAGTGGAATATGGAACGGCAGTCAGCTATGGCAGCATCACGGTGCGCGACACGTTTCCCCGGACCGCGCACTCGATGGCCCTCATCGGGCTCGCGCCTTCCACTCTCTATCACTACCGCGTCCGGTCGCGGAATTCCGCCGGAAATCTCACGGTTTCCGCGGATTCTACTTTTACCACTCCCGCGGCTGGTCCCGGCATTACTTTCTTCGTGGATAAAGTGGGCTGCAGCGATTCCTCGGCCGGCACTTCGGCGCAGCCCTGGTGCACTCTCGGCCACGCTTCCGGCAAGTTGCTGCCCGGCGACACGGTTGTGGTTCGCGCCGGCGTTTACAACGAATCGGTGACTCCGCCTTCGGGCTCGGTGAATGCCTACATCTCCTATGAAGGACAACCCGGCGCGATCCTGAATGGAAATAACACCGGGGTCAACGGGCAGGCCTTCAACCTCGGCACCCAGTCTTACCTGATTATTTCCGGCTTCGAGATCACCAATTACAAAAACCCCCGGCCTGTCGGCAATTCAGTGGCTATCTACGGGAACGCTCACGACATCGAACTTTCGCACCTGACCGTGCATGACAATTGGAACGGCATCATCATGAGCGACGATGCCAACCAGATCACCATCAACGATTGCCTGGTCTTCAATTCCCGCTACGGAGTCGGTTTCGAAAACACCGTCCATGATGTTTTCATCAGCCGGGTCACCAGCCATTCCAATAAGGAAACCTACATCGGCTCCGTCTCGGACTATGGCAATGGCGATGGCTTTTCCGACGACATCGGAACGTCTCATCTGTTCATCCGCGATTCGGTGGCCTACGACAATCTTGACGCGGGATTCGATATCAAAGCGGTGTACTTCGAATGCACCAATTGTCTCTCGCGCGACAACATCAAGTATGGTTTCCGCATGTGGGATTCCGGCGGGCCATACACCTTGATTGACTCCGTCTCCTACGGCAATGGTCTTTTTCCGCTGCAGTTGCTGGCCACCAGCGCGGCCACTTCGCTTTACAATTCCACATTTATCGGCGGTGGTGGCGATCAGGGTTTCATAATCGAAGGGCCGCCCATCAGCCTGCTGATGCGCAATTGCATTCTGTCTGGCTACACCAGTCAGGTGGCATCCGGCGGACTGGGCGCCCGGGATGAAGATTACAATTTGTATTTTTCAACTCAAGGCTCGGTCGGGTTTACCCTTGGCGCGCATTCCAAGAACGCCAATCCCGCTTTTGTGAACGCCGCGGGCCACGACTATCATCTGTCCTTGACAAGCCCGGCCATTGACGCGGGACTCTTACTGCCTTTCATAACCGCCGACTTTGATGGCCATCCCAGGCCGCAAGGCCCGGCGTTTGACATCGGCGCATTTGAATTCAGCTTGCTGGGACTTCCGGCGCCCAATGCGCCCACAGGTGTGAAGATCACGGTGAAGTAGGCCGCGCGCGAGTGGCGCGAGCAATTCCCGGAATCAGCCGTCACACTTCTCCGATATCTTCGTTCCAGACCGCGGGATTCGCGGCGATGAAATCAGCCATCAAGCGGATGCATTTTTCGGAGTGCAGATCGATCACCTCCACGCCATGTTCGCGCAGCCAATCCAGCCCGCCGGGAAAATTCACGCTCTCGCCCACCACCACCGTCCCCATGCGGAATTGGCGAATCAAGCCGCTGCAGTACCAGCAGGGGGCCAGCGTCGTCACCATGATTTTGTCCCGGTAATTGCGATGGCGGCCGGCTTTGCGGAAGGCATCCGTCTCGGCATGGATCGAGGGATCATTTTCCTGGACGCGGCGGTTATGTCCGCGCCCAAGCAATTTGCCCTCGCGATCGAAAAGCGCCGCGCCGACGGGCACGCCTCCCTCGGCCAGGCCCAGTTCCGCTTCTTGAATCGCGGCTTCCAGCATTTTCAAGTATCGCTGTAAGCCTTTTTGCGGCAGAGAAGTCATATTTAGATGGTGTTTGCTCCCGGAATGTTGAAATCGCCACCGGATGTTAACATGAACCTATCTCATAAATGGTCTTTAGGGGGTCGGAGCTTTAGAGCCTGTGTGGAAACGCCGCGTAGGGGTGGTCGTGTAGCGCCACCCTTCAGGGTGGCATCTTTACTTTCAACCACATGACTGAATGTCGGCAAGCGTGACAACGAGCAAAACCTGAGTTGCCACACAAACTCTTCAGCT
>JBGPTK010000390.1:0-2569 GCA_041490605.1 Terriglobia bacterium | reverse complement strand
TGTGTTTCGCGCTTCGGTTCTTTTCCCGCGCCGCTCACGCCCGATTTACAATCGCAGACAATCCCCCTCTCCCGCGCCACCCAGCCGGATTCCATCAGCGGCCGCAAGCCCAGAATCACAGAAGTGGCGTAGCAGCCCGGATTCGCAACCAGCTTCGCATCCGCTTGTGCCGCCGGATAAAGCTCCGGCAAACCGTAAACCGCGGCATCCAACAACTCCCGCGCCCCCGCCGGAATCTTGTACCAGTGCGAAAATGTCTCCGGCTCGCGGAATCGGAACGCTCCGCTCAAATCCACCACCGGAATCCCCGCCGCGGCGAACTCCGGCGCGATTTCGATCGAAGCCTCGTGCGGCGTGGAAAGAAAAACGGCGCACGCTCCGCTCTTCGCGATCGCCTCCGCCGAGTACGTCCGGCATGGCGCGTCGCCCCAGCCGCGCAATTGCGGAAACAATTCGCTCAAGCAGTGAATATTCGCGTGTGCCTCGCGTAGATAGAAAGTCGGCGTCTCCACGCCCGGATGCCGCAACAGAATCCGGGCCAGTTCGTAACCCGCGTACCCCGTCGCTCCCACCACGGCCACTCGCGCCTGATCCGTCATCGGAGAAGATCCTCAATGCGCTTCTGCAGGGCGGCGCGCGTGGTTTTCGACGGTGTGACGATCAGGATGGTGTCGTCGCCCGCGAGTGTCCCCGCCACTTCCTTCCAGTGCTCGGCGTCGATCGCTGCCGCCAGCGGCTGCGCCCCGCTCGGCGGCGTTTTCAGCACCAGCAGATTCTGCGCCGGCCGGATATCCAGCAGAAATTCCCGCAGCGTGCGCATCAGCACCGGCATGGCCGCCGTTTCTTCGTTGACCGCCGAAAACGTCCGGTATCCGCCGCCGGTCTTCACCAGCTTCAGGTCGCGCAAGTCGCGCGAAAGCGTCGCCTGCGTCACGCGCATCCCCAGATGCGCCAGCCGCCGCCGCAGTTCGTCCTGATTCGAGACGGCTTCAGCCGAGATCACTTTGAGTATCTGTCCTTGCCGGAATCGCTTTTGCATCCCCATAAATGGCGTCTGACTGATTATGCAGTCGTCTGTATATTTATACGTTGCGGGACACACGCTGTCAATACGGAAATTATGGGATTGTGAAAAATGTGAAGCCGCGGAAAACGGAAAAACCCGCCCCTCCCGCATCGGCCGATGCCACC
The DNA here is from genome assembly GCA_041490605.1 of Terriglobia bacterium. Taxonomy (GTDB): domain Bacteria; phylum Acidobacteriota; class Terriglobia; order Acidiferrales; family UBA7541; genus JBGPTK01. The sequence goes on along the minus strand of JBGPTK010000390.1, from coordinate 1,378 downwards.
GTGCCGGCGGTCTGCCCTTCCGCGAACGATGGAATGGCTGCCGCCAATAAAACAATGCAAGAAAGAGCACTGGGCCGGTGAAAAATTCTCCTGCGCTGCCGGACTCCGGTAAAATCACCTGGGTCATTCATGCTCAGCTCCCGCGCAAACTCGTTGCCGATAGGAACCAACATCGGATGATCCTGGGAATGGTTCATCGGGTGGCCCGGCAGGATCTGTCCCAGAACCGGGCGCGGCGGGCTCCTGCTTAAATGGATTGCATCAACAATTATGATGATTCAGTTTTGGCGCGGACTCTTATAATGGGCCGATTTTGACCCGCGGCAAGGCAAACGCGGATCCCAGGAACGCACGGAGAAGATAGCGATGAAATCCATTCGGCTCCGCTTGTGCTTTGTGTTCCTCTTATTCTCGATCGCTGCTCTACCGGCTCGCGCGCAATCTTCTACCGCTCCCGGTTCGAATTCTTCGCAATCCGCAAGCCCATCGATCTCCGATCGCGTCACGCAACTGGAACAGCAAGTCGCCGGCGCCCAGAGCTCCGCCGACAATTCCTGGATGCTGGTCAGCACGGCGCTGGTGCTGATGATGACCGGCCCAGGCCTGGCCCTTTTTTATGGCGGCCTGGTGCGCAAGAAAAATGTGCTGGCCACCATGATGCAAAGCTTCGCGATGATGGCCATCGTCTCCGTCGTCTGGGCCATTGTCGGCTACAGTCTTTGCTTCGCGCCTGGAAACCAGTTCATTGGCGGATTCGGCCATCTTTTCCTGCGCGGCGTTGGGTCCGCGCCCGATCCGGACTATGCCGCCACGATTCCGCAACAAACTTTCATGCTCTACCAGTTGATGTTCGCGATCATCACTCCCGCTCTGATCACCGGCGCCTTCGCCGAGCGCATGAAATTCAGCGCTATGGCCCTGTTCACCACTTTGTGGTCTCTGATCATTTACGCCCCGATGGCGCACATGGTTTGGGGCAAGGGAGGATTGCTCAACGCGTCGCTCGGCGGCAGATTTCCCACGCTCGATTTTGCCGGCGGCACCGTCGTGCACATCACCTCTGGAGTCTCCGCCCTGGTCTGCGCGCTCTATCTCGGCAAGCGCCTGGGCTATCCGCGTGAGCCAATGCCGCCGCACAGCGTGGTGCTCAGCTTCATCGGCGCCTGCCTGCTGTGGGTGGGATGGTTCGGCTTCAACGCCGGCAGCGCTCTCTCCGCCGGAAGCCTGGCCACCAGCGCGTTTGCCGCTACTCACTTTGGCGCCGCCGCCGCCACCCTGGGCTGGGTGATCGCGGAATGGATTCGCAACGGCAAGCCAAGCGCCCTCGGCGCAATCTCCGGAGCCGTTGCCGGACTCGTGGCCATCACGCCCGCGGCCG
>JBGPTK010000389.1:0-2579 GCA_041490605.1 Terriglobia bacterium | reverse complement strand
GATGCTCACCATCGCGCTGGTGGTGATGGTGATCTTCCTGTTTCTGCGCAACCTGGCCGCCACCGTGATTCCCAGCGTCGCCGTGCCGCTCTCCCTGGTGGGGACATTCGGAATCATGTATTTGATGGGATACAGCCTGAACAACCTTTCGCTGATGGCGTTGACGATTTCCACCGGGTTCCTGGTGGACGATGCCATCGTGATGATCGAGAACATCGACCGGTACCTGGAGGCGGGAGAATCGCCGCTCAGTGCGGCATTGAAGGGTTCCGGCCAGATCGGCTTCACCATCGTTTCGCTGACCGTTTCGCTGATTGCGGTGTTGATCCCGCTGCTCTTCATGCGCGACATCGTGGGACGCCTGTTCCGGGAATTTGCCGTCACGCTGGCAGTGACGATTCTGATGTCGGCGATCATTTCGTTGACGCTGACGCCGATGATGTGCGCGAAGCTGCTGAAGCACCGGGGTGAAAAACAGCAGTCCCGTTTCTATCGCGCCTCCGAGCGATTTTACGAACGGGTGATCGCGTTCTACGGCCGCACTCTGAAATTTGTACTAAAGTTTCAGACCACCACTCTTTTGATCACCGTGGGAACACTGATCCTCACCCTCTATTTATACGTCATTGTCCCCAAGGGTTTTTTCCCCGTTCAGGATACCGGCGTGATTCTGGGCGTTTCGGAGGCGCCGGAAACGGTTTCCTTCCAATCGATGGCCGAGCGGCAACAGGCGCTGGCCGCAGTGATCTTGAAGGATCCGGATGTCGCCAGCCTTTCTTCGTTCATTGGAGTGGACGGCACCAATGTGACTCCCAACAGCGGGCGAATCCAGATTAATTTGAAATCCCGCGATGAGCGGAAGGATTCCGCCAGCGCCATTATTCGCCGTTTGCAGCCGGAACTGGCGCACGTGGAGGGAATCACTCTGTACATGCAGCCGGTGCAGGATCTGACCGTCGAGGACCGTGTGAGCCGCACGCAGTATCAATATTCGATTGAAGACGCCGACGCCAATGAATTGAATGCCTTCACTCCGAAGTTGCTTGCCCAATTGCGCGCCAAGCCCGAATTACGCGATCTGGCCACCGACCAACAAAATCACGGCCTGCAGGCGGACCTGGTAATCGATCGCGATACGGCGTCGAGGTTGGGCATCCTGCCGCAACAGATCGACGACACTTTGTACGATGCTTTCGGCCAGCGGCAAGTGTCCACCATGTTTACGCAATTGAACCAGTACCACGTGGTGCTCGAAGTGGCGCCGAGCTTTCAGCAGAATCCGGACTCGCTGAAGAGCATTTATGTCCACTCGAACACGGGCGCGCAAGTTCCGCTCTCCGCTTTTTCGCACTTTCAACACTCGAACACACCGCTTTCGATCAACCATCAGGGGCAGTTTCCCGTGGTCACGATTTCCTTTAACCTGGCGCCGGGAACCTCGCTGGGCGACGCGACCAAGGCGATCGACCAGGCGGAAAGCGAAATCGGGATGCCGCCTGGCATTCATTCCAGTTTTCAGGGAACCGCGGCGGCCTTCCGGAATTCACTTTCCGCGGAACCGCTGCTGATTCTTGCCGCGGTGGTGGCCGTTTACATCGTGCTGGGCGTGCTTTATGAAAGCTACATTCATCCCATCACGATTCTCTCCACTTTGCCCTCGGCTGGGGTCGGCGCCATTCTGGCGCTGTTGCTGACGCATAACGATCTCAATGTGGTCGCGCTGATCGGCATCATTCTCCTGATCGGCATCGTGAAGAAAAACGCGATCATGATGATCGACTTCGCCCTGGAAGCGGAACGAGGCGAAGGCAAGCCTCCGGAGGAAGCGATCTTTCAGGCGTGTTTGCTGCGTTTCCGGCCCATCATGATGACCACCTTCGCGGCGCTGTTCGGCGGGTTGCCGCTGGCGCTGGGCGGCGGCACTGGCTCGGAGCTTCGCCGTCCGCTCGGCATCACCATCGTCGGCGGTCTGATTGTGAGCCAGTTGCTGACGCTCTACACGACGCCGGTGGTTTACCTGGCATTCGACCGGCTGGCACGGCGCCTGGCGCGCTACCGCATCGGCAATCCGATCGAGGAAACCTCCGGAGCAGCGGATTAGTCCATGAATATTTCCGCACCATTTATCAAGCGGCCGGTGGGCACGTCCTTGTTGACGATTGCCGTGTTGCTGACGGGAATTATTGCCTTCAATTTTCTGCCTGTTGCTCCTTTGCCGCAGGTCGAATTTCCGGTGATCCAGGTTTCCGCGGGGCTGCCGGGCGCGAGTCCGGAGACGATGGCCTCCGCCGTCGCTACGCCGCTCGAGCGGCAGTTTGGCAGGATTGCCGGCGTCAACCAGATGACCTCGAGCAGCCAACTGGGGACGACCAGCATCGTTTTACAGTTCGATTTGAATCGAAATATTGATGCAGCGGCGCGCGACGTTCAAGCCGCCATCAACGCCGCCCGCGGGCAACTCCCCAGCGATCTCCCCAATAATCCGAATTATCGCAAGGTCAATCCGGCGGATGCTCCGATCCTGATCCTGGCGCTGACCTCCGATACCATCACGCTTCCTCGCATGTATGACGCGGCGG
>JBGPTK010000388.1:0-2625 GCA_041490605.1 Terriglobia bacterium | reverse complement strand
GGGCAACACGCCGATGGAATTGATGCTGGTGAATCTGCGATTGATGGGCGTGATCAACCGCGACCTTTCGCGCCTCAAGGAATATTCGGAAAAAGTGGCGCGCGCCACGCACACCGTGATTCCCCCGAATTATCCGGTGGTGGGGCGCGATGCGTTCCGCACCGCGACGGGCGTTCACGCCGCCGCGATTGTGAAGGCCTATCGCCGGAACGATCCGATGCTGGCGGATTCCATCTATAGCGGCGTGCCTTCGCACCTATTCGGATTGCAGCAGGTGATCGAGATCGGCCCATTGAGCGGAAAATCGAACGTGAGCTATTGGCTCGAGAAGCGGAAGATCCCGGCCAGCGAGGAATTGATCGAGCACATTTTTTCCGCGGCCAAGAAGTCGGACCGCGTCCTGAGCGATGGCGAAGTGTACGACCTGATCGAATCCGCTCCCCTGCGCGGCCAGGCCTCCGGCTAATCCGCGTGCGAAGAGTCCAATTTGCTGTCATTCCGATCCCGCGGCAGCGGAATCTCCGGGGTGTGGAGTCCGATGCTTTCCATCGGACCCGGGCAAATCTGGAATGCTTTTGGCCGTCATTCCGAGCCCGCTATTTGGGCGAGGAATCAAGAGCAAATCTGGAATGCTTTTGGTTGTCATTCCGAGCCCGCTATCTGGGCGAGGAATCAAGAGCAAATCTCAAATGCTCGAGCAAAAGAGATTTTCTTCATCGCTCATCAAGAGTGGACATCAAGGCCCGGAGACTTGACCTGATACTGGTGAACTGAGTTCCAGTTACAAACTGACGATCGGAGATTCGCAACGGGAATGGGGACCCACTCAAAAACGGTGAAACTTTTTCTGCTCTCTTGTATGCTGCTCGCGATGTTAGCCCCATTCGCGCGAACCGCGGACAATCCGGTGGAGCAAATTGCCCAGGACGGACGAGTAAAGAAGGCGCTCGACTGGATTTCGGCCAATCAAGACTGGATTACCGGCGAGCAGATTCGCTTGAGCGAAATTCCCGCGCCGGAATTTGCCGAAGCCGTGCGCGCCTCGGCGCTGAAAAAACTCTTCGACACGCTCGGATACAAGGCGCGCATTGATTCGGTGGGAAATGTCATCGCGGAGCGTCCGGGCACGGAACCGAAAAATGTGGTTCTGGTCGCGGCGCACATCGACACCGTTTTCCCCGCGGGCACGGATGTAACGGTAAAACGGAAAGGCGCCCGCCTCGAAGGCCCTGGAATTTCGGACAATGGGGCCGGAGTAGCGGCCCTCGTCGGATTAGCGCGCGCGATGAGTGAGGGAAAAATTCGCACCGGCATGACGGTGGTTTTCGCGGGCGACGTAGGCGAAGAGGGCGAAGGCAATCTGCGGGGCATCCGACAGTTGGTCGAAGCGTATGGCGGCCGATTGCGCGCCGTGATTGCCATTGACGGCGCCTCGGTCGAGCACATCACCATGGAAGCCCTGGCTTCGCGCCGCGTCGAAGTGACGGTCACCGGCCCCGGCGGGCACAGTTGGTCGGATTTCGGCTTGCCCAATCCGATTAATGTTCTGGCGCGCGCCATCGTCAAATTTTCCGCCGTTCGCGTGCCAAAAGATCCCCGCACGACTTTCAACGTCGGCCTCATCGAAGGCGGCACCTCGGTGAATGCGATTCCCTTCAGCGCCTCGATGAAGATCGACATGCGCTCGGAAAATGAGAAGGAGCTCGACCGCCTGGAGCAGTCCTTGCGCGATGCCGTCCAGAAGGGAATTGACGACGAGATCGCGGCCTCCCATTCCGGGGAAGGATCGCTGGATTCGAAGTTTAAAAGTTTGGGAGTGCGGCCGGGCGGCGAGATCGCCGCGGACGCGCCACTGCTGGATGCGATTCGCAATGTGGACCGCTATCTGGGGAATCGCTCGCGGTCGGAACGGTCTTCGACGGATGCGAATATCCCGCTGTCCCTGGGGATTCCGGCGATCTCGCTCGGTGGCGGCGGGCGTGGCGGCGGGTCACACTCACTCAGCGAATGGTATGACGGCACGGACCGCGATGTCGGCCTGAAGCGCGTGCTGCTGACGGTGCTGGCAGTCGCGGGATTGCAACCCTAGTGTCCGAGTCCGATTTGCCGTCATTCCGATCCCGCTCCTGCGGGAGAGGAATCCCGAGCAAATCCCAAATCCTGGAGCAGTGTGGCAACGCTGATGGGGGGAGGTCGTGTAGCGCCGCCCTTCAGGGCGGCATCTTTCTCTTCAGCTCCGGCAGGAACCAGCCGAAGCCTCAGGAGTTTTAATTCCTGAGGCCCGCCTGGAATATGCAAGGGATTTACAACTCACCTCGCTGGAGGGTACTGTCCTAATTTGCAATTGGCTTAGCTTCTTAGGGGGTCGGAGCTTTCGAGTCTTTGTCGCAACTCCGATTTGGGGCGGTCGTGTAGCGCCGCCCTTCAGGGCGGCATCTTTCTCTTCAGCTCCGGCAGGAACCAGCCGAAGCCTCAGGAGTTTTAATTCCTGAGGCCCGCCGATCACCATACGCAAGGGATTTGAGCGTCTACGCGGCCTGTTGAAAGGAGTATATGAAACTATTTTTATTATGTATTGCCGCAGCGGGAATCTTGGCAGGAGCCGTCGCGCTTTCATTTGCCGTG
>JBGPTK010000387.1:0-2633 GCA_041490605.1 Terriglobia bacterium | reverse complement strand
TCGGTTAAGGCGGGAAGCTGAGTGACTGATCCTTGCGCTCCACCCAGATTCGAATTTCCTTGCTCCTGTTTCGTTTCGCGGAATCGTTATCTTCCGGGAAGGGCTGGTAGGGGCTGATCTCCGCAATCACAACCACGCTCGTGTCGCCCTTCGCCCCTTCCGCATCCCGAATCTGAAAACTTTTCACCGGGCCGTAAAAGCCGTTCGGCCCCCAATCATCCAGAAAATCCTGGTAACCGTAAGTGGGTGATGGTTTCCAGATTCGATAGGCTTGCTCGGGCTTTCCGGCGGCCAGCGTTTCCAGAAACGTGTTCACCGTGTGTTTCTCGTGGTGGAAGCGCGTCACGTACCACACGCCCAGGCCAATCAGGACGGTGAAAACAGCGGTCGTCAGAGTGTACCGGAACAGTTTCGTGTGCGGCTCTTCAGCCGATGCATCCAGAATTCCCAAGAGCACCATCCTTAAAATGATTCCATCAAATCTGGCGCTTGAATAGCGCCACGGACGCCGTGATGAACACCAGCGAGAACCCCGACAAAACTAACACGTCCCGGTAAATCCCATCAATGCCCGTGTTCTTCAGCAGCAAATTGCGCAGCGCGTGCACCGTGTAGGTAAATGGATCGACGATCGAAATCCACCGCAGCCACCACGGAAATCCTTCCGCGGGATAAATGGCGCCGGAAGGGAAGAACAGCAATGTATTCAGCACGCCGAAAATCGCGCGGGGCACCAGCGGATCATCCACGCGCACCATCAGCAGGAACATGAAACTGATCATGGTCAGCGACGCCACCGACACCACCAGCGCCAGATACAGCAGCCGCACCGGGTCCCACAGGTGCGGGATGCCCGCAATCAGGCCGCCGATAATCGTCAGCACCATTCCGGCCATCAACCCTTTCAGCGCGCCGGCCAGATTCAATCCCATCACCAGCTCCGCGGATTGAATCGGCGTCACCAGATATCCTTCGTGCAGCCCGCGAGCTTTGTCGTCGATGAAGGTGATTCCGCCGCCGATCATAGCCACCACGAAAATTGCCATGGCAATCGAGCCGGCCAGCAAATACTTCACGTACTCGATGTAGGGATACACCTCGACGATATTCAGCGCCACTTCGCCGGGAAGCCGCATCGCCACCACCGGCGTGTTGAGCTGGTCCACTTGCTGCTGCACCAGGGTGGCAATCGAATTGGACATGAACTGATCGGTGTTGTCGACCGCCAGCGCCACTCGCGGCCGGTCGTGCTGGTAGACGCGCCGCGAAAAATCATACGGAATCTGCACCACCCCGCGGACGAGGCCGGTGCGCAGATCGGTGATGGCGTCGGGAAGGGAATGGTATTCGACGATGCGGAATGTCTTCGGCCCGGTTTCGATTCCGGTGAACTGTTCCCGCAGCGTGCGTGAAATATCCGAATGGTCCTGATCCACCAGCGCCACATCCACGCCCTTGATTTTTCCGCCGAACGCATAGCCCAGCACGATCAGTTGCATCAGCGGAAACACCATGGACGTGACCATCAGCGTGGGGCTGCGGAAAAATTTCCGCATGTCACGCTCCAGCAGCGCCCATACGCGGTAGAACTTCATGCCCTCGCCCCTGCGCGCTTCGCCGCGGCACGGCCCGCGCCCGCGGCGCTTTTATCGATAGAGGTGGCTGACGTCATAGTGGCCTCCTCCCTGCGCCGTGTCGCGCAATTGCCGCCCGGTGTAGTGCAGGAATACGTCGTCGAGCGTGGTGCTTTGCACCGTCACCTTTTTTACGGTCACGTGCATGGCGCGCGCCAAATCCATCAACGCGGCAACCGTCGCCGGGCCATTGTCCGAAGCGATGCGGTAGACGCCGTCCTGCTCGGTGACGCCTTCTTCATGCGCCAGGCCCCGCAATGCTTCCAGCCAATCCGCCGGCAGGTCCGTGAATTCCGCTTCCACCGTGTCCGTGCCGGATACCGTATCCTTCAGCCTCGCCGGCGTATCCATCGCGGCCAGCTTGCCGTGATCGACGATGGCGATGCGCTCGCAGAGTTTGTCGGCTTCATCCATGTAGTGCGTCGTCATCAGAATCGTCAGGCCCGAAGCCGCCCGCAGCTCCCGGATATGTTCCCAGACGTTTGCGCGCGATACCGGATCGAGGCCGGTGGTCGGCTCATCGAGAAAAAGAATCTTCGGCGAATGGACCAGGCCGCGCGCGATTTCCAGGCGCCGCCTCATTCCACCGGAGAAGGTGCGCACCAGCTTGCTTGAAAATTTCTCGAGACCGACGGAGGCGAGAAGATGCCGGATCAATTCCTTGCGCTGGCCGGCCGGCACCCCGTACAGCTTGGCGTGAATCATCACATTTTCTTCGGCCGTGAGATCCGGATCGGACGTGAGCGCCTGCGGAATCACTCCGATTACGTTTCGCACGCCGTCCGCGTCCTTCACCACGTCGTGGCCACCCACGCGCGCGGTGCCGGATGTCGGCGAAGTCAGCGTGGTGAGCATGCGAATCAGCGTCGTCTTGCCCGCGCCATTTGGCCCCAGCAGGCCGAAGATTTCGCCCTCTGGCACCACGAAACTGATGTTGTCCACCGCCGTCAAATCGCCGAATCTCTTCGTGATGTGGTCCACTTCAATCGCATTCATCAG
>JBGPTK010000386.1:0-2636 GCA_041490605.1 Terriglobia bacterium | reverse complement strand
TCCTGGATTTTGTAGTTTTCCTCCTGCTCGTTTATGACCACTGCCCATCCCTTATCCGCCAAGGCTTGGGTGGTAATGTCGGAACGGATGTCAAAAATCTTCGGCAGGCACAGGAACGGGCCTTCGGGGTCCTTGACGGCATCCACAATGTCATAACGGAAGGTGGGGAATCCCGGCTCACAACCAAAGTAAAGATACGAATCCCGAAGCTCGCGCGCTTCCAGCGCCTTTGGGTTACTTTGCCGCAGTGCTTCGACGTCGACATTCTTCAAATATGCTTTCGGCGTGGCGGTCAGCCCCAAACGTGTAGCCTGGAAGAATTGAACCACTTCGCGGGCGTCGCCATAAATAGAACGATGCGCTTCATCGTTGATAACGAGGTCGAAATGGAAAGGCGTGAATTCAGTTCGAAAGCGTCGGTCCACCATCAATGACTGAATTGTTGCGACCACCACACTGGAACCGAGTAGTTCCGAGGGATGGCGGCGCGCAGTCTTGAATACCACGGGACTATACTCGCGAAGAACGACATTGAAATCTTCCATGGTTTGCTTGGCAAGTTCAATGCGATCCACGATGAAAAGCACACGCTCCGCGTTGCGAGTTACAAGAAAGCGCCGGATCAGCGCGGCGCAGAGAAGCGTTTTCCCTGTGCCCGTTGCCATCTCAAGCAAAAACTTGCGGCGGGCCTCACGGTCAAACTGCTGTGAAACTTCGTCGATGGCCTTAATCTGGTAGCCCCAAAGAGTTATCTCTGGCTTGAACAGCTTGAGGTAGCTCGGAGTGATGATTTCCGTCATTAGGGGCCGGGGCGGCTGAAGGTTCTTGAGACGGAGACGTTCGAGGTCTGCCGGAGAGGGTAAGCGTTCGATCCGGTAGGCGTCGCGCTGATCGGCACGCTCATAGTTCCAAAACCAGTGTTCCCGGCCATTCGAGAGAATTATGAACGGCGCCCGAACGTTTTCCGCGTAGCCGCGGGCCTGGTCCTTTGCGTCGTAGGGATCAAGATCGGGCCGCTTAGCCTCAAGGACGCATAGAGGACCAGTCTTACCCAGCAGGATGTAGTCTGCGCGGCCATCGCGTCCACTCGACTCAAAGCGCACCCTTTGAGGATCGAGCAGATCCCAGTCGCTCTCTTTAAGAGCCTGATCGATCAGAACCCGCGAAAATGCTTCTGGCTGGCTGGGCAAGGAACCCTATCCCCCAAGAACTGGCACACTTCGTAGAGTGTGTACCGAAGAAGCCAGTATTTAATCTAACTTCGCGAGAGCGGGATTGGAATTGTGTACTCTATCAGAGTTCAGAGGTGTAGATATGTTTGTCTTCTAGCCCGCGCATCATCCACTCCTCCCGTCCAAATGTCCACAGGCACCAGGTCTTCCATTTGCGTAGGTAACATGGTAATTAAGATAGGGAGTCGTTAACTGAATAAAGGCACCCAAGGAGAGCCCGGTGAGCCAGGAATTGCGCGAGGGAGAAGAAAAATAGGGAGGAAAAAACGAACTTGAAGAGCCAAAATAAGCTAAAAGTTAATCGCCTGGCTAATCGCCAGAGCGAGTCTATTCGAATTGCGCCTAAACCTTTTAGATTCAGTGCCGGAAACCAGTCTAATCGCCTCTATATCGGCTCTTTTTGGACCCCCAATTTCGAGCGCAATTTGCAGAGGGCAGAGGGCCGCGTGACCCAAATCACAGGGAGCTGTGACCCAGGTCATAGCAACCACGGCATTGCGCCCGGTAGAAGTGGAACAGCAGTAGATGTAGCAGAATTGAGGAGTGGGCAATGCCAGTAACACAGGAAGGAACACTGGAACGAACACGCAATGGGAAAGAAAAGAACCTGGCGATGATGAAGGCGCTGGTTTTTCGCGGCGCCAATCAAATTGGAATCGAAGAAGTGCCGGTACCGAAGCCGGGCCCCGGCGAAGTCGTGATCCGGGTGACGCTGACCACAATTTGCGGAACGGACCTGCACATTCTAAGAGGCGAGTATCCGGTCAAGCCAGGCCTGGTGATCGGGCACGAAGCTGTGGGTGTGATTCACGAGATTGGAGTGGGAATCACGGGATACGAAGCCGGTGAGCGTGTTCTGGTGGGCGCGATCACGCCGTGCGGGCAATGTGATTACTGCCTGGGCGGCGATTGGTCGCAGTGCGGCGGCGCCATCGGCGGCTGGAAATTTGGAAACACCATCAACGGCGCGCAGGCGGAATATCTGTTGGTGCCGCACGCGCAGGCAAATTTGGCGAAAATTCCGGATGAACTGACGGACGAGCAGGTGATCCTGCTCGCGGACATCGCCTCCACGGGAATTTCGGCGTCGGAAACCGCCGAAGTGCAGATCGGCGATTCGGTGGCCGTATTCGCGCAAGGCCCGATTGGGCTATGCGCCACCGCGGGTGCAAAACTGAAGGGCGCGGGGCTGATCATCGCGGTTGAATCCAATCCCATTCGAATGGAAATGGCCCGGCGAATGGGCGCCGACGTGGTGCTCAGCTTCAAAGAGTGCGACGTGGTTGAAAAAATCAAATCCCTCACCGGCGGCAAGGGCGTGGATGTGGCGATTGAAGCTCTGGGCACGCAGCAGACGTTTGAAAATGCGCTGCGCGTGCTGCGAGCGGGTGGGACGCTATCGAG
>JBGPTK010000385.1:0-2662 GCA_041490605.1 Terriglobia bacterium | reverse complement strand
GTTCCGGCGATGGAGACCGACTGGTGGAATTATGGCGGGCTGACGCGGGGCGTTGAAATTATTGAGGCGCCGGAAATATTTATTCAGGATTATTCCGTCCAGTTGCAGAAAAACGAGATGGCGGAAGTGGATGCATCGGTGAAGCTGAACGGAGCGGCGGAGCCGGTGAAAGTGACGCTCGAGATTCCGGAATTGGCAATCAAGTCCACGACATTTTCCGACGCCAATGGCGCGGCCGAATTCAACTTTCCCGCGCGGCTGGAGCTTTGGTCGCCGGATAGCCCCAAGCTGTATCGAGTGGTGATCCGTTCCTCCGGCGACAAGATCGAGGATCAAATCGGATTTCGCAGCGTGAAAGCGTATGGCGGGACGATTTTTTTGAACGGCAAACCGATTTTTCTGCGCGGCATTTCGATGCACGAGGAAGCGCCGTTCCGCGGCGGGCGCGGCCTGACGGCGAAAGACGACCAGACTCTACTAGGATGGGCGAAGGAACTGGGCTGCAATTTTGTGCGCCTGGCGCATTATCCGCACAACGAAGCGATGATCCGGCTGGCGGACAAGATGGGCTTGCTGGTGTGGTCCGAAATTCCCGTGTATTGGAGCGTGGATTGGAAAAATCCGGCGACGCTTGAAAACGCGGAGGAGCAACTGCGCGACATGGTGGCGCGAGACCAGAACCGGGCGTCGGTGATTTTCTGGTCCATCGGCAATGAAACGCGCGACGAGCCGGGGCGGCTGGAATTCCTGAAGACGCTGGCGGAATACGCGCGGCAATTGGACGGGAGCCGGCTGATTACCGCGGCCATGAATCGCACGGACAATTCCGATCCACAGGCGCGAGTGCTGAATGATCCGCTGGGAGAATTCTTGGACGTTTTGGGCCTGAACGAATATGTGGGTTGGTACGAAGGGCGGCCGGAAGATGCCGATGAAATTCAATGGAAGCTCGGGTATGACAAGCCGCTGATCGTCAGTGAATTCGGGGGGGACGCGCTTTTCGGCTACCGCGGCGATGCGCAGACCCGCTGGAGTGAAAAGTATCAAGCGAATTTGTACCAGCATCAGATCAAGATGTTGCGGCAGATGCCTTCGCTGGTTGGAGTTTCGCCATGGGTATTGATGGATTTTCATTCGCCGCGGCGGACGCTGCCGGGAATTCAGGATTACCGCAATCGCAAAGGATTGGTGTCGGATCGAGGTGAGCGCAAGCAGGCTTTTTACGTTTTGCAGAAGTATTATTGGGAGATCGAGAAGGCGGAAAAAGCCGGGCCTGCTCCTGCGCCCGTTCCCGCGGCAAAAACAAAACCGGCGCCGGCTGAGACTGCCGGGCCTGCGAAGAATTCGAAGGCGGCGCACGGCTCGCATCGCAAATCGAATTTAACAAAGAAGAAAAAACCGGAATGATGCGGGTGTTTGATTTGTACCGGGCCGCTGAGAGGGAAATCGAATGAAATACCGAAAACTGGGCCGCACGGGACTTGAAGTCAGCGAAATTTCGCAGGGGCTTTGGGGCATGGGCGGGTGGAGCGGCTCGGACGATAAAGAATCGCTTGGAGCGATGCAACTGGCGATCGAGCTGGGCTGCAATTTTTTTGATTCGGCGTGGGCTTACGGAGATGGAAAGAGCGACAGCCTGCTGGGCGAAATCTTGTCACGCAATCGCGGCAAGCGATTGTTCGCGGCTTCGAAGGTTCCGCCGATGAACCGGAAATGGCCGGCGCGGGCCGAGCATAAATATCACGACGTGTTCCCTACCGCGTACGTGGTGAAGACCGCGGAAATGATCCGCAAGAATTTGCGCGCGGATGCCATCGATCTGCTGCAGTTTCATGTGTGGTCCGATAGCTGGGCCGGGGAGCCGGAGTTCCGCGAGACGGTGGAGAAATTGAAGAGTGATGGGTTGATTCGATTTTTTGGGATCAGCCTGAATCGCTGGGAGCACGAGAACGGCATCCAGGCAATCGAAACGGGATTGGTGGACACGGTGCAGGTGATCTACAACATTTTCGATCAGGCGCCGGAGGAAAAACTTTTCCCGGTCTGCCGGAAACACGATATCGGCGTGATCGCGCGGGTGCCGCTGGACGAAGGCAGCCTGGGCGGCAAGATGACGCTGGAAACGAAATTTCCCGCGGGCGATTGGCGCGGGCATTATTTCAGTCCGGAAAATTTGCGGAATACGGTGGAGCGGGTGGAGAAATTGAAGCCGCTGGCGCCGAAGGGAATGACGTTACCGGAGATGGCGCTGCGGTTCATTCTGGCGCATCCGGTGGTGAGCACGGAGATCGTGGGAATGCGCAAGCACACTCACGTGAGAGAAAACCTGGCGGCGAGCGATGCCGGGCCGCTCGATCGCGCGCTGCTCGAAAAACTGAAAAGCCACCGCTGGGATCGCACGCCGCAGCCGTGGTCGGACTAGCCCCGCGGGACCGCCGCGGAAAAGGACGAGGGCTGCGAAGGCGGCCTATTGTAGCATAATGGGAGTGTAAACGGGCTCAATCCACGGGCTACAAGCGGGGTCAATCGGCAGGAATGACGACGGGAAAACTAATTCGGCGAAAGCTATTGGCTGCGCATCGCAAGCTGCGCGAAATTCGCATGATTGTGAAAGGGCTGCTTTTCAAGCGGCACGTGCTGCTGGCGCACATTATTCCTACGC
>JBGPTK010000384.1:0-2671 GCA_041490605.1 Terriglobia bacterium | reverse complement strand
TTTCCGCCGTTAGCGCGGGACACTCCCGCACGAATTTGCCGATCACAAAAAATGTAGCGTGAATTTGATGCCGTTCGAGCAGATTGAGCAAACCGGGAGTTATTGTGGGATTCGGCCCATCATCAAACGTCAGCGCGATGGCGCGCGTGTTTCCGGTATGGCGAATCGTGCGGCCGAAAAGTTGCGATGACGGGTGCATCGCGCCCCAGGCTGCGGCACCGGCGCAACCAACCGCCCCCGCAAGCGCCGCAATGGAAGCCGGAATCATGCGTGCGAACAGAACGTCGATGCAGATTCGCGGATCATTTCGGCGGCGGCTGCTCCAGCGGCGCTTGCTTGGCTTCTTTCGACGCGTATTGCGGCCGGGTCTCGATTTCCACCGCGATCTTCTTCCCGCCTTCTTCGCGATACTTCACCTTGATGTACAGCCCCGGCGCCAACTGCCCGGTGGTTTTTGTGGCGTCGTCGATCTCGATGGGAATCGAATCCGTATTCTTGCTGAACATTCCGTTCTTCCGCACCGTCACGGTCTTGTCTTTCACTTTGTAGATTGTGCCCGTCAAACTTTTCGTATCACCGGCCGCCGCAATTGTCGTCAGGCAGCAAAAAATCAGAACGTAAAGAAATTTCCTAAGCATCGGTCACCTCGATCTCAGCGACATTCTCGCACGCCGGGTCCGTGGGCGCTAGCATCCGCGGTCCTTTCGTTTCGGGCATGCTCTCAATTTCCTGAAAATTTTGCCGATGTCCACCGGGTAACCCTACGATGTTTCGCCGCGTCTAATGGCTGGTAACTGAGCCATACTTGCACTCATAAAGATTCGTAAGGATCGGGGCGGAGTGAAGAAACGATACCTATTTTATTGGCTCGCGCTGCTCTTGTGTCCCGCATCGTTTCTCGGCGCGCAGCAATCTCCGGCTCCCCCGGTTCCTCCTGCGGCGCCGCCGGCAACGGGAATTGTCCACGCTCCAGACGGCGCGCCGATACCAGGCGCAACGATCCGCTTGGTGAATCCAGCCACGGGCCAGTCGTGGGTCAGTTGGACGGACGTAAACGGAAAATTTGATTTTCCCGGTTTGCCCGAGGGGCACTATCGTATCGAAGTCGAGCAACTCGGCTTTGTATCCGCTACCCGCGAGGCCGATCTTTCTTCGCCGCCCAAGACTTCCGTTGATTTAGCACTCCGTGTCGCCACTCTTGCGGAAGAAGTGGCGGCCGCAACTCCTGCAACACCTAAAGAGCCTGCATCAGCGCCCGCGCCTGTAGACGCCTCAAATACCCGTGCCAAACCCGGTCAAACACCGATCGCGAACCCGCAAACTGCCTCCGCAAAACCGGGAGCACTCCTGGCAACGGGCAGTGCCCCCGGAAATGGCCGTGGCCCGAGTGGCCAGGGGCCAAACGGCGCCCGTCGCGGACAGCCGTTGCCGCCCGGAGTGGTCAATGCGCTCCGTCAGGGAATGGGCCAGGGGGGATTTCAACAGGTCGATGTCTCGGGGCAGGCGGGAGCTCAAGACGAATCCGCCGGAGCGGCGGCCGGACCGCTCGGCGCCGCGTCTTCTTCTGATGCGTTGCTCATGAATGGGACGGTGGGCCGCGGCGTCGCTGGGGGAGGCGGTCCCGATATGAGCGGAGTCGCGGGCGCATTCGGCGGGCCCGGTGGCGTTGACGCATCAGGCGCTCCCGGCGGAGCAGGAAATCCATTCGGTCAATCAGGTGGCCAGGGCGGTCCCGGCGGATTTCCGATGGGAGGAGGCGCCGGAGGCCCAGGCGTGATGATTGTCCAGAGACAAGGTGGCGGCGGTGGCGGCCGTGGAGGTCAGGGCGGAGGCGGAAGAGGCGGCGGTCCAGGTGGCGGGCAAGGTGGCGGCAGGCCAGTTGCATTCGGCGACGGAGTGGGCGCTCTGTGGGGAACGCAGCGAATCATGCGGCAGACTGTGAATCGCGTCCGCTTCAGCATTTTCGACACGTACGACAATTCTATATGGGACGCGCGGCCCTATTCGCTCACCGGCGTCGAATCGCCCAAGCTCGGCCATTACAACGAAAGAGCCGGCGCGAATATTGGCGGCCCTCTGCGCATCCCGAAGATTTACGACGGCCGCGATCGCACATTTTTCTTCATCAACTTCACGCACGGCTCAGCCGAAAGCGCCGTGGACACCTTTGCGACTGTTCCGACCATGCCCGAACGTTCCGGGGATTTCAGCGACCGCGGCGCGCAGCTTTTCAATCCCTGCGCGAACCCCTCCTGCACCGCCATCATTTCCGGCCCGCGCCCGTCTCTGGGCAGCCAGATTCCGCGGAACATGCAAAATTCCGCGGCGCTCGGACTCTTGCCTTTTATTCCCCTGCCGAATCTGCCGGGCTTCGTTCAAAATTTTCACCAGCAGAATAATGTGCCGGTGACGAACGACGCGCTGAATTTCCACGTGATTCACACCATCAACGCGAAGCTGAATTTCAACGTGGGCTACAACTTCAGTTCCACGCGCCAGGATTCCCTGACGAGTTTTCCCCTGCTGGGCGGCCATTCCTCCAGCCGCAATCAGAATTTTACGTTCGGCCTGATCCAAAATTGGAGCCCGCGCCTGCTGCAAACCACCAACTTCAATTGGAGCCGCAGCCGCAGCCGGCTGCTCAGCAACGATTCCTTCGGGCCGGACATTG
>JBGPTK010000383.1:0-2716 GCA_041490605.1 Terriglobia bacterium | reverse complement strand
TGGGCTGCAGCGCGAACACGGCGGCCTTGGGATTCGACGTATCGCCCGCGTGATGCGTCGCCAGAAACAAATCCACGGTCCCAATCAAATTATTCGGGCACACCAGTTCCAATTCTTTCTTTTTTGTCAGGTCGCCCAGATCGAGAAAACGGAATTTCCCGTATGTGATCAAAATGCCCACCGAATCCGCATTCTCGCTTGGATCGATTTCCGCGGCAGGCTCGGACACGCAGTAAGGATTCGCTTGCCCCGCCCCAGGCATCGCCGCTTTCAAGTGCTCGCCCGCCGCCGTCAGCACTTCCACTTTTACGCCCTTCATCGGAATCTCGTCGCCCGGCTTCAGCACAATATGTTTTCCCTGCGCGAAAACTTTTTCATACGCCGCATACTCCGCGCGCGCCGGATCCGTATCCTCCATGTTCGGCCCGTGATCCATAAACCTGCCGATCTTCATCCGGCTCGCCAGTTGCGCCACTCCTCCCACGTGGTCGCGATGATAATGAGTGATCAGCAGGGTATCGATTCGCGTCACGCCGGCCGCTTTCGCCGCATCAGCAATTCGATTCGCGTCGCGCCCATCGAATCCCGGCCACCCCGTATCAATGAGCAGCGATTGCCCCGAAGGCCCAACCACCAGCGTCGCCTGCCCGCCCTCCGTATCAATAAAATAAATTTGCAGCGCCTTTTCCGTTGCTCGTGCCGCCGCAGCCAGAAATAAAAGACACGCACATGCGCTCAGCAGAAACGTCCGATTCAAGCTTCGCATTTCGCGGCCCTCCCCGCATCGTGATCCAAGCAAAAAATGTAGTAGTCCTACTCCGTGGGGCTGTAGCTCAGATGGATAGAGCAGCAGTTTCCTAAAAGGTTTGGCCCCGGTTAAGTCTATTGTTTTCTGTTAGCTCTCTTGTAGCCCATTCTATTCTATTCGTATCTTAAACCTAATTGAATGTAACAACGCGTAAGACGCTTTGGGTACAAAGTGGGTACACACAGTTTCCTGCTATATTACTCTGGCTTTTTGTCGTCGAATTTCGGCATGGGTAGGCAACGCTAAGAGCCACAGCCACTAGAATTCCCAACACCGTTATGACCGGCGACATGGTCGCCTCCAATTGATGCAGGTCTAATCGGTAGCTTCGGAAAATGGTGGGGCCACCCGGAATCGAACCGGGATTGTCGGTTTAGGAAACCGATCCTTTATCCATTTAAGGAATGGCCCCTCGGATGGATTTTACCACGTGTTGCGATCGATAGAAGTATGAGGAGCGGCGCGCGAAGTGCTGGAATCGCTTTGAGCGGCGCATCCCGCTGTTAATCAACACAACATAGCTTTACTCCCGTTCTCTTCCAGGTATCGTGTGCGCCTTACATTCTGGAAGTATTAACTGGAAAGAATTCTGCAAAACTGAAAATTGGCTCGATGCATGGTGGAACACCTAGTGTAGATTCCAACCCTTTGCGCTCTTCGCATCGATCCACGCCTCCCTATATGTATTTACCTATAAGTGAATATAGTTCCATGGCTCTCAAAAGCCAAGGCAGCACCTCTCCCGAAGAACGTCATCTGCTTCATTCTTTTCTTGATTCGGCTGGAGCGCGCGCTTAATGTGATCAGCAACTTGCAGGAACGCGCGAAGCGGAGTACCCAGAAAGACAGCACGCGGCGAAGGCAGGAGCAGTTTGCCATTGTTCTTTGCCGGGGAATTTGAATGGTAGAAAGTCCCTGCTTGCTCTGCTTGACGCCAACTGAGCCACAGCTGTGTCGGGTGAAACGTGTTTAATTTAGCGCGTTGGTGGCAACCTTCCGATTCTCTGGATGGCAGCGTCTAGGGTGTCTGCTTCTCCGCAGACTGTGCGGCAGGGGGAGCAGCGGGTTTCGGTTTTGTGCCGGGCGCTTGAGTGGCTTTGATAATTTCATGAATATCCGGCATGCCTTTGTGGACATCGTCGGCAGGCGCCGCGGAATGCGTTTTGTCCATGGGCGGATGTTCGAACTGGCCGCCGGTGGGCTGGCTCTTCAGCACCACCCAATCTCCCGCGTGCCGTTCCAGCAAGTAGGTCATCTCCATGGTGGCGCCGCCTTGCTTCAGCTTGAACTCGACATCGGCCTGGGCTTGGTTGCCATTGACCGTGATCTGTTTGTAGTCCCTGTCCATCGCGGATGCATTGATTGAGGCGAGGCCGGTGAGATGTTTCTCAATGCTCGCGCGGATCGCATCCTGATCACCCACTTTCTTCTGGCAGCCTGCGATCGAGGCGATCCCGATCAGCAAGCACAACGCGATGCAACTCGTGCTTCGATTCATGCGAATGTCCTCTCCAGGTTATTGCCAAGCGATTTTTCCACGATCTCCACTCCCGTGCTGCGCAGGAAATCTTCCGGCGATTCTCCGCCGATCAAGATGAAGACAAAATCATTGGGCAACTCCTGGGGAGCGCCATCCACATCGATGAGCACCCCGTGGGGGCGAATGCCCATGATGTTGGATTTGCGGAGAATCCGCAACCGGCCTGAATTCTCCGCCGCCTCCAATTGCTGGCGGTTGCGGTCGCGTACTCGCTCGAACACCTGGCCGCGATAGCAAAGCGTGACCTGATTTCGCGCGTCGTGGCTCAATGCCAACGCAGCTTCTATGGCCGAGTCTCCTCCCCCGGCCACCAGGATGTCTTTTCCAACATAATCCCCCGCTTCGATCAGGCGATACGCCACCTTGCT
>JBGPTK010000382.1:0-2728 GCA_041490605.1 Terriglobia bacterium | reverse complement strand
GTCCGGTGCAAGCGTCCACTTCTTCGACCGTCATATCGAGCTCGCGCATCACTCGCAGCACGTTGAGCATGGAATACGTGCCGATGCGGTTGGCGATGAAGTTGGGCGTATCCTTGGCGACCACCACTCCCTTGCCCAGCGACCGATCGCAAAAATTGCCCAAGGCTTCGAGCACTTCGGGGCTGGTTTTCGGACCGGGGATCAACTCAACCAGCTTCATGTAACGCGGCGGATTGAAAAAATGCGTTCCCGCCCAGTGCCGCTGGAAATCTTCGGAGCGCCCTTCGGCGATGGTGTGGATCGGCAGGCCGGAAGTGTTGGTGGTTACAAAGGCGCCGGGCTTGCGGTGCTGCTCGACCCGGGCGAGCAGGCTGCGCTTGATTTCAAGATTTTCCGCGACCACTTCCAGAATCCAATCAGCCTCCGCGCACCAGGCCAGATTATCCTCAAAATTGCCGATGCGGATCAGCCGCGCGGTTTCCGGCGTGAAAAAAGCGGCGGGACGCGATTTCTTCGCGGCTTCGAGGCCGGCGCGAACGATGCGGTTGCGGACTTCGGGCTGATCGAGCGTCAGGCCGCGCTTTTTCTCGTCGCCGGTCAGCTCGCCGGGGACGATATCCAGCAACGCGCAGGAGATTCCAGCATTGGCAAAGTGCGCGGCGATGCGCGCGCCCATGGTTCCGGCGCCGAGGACCGCGACCCGCTCGATTCGTGTTTTCATAGGCCGGCTCGAGGCAGTCTCGGAGGTTACAGAACCAATAACGTGCGGTCAACGGAAAATCCCACGCGAGGCGAAACGCGCTAAACTAGAGGCAGGTCTCGAAGCAGGGAGAATGCTGAAATGCTGAAATGGCTTGGGAGCGCGGTCCAGGGCCTGCGTTCGTTCGCATACGGCCCGGCAAATGGACGCCCGCGAATCGGCGTAGCGCTGGGAGGAGGATTCGCGCGCGGCATCGCCCACGTCGGCGTGCTGCGCGTGCTGCAAGAAGAGGGCATCCCCATTGACCTGGTGGCGGGCACCAGCGTGGGCGCGCTGATCGGCGCGGCCTTTTGCAGCGGCGCCACGCTCGACGAAATGGAACGGCAGGGCGCGCTGACGAAATTCAAGGATTTCGGGCGCTGGACCATTTCCAGGCTGGGAATGGCGACGAACGATAAACTGGAGTTTTATCTGCAGCGATTTTCGTCGTTCACCTATTTTGAGCAACTGAAAATCCCCCTGGGCATCGTGGCCACGGACCTGGTGCGCGGCGAAACTGTCTGTTTTACCGAGGGCGAGATCGGTCCCGCGGTCCGCGCCTCCTGCGCCTATCCCGGCCTGTTTCTGCCGGTGGAACACCAGGGACAATACATGGTGGACGGATTCCTGACCGCGCCGGTGCCGACCGAGGAAGTGCGCCGCATGGGCGCCCAGGTGGTGATCGGAATCCATCTGGAGCCGGGGCTGCTTCACGAAAAGCCGCGAAACACGATTGAAGTGATCAGCCGGTCGTTTTCGATTATCCAGTCCCACTCCCGCGGAGCGTGGCGGGCGGCGGCGGACGTGATCATCGAGCCCGAGGTCCATCACTTTCTGTGGGATGATTTTCAAATGACGCCGCAACTGGTGGCGGCGGGCGAAGCCGCCACGCGCGCGGCGTTGCCGCAGATTCGAGCGGCAATTGCGCGGCGGTCGCCGGTCGCTCCACACACGGACTCGCCGGCGCAGCCGGATGAGAAGAGCTGATCTGTAATTCTAATAAGGAACAAGTTTCAGAAATAGCCGGCTAGGGATTCTTCTGCGGGACGTACTCTTCGTGGACCTCGACCTGAACCTTTTTGCCATCCGCCTTGCCTCGCTGATTGATCCATTGCGCGAATGAAGAAGCGAACTGCGCGGGGTCAACTCGCAGGCTGGCCTCCAAACGGCCTTCGCCCGTGGGCAGGGTATCGTCGAAATCGGCGGAGCCGGTGAAATTGCGCATGCAAAAACTGTCGAGCCATTCCAGCGGACACGGGCGGCGCTCGCCGTCGATCAGAACCGCGACCTGGAGTTTTCGGGCGTACATCCGATCGAAGTATAACACCCCGGAGTGACGGAGTGATTGATGAGGCTTCGGTGACATCGCTGTGCTGCTGTGCCTTGCAATTGCCCGGTGCGTGGCCTAGACTTTTTGCGGGCATCAAAATTATATCTTTGAATGATACTGGGCCTGCCAATGGGCCTGGAATGCTCGACCGAGGGTCGTTCCCGCTCCAATCATCGAGGAGGTTAAGTGGCTACACCACTTGAAAATTGGGTTGAAGAAGCCGCCCGGCTCACAAAGCCCGCAAAGATCGCCTGGTGCGACGGCACCGAACAGGAAAATCAACGCCTGGCGGATGAAATGCTTCGCGACGGCACCTACCTGGGGCTGAATCCCAAGACCTATCCCAATTGCTACCTGCACCGCAGCAACCCGAATGATGTGGCCCGCACGGAAGGCGTCACGTTTATCTGCACCCGCACCAAGGACGAAGCCGGCCCGACGAACAATTGGATGGCGCCCGAGGATGCCAAACAGAAAGTGAGGCCGCTCTTCGATGGCGCGATGAAGGGACGCACGATGTACGTGGTGCCCTACATTCTGGGACCGGCGGCATCGCCCTACAGCAAGGTTGGCGTGGAAATTACCGACAGCCCCTACGTGGTGGCCAGCATGCGCATCATGTCGCGCATGGGCAAGGTGGCGCTGGAGCGGCTGGGCAG
>JBGPTK010000381.1:0-2729 GCA_041490605.1 Terriglobia bacterium | reverse complement strand
GTGCGCGCGTCGGGCAGCGCCTGCTTGATCAGCCGGATGCCCTCCACGGTTTCGACCGCGCCGCCAATGTAGTTTTCGTCGCCGGTAGCGCAAGGAAAAACCAGCGGATCGAAAATGATGTCTTCCGGCGGGAGCTCGTACTTTTCCGTCAGCAGCTTGTAGCTGCGTTGCGCGATGGCCAGCTTGCGTTCGCGAGTAAACGCCTGTGCTTGCGCAGGATCTTCATCGATGCAGCCGACCACCACCGCCGCGCCGAAATCGTGCGCCATCGGCACGACCCTCTCGAATTTCTCTTCACCGTCTTCCAGATTGATGGAATTGATGATGGCCTTGCCTTGGCAATAGGTCAGCGCTTGGCCAATGGCCGCCGGGTCGGTGGTGTCGATCATTACCGGCGCCTTCACTTTGCGGATCAGCTTTTCGTAAAACAGCGGAATGTCTTTTCTCTCTTCGCGCTCCGTGCTTTGCAGGCACACGTCCACGACCTGTGCGCCGCCGCGCACCTGGCGCCGCGCGATTTCGCTCGCTTCTTCCCACTTTTCTTCGGCGACCAGGTTTTTGAATAGCCGCGAGCCGATCACATTTGTCCGTTCGCCCACCAGCAATGGCCGCGTGCTGTCTTCGGCTTCAATCGTCTCGATGCCGGAATAGATGGCCCGATGCGCTTCCGCGGGACGCTGCCGCGGCTTCTTGCCTTTCACCATTTGCGCGATCGCGCGGATGTGCTGCTCGGTGGTGCCGCAGCAGCCGCCCACGATGTTCAGCCATCCGTGGTCCGCAAATTTCTCCAGCTGCGCCGCCAGCGACGCCGGCGTCTCCAGATACTGGCCTTCTTCGTCCGGCAAACCCGCGTTCGGATAGCAAGAAACGAACTCGCCGGTGAGCTGGCTCAGAGTCCGGAGGTGGTCGGTCATGAATTCCGGGCCGGTGGCGCAATTCATGCCAAACGCCAGCGGCTTCGCATAGCGCAGCGACGCCCACATCGCTTCGATCGTCTGCCCCGCGAGCATCGAGCCCATCGCTTCGATGGTTACGGAGATGATCACCGGGACTTGCGCGCCGATCTCTCTGGAGAGCTGTTGGATGGCCAGCAGCGCGGCTTTGATGTTGCGCGTGTCCTGGCACGTCTCGACCAGCAGCAGGTCCGAGCCGCCTTCGACCAGCCCCTTGGCTTGCACGTAATACGCTGCGTGCAGTTCCTCGAAGGTCACGCCGCCGGTGACGGTAATGGCTTTCGTCGTTGGGCCCATCGAGCCGGCCACAAACCTCGGCCTGCCCGGGGTGCTCGCTTGATCTGCAGCCTGCCGCGCCAACTCGGCCGACCGGCGGTTCAGCTCCAGTGCGTCGGCGGCCAAGCCGTATTCGGCCAGGACGATTGGAGCTCCGCCAAAACTATTCGTTTCAACTATATCCGAGCCGGCCTCGAAGTATTTCCTGTGGATGTCCAGGACCACGTCCGGACGAGTGCGCACCAGATTCTCGTTGCAGCCCTCGAGCGCAGCTCCGCCAAAGTCCTCCGCAGTCAGATTGCATTGCTGCAGCATCGTGCCCATAGCGCCATCCAGCACCAGGATGCGCTCGGACAGCAGCTCCCGTAAGGCTTTCGCGGATTCGGTCAGATTGCGCATTCGCTCGAAGGGCGTCACTCCTTATCGGACTTCCTGGGAATGGGAGACACCAGCAGAGAAGGCCGGACTTGGAATACACCTCTATTTTACGCAGGTTTTCCACGAGAATCGAACGCGCTTCCATTGAAGTAGTGCTTTTTTGGTGTGAATGGTAAATACGCCACATCGAGATTGGAGGGGGCCAGTGGTATACTGCGCGCCGGAATTCCTTGCACTTCGGACCCAACGGAAAGCATCCTAGGCGTCACGTAACAGTTCGAGAACAAGCACCGGAATGGGCCTTGCCCGTAAGTACAGTTTTTACTACGCTGAGAAACAGTGGCTACGAAACGTACCAGCCCTAAATTGTCCGTCTGCATACTCTCGCCGCACCCGCTGGTGCTGAGCGAGTTCGAGCGGATTCTGGCGAAACCTCAGTTTAAGGTGGTCGTCAAGCACCTCGAATCCACATTGGCGCCCGATCTCCGCACTCTCGAGCCGCCTGCGGCGCAGGTCTACGTGATTGATGCGCACGCCGCGCGGCCCGCCACCGGCGCACTCCTGGCGAATATTCTGGAGCGTTTTCCGGAAGCGCGACTCATCGTCGTGGGGGAACAGCTCAGCGATACCAACAGCTATTCGCTGCTCCGCCTAGGCGTCAAAGGGTTGCTGACCTACGTGGAAGCGCGCGAGCAATTGATTCGCGCTTTGCCGCTGGTGGCTGCGGGAGGTTTCTGGGTTCCGCGCTCGGTTCTGTCGGGGTTTGTGGACTCCATCCTCACCGGCCAGGGCCGCCGCCTCAAGACCGACGCGGTGACCAATCTAAGCCGCCGCGAACAGGAAGTGCTCGATTCGCTGCTCGAAAATCTCTCCAATAAAGAGATTGCCAGTAAGCTGAACATCGCGGAGCGCACCGTCAAGTTCCACGTGTCCAACCTGCTCAGCAAATTCGGCGTGCGCCGCCGTGCGGACTTGATTCTTCTGACCTTCCAGCGCCGCATGGCCCAGCCGTAGCCTTGTGGGTCGTGGCTTTAGCCACGACATAAGGCGTACCATCTCGCGGGCTTTTAGCCCCTGAGGAATTGCCTTCTTGAACTCGCCGGAAACTCAATCGGAAAATGT
>JBGPTK010000380.1:0-2730 GCA_041490605.1 Terriglobia bacterium | reverse complement strand
CGCACGGGCTTGGTTTCTCGCGTGGCGGGCGAGCAGCCGCCCGTTCTTGCGGATTTGGCCGAGATGAAGCCGGAACAGATGAAACAAACTATGGAGCGGGTGACAAATCACCCCGGACACCGTTTGGCCGCGCGGCTCGTGAAGTGGAAGAATTTTGCGCTGCTGCCGGCAGCAGGATTGCTGTTGCCCATCTTGCGGCTGCGTGGATACACGGGGCTATACTTGTACTGCCTAGCCCGAAGGAACAATCCTGTGAAAAATGAAGCTGCCGCGGTCCGTGCGATTATCTGACAACATGAAGCCAGCGGTCACAGTTCTGATTGACACTTACAATCACGAGCGCTTCATTGAGGAAGCGATCGTCAGCGTTCTTGAACAGGATTTCCCCTCTTCAGAAATGGAAATCTTGGTCGTGGACGACGGCTCAACCGACCGCACGCCGGAAATCGTCCGCAAATTCGAGCCGCGCGTCCGGCTGATTCGGAAAGCAAACGGCGGGCAAGCGTCCGCGTTCAACGCAGGCATTCCGGAGGCGAAGGGAGAATTCATCGCCTTTCTTGACGGGGATGACTGGTGGGCGAAGCACAAATTGAGCCGCGTGATGCAGGCATTCGGTCAAGACCCGACTCTCGGGGTTGTCGGGCACGGCATTGTGCTGGTCTATCCCGATGGATCCCAAGCCCGCGAAGTTTTGCGGGAGGGGTTTCGCTTCCAAGCCAACACACCCGATGGAGCGCGGCTCTTCCGGCTGCGCAAGTCGTTTATGGGAACAAGCCGCATGACTGTCCGCACCGAAGTCTTGAAGCAGGTCCTGCCTGTCCCGGAGCGCCTTACAATTCAAGCCGACGAGTTCATGTTTACGCTCGCTGCAGCGCTGTCCGAGGTGCGCATTCTTCCGGAGCCACTTTTTTTCTACCGCATCCACGACACGAATGCATATCAAATGGCGAACGGCAACCCCTCGCGGATAAGGCGCAAACAGGAAGTGCTCGCAGAGGTTGCACGGAGGCTTGGCGAAAAACTTCCAGAGCTCGGAGTAGAGACTCCCGTAATCCGTGTGATTACCGAGATAGTCCAAGCGGAGGCCGACCAACTGCGCTTGACGCTCGACGGAGGATGGCCATGGGAAACGGTAAGAACGGAGTGGAAAATTTATGAAGTGATGCACGCCGACGCTTCACTTGCTCACCGTGTCTTCAAGATGCTGAGCCTTTCGCCGGCGCTTTTCCTTCCACCGCAGACGTACTACCGAGCGCGGGCCCGCGTGGTTCAGAACCGAATATATCGAGGCGCCCGGGAACGGTTCTTGCCGAATCCACCTCGATGCCATGTCGAGGCTGGTTGGAGATCGGAACCGTGAGTCTTTCGAGCGAATATGACCGCTGGCATGAGCAGGTGGCTGGATTGGACGTGCAACACGCGGACGAGAACAGTCCATGGTACCGGCTTGTTCTGGAATACCTCGACCCTGTCAAAGATAAGCGCATCCTTGAAATCGCCTGTGGCAGAGGAGGATTCACGAAGCTTCTTGCCTCGCGAGCTGCCATAGCGTTTGGTGCGGACTTTTCCACGGCGGCACTACGGATCGCCCGTGAGAAAGCGATGCAGAATGGCGGGAACTGCTGCTCGATAGCACTGACGCAAGCGGACGCCCGGAACTTGCCCTTCGCCGACAGATCTTTTGACATTATCATCTCTTGCGAAACGATCGAGCATTTACCCGATCCGCTCTCGGCCCTCAAAGAGATGGCGCGTGTCTGCCGCACCGGTGGCCACCTGTTTCTGACGACCCCAAACTATTTCAATGCCATGGGTCTCTATTACATCTATGCACACCTGCGGCACCGCAAGGCGACTCCGGGCACCGACCAACCTCTTGATCGTGTTTTTTTGTTCCCAATGATTCGCCAGATGCTTAAGCGCGCAGGTTGGAAAGTGATTCGTTCCGATGGCACGGTCCATCAGTTTCCATTCCCCGGGCGGGAACCGATTCGCATCCATTTTCTCGAACGTAGCCGGGCGGTCAGGCGCTTGTTTGGAATTTTTGCGCTTCATCATTTCGTGCTGGCTCGAAAGAAGGCGGCCTAGATGCAGATTCTGATGGCCGCCGGGGTTCCTCGGCGCCGCGAAGGCGGCGTAGCTGCGATTATCTATAATCTCGGGCGCGAACTGGAAGGCATGGGACATCAGGTGACCTACCTGTTTTACGAAGACTTGATGAAGGATTCGGAGATTGCGGGGCGTTTTCGTGATTTGCGATTTGCCGTACGGCTGGCGCGGCACGTACGCAAGAATCCGGGAAAATATTCGGTGGTGAATTTCCATGCGCCGACCGGATTTGCTTACGGCGTCTCGCGCAAGCTTCTTCCTTCCAACGGATCTCCGCCCTACGTGATGACGCTGCATGGCCTTGAGGAACGGCGGCTCCATGTGATGAGCCGTGAAGTGAAGAAGGGGCGGGCCTGGCACTTCTCCTTTGCAAACCGACTGTGGCATCGCATGTATCATCAGCCGCGGTTTTATTTGTCGATCAAGACTGCGGACGGCGCTCATTGCTACAGCCGCGACGTGTGGACACTGCTGCAACTGAAATACAACCTGGATTCAGACAAAGTCGCCTATATACCGAGTGGAGTAGAGGAGCGATTTTTTTTGCGGCGCGAGTATGTGGAGCGAAAGCCGGTCCGGCTGCTCTACGCCGGGACCTGGCTCGACCAGCGCGGAATCTTT
>JBGPTK010000379.1:0-2747 GCA_041490605.1 Terriglobia bacterium | reverse complement strand
TATTTCCTGCTGAAATTCACGTGCGGCACGATTATCGCATTCGATTTCAAGGAAGCGCTCAGCTTCGATGGTGAAACCGGGCCCTACGTGCAATACGCCGTGGTCCGCGCACGGAATATTTTCCGGAAGCTACGCGAGCAGGAGCCGGGGCTCGCCTTTGAAGATCTCGGAAAGCAAATCAGCGATGAAGTCCTCGCGGCCCAATTGGCCGCGCCCGGCGGAAATGACTTGTGGGAAGTCTTGCTGCTTGCCGGATCGCTCGGCGCGCAGGTGGAGATCGCTTTGAGCGCGCACGAGCCCGCCTTTATCGCCAAGTTTGCCTTTCAGCTCGCGCAACAGTTCAATGTGTTCTATCACAAGCATCACATCCTCTCCGAAGCGGACTCCGCGAAGAAAGCATTCCTGCTCCTGCTCAGCGATTTGGTGGAGCGGCAGCTCGTCACCGCGCTGCGGCTCCTCGGCATGGAAGCTCCCGAACGGATGTAAGCCGCCCTCCCGGTCCGCCGGTTGCGATTCTGCTTGACAATCTCACAATGATATATATCATACAGATATATGAAGCTGCAGAACGCACCCTCGCTCCTGGGACTGCTCAGCTTGAAGCCGATGTCGGGATACGACATGAAGAAATTCGTGGGCGAATCGATCGGGCATTTCTGGAATGAGAGCTACGGGCAGATTTATCCCATGCTCAAGCGCCTCTCCCGCCAGGGATTGGTGGAAAGCCGCTTGGAGCGAGGAAAAGGCAAGCCGGACCGCAACGTGTTCTCCCTGTCTCCCCCTGGGCGCAAGCGCCTGAGAAACTGGCTGGCGATGGCTCCCCGATTCGCCCCGCCGCGCAACGAATTACTCCTGAAACTTTTCTTCGGGCGGCTCGGCAACCGTTCGGACATGATCCGGCATGTTCGGGAATTTCGCCAGCGCCACGCGCAATTACTCGTCCAGTACAAGCAAGTGGAAAAATGGATTTGGAAGACACATCCGAAGCATCCGGACACGCCGTACTGGTTGATTACTCTGGCTTACGGCCGGGACCATTCGCAGGGAATGGTGAAGTGGTCCGATCAAACAGGGCGAATTCTCGCCAGGCTTCCCGAGAGCGGACGGCCGAAGAAATCAATTCGCAAAAAAGGAGGAGTCCGATGAGCGCATGGGTTCCAGCATTTCGTGTCGTGCACATTTTTTGTGGAATGGTGGCCTTGTTCGTAGCTCCATGCGCCATGCTGACGGTGAAAGGAGGGCTCGCGCACCGGCGTTGGGGGAAAATCTATTTCTGGATGATGGCGGTAGTTGCGGCGACGGCATTCGTGCTCGCCCTCTACCGGCCGATCTTGTTTCTCGCGCTCGTGGCGGTGTTCAGCTTTTACTTCGCGTTTCGCGGGTATCGCGCGGTCTTGAGAAAAGGCGCGCCGGCCGGGAAAGCCGACTGGTTTGCCGCCGTGGCCACGCTGCTGGGCAGTCTGGGGCTGATTGCGCTCGGCATTCATCCGCTTCGCGGCGCGTTCATGCCTGCACCCATCGTTTCGATTGCATTTGGATTGCTTGGCTCCGTCTCCGCGGTCAGCGATATGCGGGCATTCCTACATCCGCCGAAAGAAGGAAATGCCTGGTGGTATAGCCACATGGGCGGAATGCTGGGATCCTACGTGGCCACGCTCTCGGCTTTTTCTGCGGTAAATTTTCAATTTCTTCCACCGGCTGTGCGCTGGCTATGGCCATCGGTGATCGGGATACCGGCGATATTTGTTTGGATTGGCTATTACCGGAGGAAATTCAACCGAACGAAATCGCAACCAGCGCTGGCGGGCGCCTGAGCTCACTGGATTCAGTCGAATTGATCTGAGCCGGAACGTGCGGTCTTTGCTTCTCGATGAAATCAGGGGCTACATCTTCATGGCCAGGTCGATGAGGCTGCGGATGGCGATGCCTGTCGGGCCTTTCGCCGCCCAGGGCTTGCCGTCGTCGTTCCAGGTTGTCGCGGCGATGTCGAGATGAATCCAGGGCATGTCCTCGGCAAATTCTTTCAGGAACATCGCGGCGGTGATCGCGCCGCCGCCTTTGCCGCTGCCGGTATTGCGGATATCGGCGATGGAACTCTTGATCATTTCCGCATACTCGTCATCCAGCGGCATCGGCCACATTTTTTCACCCACAGCCTTCGAGCTCTCCAGCAGGCGCTCCAGAAACTCTTTCGGCTGGCCGAAGACGCCGACGTTGACGTTGGCGAGCGCGACCTCGATGGCGCCGGTGAGGGTGGCGGCATCGATCAAGTGCGTACAGCCCAGCTTGCGCGCGTAAGTAATTCCATCGGCGAGCACCAACCGCCCTTCGGCATCGGTGTTGATCACTTCGATTGATTTACCGGACATGGCGAACTGAACGTCGCCGGGCTTTTGCGCTGTTCCGCTGGGCATATTTTCCGACGACGGAATCACGCCAATCACCTTCACCGTAGGCTTCAGCAGCGCCAGGGCGCGCATCACGCCAGCCATGGTGGCGCCGCCGCCCATGTCGTATTTCATCTTCTCCATGCCGGCGCTGGGCTTGATGGAGATTCCCCCGGTGTCGAAGGTAACCGCCTTGCCAATCAGCCCCAGAACGGGAGCTCCCTCGCGCATTTTTGCCGGGGTGTAAGTTAGGACGATCAACCGCGGCGGCTCAACGCTGCCCTGAGTCACGCTGAGCAGGGCGCCCATTTTCAGCTCCGCCATTTTCTTTTCGTCCAGAATTTCCACGGTCAGGCCCAC
>JBGPTK010000378.1:0-2795 GCA_041490605.1 Terriglobia bacterium | reverse complement strand
GCAAGCCAGGAAACCTGCTTGAGCTGCTTGTAAGCTGACACTCTTCGCGAGAAAGGGTGTGGCGTTGAGCCCCATTGTCTCTCGTGGGGCTTTTTTGTTGCCCGGAATGCGGAACCGGAAAGAACCATGCGCTTGCGAAAATTAATTTATTGCACGATGACGATAAGTCTTGCGGTGTCGGCTGTGTGGTGTGCGCCGGCGCGAGCGGCGCAAAGCACTCCCGCCGCCACAGCGCAAGCAGCGCAAAAACGGGAAGTGACCGATGAGACGGGAAGGCGCGTCACCGTTCCCTTGGACGTGCGGCGAATTGTTTCGCTCGCTCCCAATCTGACGGAAACCATCTACGCCCTGGGCGCGCAAGACAGGCTCGTCGGCGTGACGAACTACTGTGACTTTCCGCCGGAGGCGCTGAAAAAAACAAAAATTGGTACGGCGCTGAATCCCAGCCTCGAAGCCATCGTCGGCCTGAAGCCGGATCTGGTGCTGGCGACGACTGCCATCGATCGCCTGGAAACGGTGCAATCGCTCGAACGCCTGGGCATCTCCGTCTACGCCACCGATCCGCGAACGGTCGAAGGCATTCTGGTCTCGATTCGCGACGTGGGAGAAGTAATCGGAACGCCGCAACAAGGCGACGCTCTGGCCGCGAGTCTTGCGACGCGGCTCGCGGAGATCAAGCAGCATCTTGCAGGCAGCACACCGAAGCGGATTTTATTTGTGGTCTGGGAAAAGCCGCTGATCACCATGGGCAAAAATACTTTTCTTGCCGACGCGGTGCGCTGGGCGGGGGGCGAATCTGTGTTCAATTTGACACAAAACTGGCCCGCAGTGAGCCTGGAGGAAGCCGTCCGCCAGCAGCCGGATGCGCTGGTATTTGCGAGCGGCGATCCACGGAATAGCGAGAAGGAATATGCGGAATTGCGTACGGTGCCTGGATGGCGGGTCCTGCATGCGGTGGAGCAGCGGCAAATCATCACCGTGAGCGATGCAATCGCACGTCCCGCGCCGCGCTTGATCGACGCGATTGAGCAATTAGCACGGGCGCTGCATCCGGATGCGTTCGCGGCCGATGCTGAAAAATAGCCATGGAAAATAAGCAATGAAGAATCGAAAACAATCAGGAGAACGCGACAGCCATCCGTTTGTCAATTTCTATCTGCCGTTTTTCCTGCAAATGGAGCCGCCATGCAGCCGCTGACGGCGCGACGGATTCTCTGGGTTTGTGGATGGCTCAGCGTTCTCCTGCTGGCGGTTGTAGTGATTGCGCTCAAGCTGGGCGCGTCTCCCATTCCGATTGTGGATGTGGTGATGACGCTGGCGCGCGGCGCGCTCGGCCAAATGGATCGAATTCCATCGCAGTACCGCTTAATCGTTTTCGATCTTCGCTTGCCGCGAATCGCGCTGGGAATTCTGGTGGGGGCGGCGCTCTCCGTTTCCGGCGCCAGCTTTCAGGCCCTGCTGCGCAATCCGCTGGCTGACCCGTATGTATTGGGAGTTTCGAGCGGCGCCGCTTTGGGCGCTATTGTTTCGCTAATTGCTTTTCCACACATTCCACTGGCGATGCAGGGCCTGGCCTTCGCGGGCGCGGGGCTGACGATTGCCGCCGTCTATTATCTCGGGCGGCGGGGCGGGCAGCTCGACAGTCCGACGCTTTTGCTGGCGGGAATTATTTCGGCATCATTTCTTTCCGCGGTGATCATGTTCCTGATGACCACTCTCTCGGGCCGCGATCTGCGCGGCATGGCTTTCTGGCTGATGGGCGACCTCACTTCGGCTCCGCCGATCCATCTGGGATTTTTATTTGCCGTGGTGGTTTTTGCAGCCGGCGCCATCTACACCACCGCATCGGATTTGAATTTGATTCTGACCGGTGAGCAGGAGGCGCGGCACCTGGGCGTAAATGTTGGGCGAATAAAAATAGTTGTGTACGTGGCCGCGTCGCTCTTGACGGGCATCGCGGTATCGGTGAGCGGAGCAATCGGATATGTAGGCTTGCTGATCCCGCACGTGATGCGAATGCTCTTCGGCTCCGATTATCGTTTGCTGATTCCCGCTTCCGCGATTGGCGGCGCGATCGCCATCGTGGTGGCCGACACGCTGGGGCGATCCATCGTCGCGCCAACAGAGCTGCCGGTGGGCGCGATGACCGCAGTGGCGGGCGCGCCGGTTTTCATCTACTTGTTGAGGCGGAGATTACGTTGAGTCCGGAAGCTCCCGATTACGGCATAGCGCCTGCGCAATCCGCCGGCCCCGCGCGTCTGGTGCAAACGCCGGGCGATCAGCGATTGAGCGTCGAGCAGGCCACCTATATTTATCCGGCCGGCGATCCGAGTGCGCCGCGATTTACCGTCGAGCCGGTTAGTTTTCAGGCGAAGTCACGCGAGCTTGTGGCCATCCTGGGACCCAATGCCAGCGGCAAATCCACATTGCTGCGTTTGCTGGCCGGAATTTTGAAGCCATTGTCCGGTCGCGTGCTGGTCGACGGTCAGGAAGCGAGCCAACTCGACCCGCGCTCGCGCGCCCGCCGCATCGCGCTGGTCCAGCAGGAAAGCGCGTTGCTTTTCCCACTGCGCGTTTGGGAATACGTGCTGCAGGGGCGCTACGCGTATGGACGGCTTTTGCGATTCGAGACGACGGACGATTGCCGCATGGCCGCGGAGGCGCTGAAGCGAGTGAGCGTGGAACATCTGACGGAGCGCTGGATGGATGAACTTTCCGGCGGCGAAAAGCAGCGCGTAATCCTGGCGCGCGCGCTGGCGCAGCAACCGGCATTGCTGCTGCTCGACGAGCCGACG
>JBGPTK010000377.1:0-2813 GCA_041490605.1 Terriglobia bacterium | reverse complement strand
CCGAAAATATAATCGGGATCTATTGAGTGGTTGTCTTGGCCAGGTCCCCCACCTTGAAGTCGGTGCCGGAGACCGCCTTGGCGACCGAAGAGACGTCGTCCACGTCGGTAACTTGAATTACGCCGACCTGCGTGCTCAACCTGCGAATCACGGCGCCCGTGGCGGGATCCTTGATTTCCTTGGTCACGCGCTCGACGGACAATTGATCGCCGACCTTCAGTCCGGCCTTGGCGCCCACGTTGAGGACGATCTGCCCGCCGTCAACAGCAGCGACCAGGCCGGTGACGCTGATGGTGCGCGCCTGCAGCTTGCCGTTATTCGCAACCAGGCCGGTGCAGAGATCGTCGGTGGCCTTCTTCACGGCTTCGCCGATGATAGTCTGTTGGAAATCGCTGCTGCCGAAATCGGCGTGGCCGGCGCCGAAGCCGTGCCAATTGCCGCCGCCACCGGTCATCGAGGTGCTCTCGCGCGAGGACTCGGCCTTGCCTTCGGCCACTCCCAGGATTTCCGCCGTGTCGATATCCACCATGCGCGCGTCAATCCCCACGAAGGCCTTGCTCTTTTTATGTCCGAAGCCGCCAATTCCGTAGCCGCCCCAGTTCCCACCGCCCCCACCGATATTGGTGTTTTTGGTTTCGTTGCCGAACTGGGTAATGCTGCCGATAATGATCGCGTCCACGCCCAGAAGCTTGCCGAGCTTGGCCGCCGAGTTGGGATTGGCGCGGTCGCTGTTGGAAAAATTCTGCTCGGCCATGATTTTGTCCAGAGCTTTGCGTTCGATGACGGAATAGGTGCCGTCCTTCACCAAATCGTTGACGATGAGGTCCGCGATCCCTTTTCCGACGTCGATGTCCGATCCAAACAGAGCAGACGAATTGGTGCGGACAGTTGCGTAATCGAAATCAAAGACCGCGACGCGCTTCTTCCGCCCCTGCGCGGCAGGGGCCGGAGTTTGCGCTGCGAGTGGAAGGACTACGCCCAACAGCAAGAACACCAGCAGAATCCGTTTCATCGAATAGTCTCCTGAACCGAAAGATTGCGGGGCAACGGATAAATAACCACTATCGCTGCAAATTCTATGGGAGCGGCAGGGGGGTGTCAACAGTGTAACAACAAGCGGGTGCGATGATGAAAAAGTACGCGGCGCGGCCTGGGATCCCCAGCCTGTTGGCGGCCGCTCGAACGAGGGAGCGATCGATCCGCAAGCAGGCGACCGAACAATGGCGGGGACCTGAAGACGCGAGCGTCCCCGGCACGTGCGGCCCAGTAGGACATGCTAGAATCGCGGATTCGCGAGAGTGCTGGACATGTTCCGGAAAATCCTGATCGCAAATCGGGGGGAGATTGCCGTGCGCATCCTGCGCGCCTGCCGCGAGCTCGGCATTGGCGCGGTGACGGTGTTCAGCGAGGCCGATCGCGCCGCCTTGCACGTCCGGCTTTCCGATGAAGCGTATCCCATTGGCCCCTCGCCGGCGCGCGAAAGCTACCTGGTGATCGACAAATTGCTGAGCGTGGCGCGACTGGCCGGATGCGATGCGCTGCACCCCGGTTATGGCTTCCTTGCTGAAAATCCCGAGCTGGCCCGGGAGTGCGCGAAGGCGGGCGTGAAATTTATCGGCCCCTCGCCCGAAGCGATGGAACAGCTCGGCTCGAAAACAGCGGCGCGGCAGATGGCCAAGCGAGTGGGCGCGCCAACGGCGCCGGGGACGATCGATCCGGTCACGAGCGTGGGCGAGGCGCAGCCCATCGCGCGCGAAATTGGCTTTCCGGTACTGCTGAAGGCTGTGGCCGGTGGCGGCGGAAAAGGAATGCGCCTGGTGGAAAACGAAGGGGAGTTTACTTCCGCCTGGCGCGACGCTTCTTCCGAAGCATTGAATTCTTTCGGGGACGCGCGGCTCTATCTGGAAAAATATCTGGCGCGGCCACGACACGTGGAAATTCAGGTACTGGGCGACGAGCACGGGCACATCGTCTATCTCGGAGAGCGCGAGTGTTCGGTGCAACGGCGCTATCAAAAAGTAATGGAAGAATCACCTTCCCCCATTATGACTCGCGAGCTGAGGAAGGCGATGGGAGAGGCCGCGGTAAAAATCGCGGCCGCGGGGAATTACACGAACGCCGGGACGTGCGAATTCCTGGTGGATGCCGCGCGCAATTTTTATTTCCTGGAAATGAATACGCGGCTGCAGGTGGAACATCCGGTGACCGAGATGGTCACGTCGCTCGATCTGGTAAAACTGCAAATCCGCATCGCAGCCGGCGAGCCGCTGCCTTTTGCGCAATCTGAAATTGCCCTGCGTGGACACGCCATCGAATGCCGGATTTATGCCGAAGATCCCGATAATAATTTCTATCCTTCGCCGGGGAAAGTGGTGGAGCGGCGTGTGCCGACTGGTCCGGGAATCCGCCTGGATGAGGGCGTCTACGCGGGCTGGACCGTGCCGACCGACTACGATCCGCTCCTGGGCAAATTGATCGCGTGGGGCGCCGATCGCGAGGAAGCCATTGCCCGGCTTCGGCGCGCCCTGGCCGAATATTATGTAAGCGGGATTACCACGAACCTTGGCCTGTTTCGGAGGATCCTGGGGGAGCCGGAATTCGTGCGCGGTGAAATCCATACGCGCTGGCTGGATGACTTGCTGCAGAGGCCGCCAGCCCCGGCCGAAGACCCCGGCGCCGAAAACGCCGCGGCGCTCGCGGCGGCACTATGGTATTCGAGCCGAAGCGGGACACGATCTTCCGCAGCCGAAATATCCGACCAGCGCGAATCGCTTTGGAAGCCGGGAGGGCGAGACGATTTGCTTCGCCCCGAT
>JBGPTK010000376.1:0-2874 GCA_041490605.1 Terriglobia bacterium | reverse complement strand
CCGTACGTGGCGATGGTGGATGCGGGCACGGTGGAGCTGGTGCGGAGCGCGGGCGTGAAAGTGGTGAGTTCGGCGGACCTGGTGCAGAAGTATGAAGCTTGCTGGACCCCGGAGCAGCTGCAATCGCATCTGCAGGCCGGCGTGGCGATCGACCAGATCGTCCACGGAGCGTTTCAAGAGGCGGCGAGGAATGTGCGCGAGAAGAAGACGTTCACGGAATACGATCTCCAGCAATGGATTCTGCGAGAGTTTGATTCGGCGGGAATCGTTCGAGAGGAAGGGCCGGACATAGCGGTTGGTGCGCACGCGAGCGATCCGCATTACGGGCCGCAGCCGGGAAAGTCGTCGCCGATTCGCGAAGGCGATTTGCTGCTCCTCGATGTGTGGGGCAAGACGAAAACGGCGGGAAGCGTCTACTACGATGTGACTTGGATGGGTTTTCTGGGCGCTAAGGTTCCGGAGAAATATGCGAAGGTCTTTGGAATTGTGCGGGAGGCGCGAGATAAGGCAGTGGAGCTGATTCGCTCGAATGTTGCCGCTGGGAAGCCTTTGCAGGGCTGGCAGGTGGACAAAGCGGCGCGGGGCGTGATCGAGAAGGCGGGCTACGGGAAATACTTTTTTCATCGGACGGGGCACAGCATCGGAGAAGCAGTGCATGGCAATGGCGCCAACATGGATGGCTTGGAGACACGCGACGTACGGCACTTGATCCCCGGAACGTGCAACTCGATTGAGCCGGGGATTTATTTGAAAGAATTCGGGATTCGCACGGAGTTAAACGTATACGTGGGAGAGCGCGAAGCGCGCGTGACCGGGGCGGTCCAAAACGAAATCTTGGCGCTCCTGGCGTAACCGAAACAGCGTTGATGCGCAGACGGGACGAGGGATGACGGAGGAAACGCAAACGACGGAGGCCGCGCCGCGCGATTCGAGGCGCGAAACGCTAGCCATGGGAATCGGCGTGGCGGCGTGGATCCTGCCTGGGCTGGGGCACGCCTTGCAGAAGATGTGGGGGCGGGCACTGGCGTGTTTTCTGACTGTGGGAGCACTCGTGGTGGTCGGCGCAGGAATGCGGGGGAATTTGTTCACGTCGAACGGCGGGGACGCGTTTGCTTCACTGGGATACATCGCGGATCTGGGTACGGGGAGTTTCTATCTGGTGGCGAAATCGCTGGAGACAAATGGACCGGACGTGTCGCACGCCGACGGCGATTACGGAACGCGATTCCTAGCGGCCGCAGGCGTTTTGAATTTGCTGGCGGCGCTGCATGCTTATGAAGCGGCGCGCGGACGAAAGGCCTGAGCGCGGCGATGACCTTCCAGCTCAGCCACTTTCAGGCGATGCTGCTGTTCGCGCTGGCGATTTCGGTAGCATTCGGATTTCTGAGTCGCAGACCGCCTCTGGAACGCGTGAAATACATCGTGTGGTCTCTGTGTTTATTCCTGCTGATCGGCATCGGGATCGGTTGGGTGATGTATCCGTTTTCCCGGTGAATGAACGGTGTTTCCGCGGATGAATTGACAGGAATTTTCCGCGGATGCTAAGGTGGTTTGACGGGCCGAGGTAGCTCAGTGGTAGAGCAGCCGATTCGTAATCGGCAGGTCGCGAGTTCAACTCTCGCCCTCGGCTCCAGAATGTCGTAGCTCAGATCCTTGCCATCGGTAGGGTTTTCCATTGGTACAACTCGGGGCGCTCGGCGTCTTGAAGCGGGGAATCGTGCGGTGGGAGCATGTTTTCGCCCGGAGTTCGACGGGTCACACTCTTGAACGTTGAGTGACGCAAGTCTCACGCACGGCTCGAACTGCTTGCCGATCAATCGCTAGGGCCAACGTTGAGACACAAGGGAGCTCGACAGATTCGACAGTATGGCTGCCAATGACACCTCCCCGCGTTGGACTCGGATCATTCCTATCGCGTTTGTGATGTACACGATTGCGTTTATCGACCGCACAAACATATCGCTGGCTTTGCCTCGGATCAGCCATGATTTGCATTTGGATCCGCAGCAGGCGGGAACGGTTGCGGGGATTTTCTATTGGGGTTATCTAGCGCTGCAGATTCCGGGCGGGCATTTGGCGAAGTGGTGGAGCCCGAAGAAATTCATCAGCGTTCTGTTGGTGGCGTGGGCCATATTTGCGGTGGGCTGTGGTTTTGCCCGCACGTATCACGAATTGCTGCTGCTGCGGTTGCTTTTGGGAGTGGCGGAGAGTGGGGTTTTTCCCGCTACGCTGATTTTGTTGTCGCACTGGTTTTCGCGCGGGGAACGTGCGCGCGCCAACGCCCTGTGGTTCGTGTGCTTGCCCGGAGCGGTGATCTTGTCAGCGCCTTTTTCCGGTTGGATGTTGGACCACTGGGGTTGGCGCACGATGCTGATTGCCGAGGGGGCGCTTCCGTTGGCTTGGCTGGCGGTGTGGCTCGCGTTGATTCAGGACCATCCAGAGGGAGCAAAATGGCTGCCGCAGAAAGAACGTGAAGCGTTGGCGGCCACGCTGCGCAAGGAATCCATCGAACTAGAAGGCTCGGGAACGGTCCCATATCTACGCTCGTTGTTTCGACCTCAGGTGCTGGTTTTGTCCGCGGTGTACTTTTGTTTCGTGAGCGGACAAATGGGACTACTGTTTTGGTTGCCGAGCGCAATGGGAAAATTCAAGGGATTGAGCAGCCTGTCGACGGGGATTCTCTACACGCTGCCTTTCGTTGTGGGGGCGGCGTCCCTTATCG
Source organism: Terriglobia bacterium (assembly GCA_041490605.1). Lineage (GTDB taxonomy): Bacteria > Acidobacteriota > Terriglobia > Acidiferrales > UBA7541 > JBGPTK01. The sequence continues at coordinate 152 of JBGPTK010000376.1, read as the reverse complement.
TTGTCGGCCGGCACTCGGATAAAGCGCACGAACGCCGCCACCATGCGGCAGCGGCGATGCTGTTCGGGGGTTGTTGCATTCTTCTGGCGGTCGCCACGATCCCTTACTCTCTTTTGCTGGCATTTGCGTTCATTGCGCTGAGTGGCGTGGGT
>JBGPTK010000375.1:0-2877 GCA_041490605.1 Terriglobia bacterium | reverse complement strand
GTGGGAAGCCGAATCCAGTTTTCGCGATCGCGTGGCCGCCGACCCCAACATCGCCAGATTCCTGAAACCGGCCCAGCTCGAGAAAACATTCAGCCTGGAGCGGCAGCTTCGTTCGGTGGACGCGATTTTCGCGCGCGTCTTTGGCGCGAAAAAATCTTCCGCCGCCACCGAATACTAGCCCCCGTTGCGCATGGCGCCCGCGCATGTAGGCGCCGGCTCTTGTTTACCCTGAGCCTCGAAGGGCCGCGCCCTTCCTTCTCTTCATGTAGGGGCCGGCTTCAGCCGCGCCCCTTTTGCGCCAATTCATCGCATGGTCATTCCGAACCCGCCCCGGGCGGGTGAGGAATCCAGAGTTGATCCTAAATGCTTGAGTAGTAGAGATTTACTCCTGCGCTAATTAGCAGTGGCCATCCCATCGCAGAGCAGTTTCGGACTTTTTCCGTAGCCTGTTCAGCCGCGTCCCTCTTGCGGCAATTCATCGCGTGGTCATTCCGAGCCCGCCCTCTGGCCGGGAATCCCGAGAAGCTCCCAAATACTTGAGTAGCAGCGATTTTATTTAAGAGGTTCTTTCTGCTTACTGACGGCCGCCAAAAAAATTACTGCACGCGCTGGATGTAGCGGCCTTCGGAAGTATCCACCTTGATCTTGTCGCCGTTGCCGACGAACGGCGGGACGTTGACGATCAGCCCGGTTTCGAGTTTGGCCGGTTTCATCACCGCGCTGGCCGTGGCTTTCTGAATGCTCGGCTCGGTATCCACCACCGTCATGTCAATCGTATCCGGCAGCAAAATTCCGATCGGCTTGCCTTCGTAAAATACAACTTTCACCGGCAAATTGGGGATCAAATAATCCACCGCGTCGCCCAGCAGTTCCTTGGTCAAATTGATCTGCTCGAAGGTTTGCACGTTCATGAAGTGCTGTCCTTCGGCGTCACTGTAAAGAAATTCGAATTCCACTTCCTCAAGCACGGCGCGCTCCACAAATTCCTCGGCGCGGAAGCGGTAGTCCACAATGGAGCCGCTGCGCAGGCTGCGCATTTTCGTTTGCATCGCTCCGCGCTTGTTGCCCGGCGTGCGGTGATCGACGCTGAAGATGGTGTATAAATCGCCTTCGTGGCGAATAATCATTCCGGGGCGCAGTTGGGTCGCTTTAACCATGTGTTGCTCCTAGGTATTTTCGGATCGTCCGAAAACGGCGGGTACGGAAAAGCCGGCGCCTCGCCTGGCCGCGTATGAATTAGGCCGGGGCGAGTTCTATAGTATAGCGGCGCGCGCCGGATTGGGTCAAACTAGAGGCTGCTGACGATGGCTACCCGGCTCCCCTTCCGAAGCCCAATGCTCGCCGCGGCCGCGGCGCTGATTATTTTTTCCGTCACAGCTCAAGCGCAGGGTCCGCTTCGAAATCCAAAAAAAGATACCACCGTGCCCCAGACCGCGCTTTCCCTGTGCAACGAACTGGAAGTTGTGTCGCGGGAATCGGTGCCGCCGGGCACGGCGATCGCGGTTTCCGCGGACGGAAAATATCTGGCCAACTGGGTGCACACCACCACCGGCGCCGCGCTCGATTTGCACAATCGCGATACCGGCGTGACGCAACGCGTGGAATTGGTGCCGCCGGCATTGCCGCCCGGAATTCCGTGGCGCGTGCAGGAAGTTGCGTTCTCACCGGACGAAAAACAATTGGCGGTGCGCACCACCGGCGCCGTGTGGGTGATCGATCGAGCTTCGGCAAAAGTGCGGTTCCTGATCGGCCAGGACGCGGCAACACAATCGTATCCGGGGAAAATGTCCTGGGGCCAAAACGAACTGGCGGTTTCGTTTTGGCCGGCGGAATCGTATCTGGCGGACGCGGTGGCGGCCGGCCCCGTGGAACTGCGGATTTATTACGCTTCCTCGGGAGAAGTGGCGCGCGATATAAAACTGGCGCTGCCCTCCTCGAATACATGGACCGAGCCGCGGCTTTCGCCGGATGGCAATCAGCTTGCCGTGTTGCTGCGCGCCCAACAGTGGCCCGGGAAAGCCGATCTTTTTCTTTTCGCCGCGGATTCGGGAAATGCTCTATGGCGCAAGAAAATTGCCGCCGAGGATTTGCTGTGGAGTGGTGATGGAAAGCAAATCGTGGCCCTGGGATCGGATTTGGTCTGGCTCGATGCAAAAGACGGAAAACAAATTCGCAAGGCCGGGCCCGGCGTGGCGCACAGCGAGTTCCAGAAATTGCGCGTGAATGAGGCGGCCCAAATCGCCGTGGGAAGCTTTTCCGTTTACAGCGCGATGGGGCGATTCTTCAAAAGCAACGAGCAGCATTCGCAACGAATCGTTTTGTGGCGCTACGGCTCCGCCAGGGGAATTTGCGAAATTCCGGTTACGGCGGTAAATACGGTTGACGCCTGGCCCACGGCGCGCGGCGAAATTATTTCCCTCGAAGAGACTTACGAAATCAAGCCGCCCCTGCGCCTGTTGAAATCCGCTCAGATTGTCACCTACCGGGTTCTTTCGCCCGGCGCTCCGGCAAATGCCGCGAAACCATAAATGTTCCCGATGAACAGAGAACGATAATTCTCTGCGAGAAACTGCGGTTGGTGTCATTCCGATCCCGCTCCTGCGGGAGAGGAATCCAGAGTCAATCGCCAATGCTTGACGAATAGCGGGTTTCTCCGCCGCTCGGCAAGGATGGCCATTCCAGGCAATGCGAATTCCTCGCGTCCCTTCCCGGAAATGTTTCGGGCGAGCAAGAGGATTCCGCGAAAGAATGCAGTGGATGTCATTCCGATCCCGCTCCTGCGGGAGAGGAATCCAGAGTAAATCGCCAATGCTTGAGGAATAGCGGGTTTCTCCGCCGCTCGGCAAAGATGGCCATTCCAACGGAGAAGAGAGATCG
>JBGPTK010000374.1:0-2924 GCA_041490605.1 Terriglobia bacterium | reverse complement strand
GGACTGGTAGCCGTGTTCTTCCATCCATTCGAGAATTCCGGTGCGAACCGTGGCCAGATGTTCAATTCCGTTGCGGAGGAGCGCGGAAGTCATCATCGCGATGGACGCCCCGGCCATCACCGACTTAAGAACATCGAGAGCGGTGTGCACACCGCCCGTGATTGCAAGGTCCGCGTCGACGCGGCCGAAGATGATGGCCACCCAATGCAGGCGGAGAAGCAGTTCTTCCGAGCAGCTTAGGGCGAGATTGGGCACAACATCCAGAAGTTCAAGATCGAAGTCCGGCTGGTAGAACCGGTTGAACAGAACCAGCGCACCGGCGCCGGCCAAGTCGAGTTGTTTGGCCATGCTGGCCATGGACGTGAACGAACTGGAGAGTTTGACGGCCACGGGAATGCGGATGCTCTCTTTCACCCGGCGCACGAGGTTGCAATAATCGCGTTCCACATCGGAGCCTGTGCGGTCCGGGTCGGTGGCAATGCCATAGATGTTCAGTTCGATCGCGTCGGCTCCGGCCTGCTCCATCAACTTGGCGTAGCGAATCCAACCGCCTTCGGTGACGCCGTTCAGACTGGCAATAACGGGGATATCCACACTGGCTTTCGCCTGGTGGATCAGGTGGAGATAGCCGTCGGGGCCTGAATTGTAATTCGTAAGATCGGGAAAGTAGGAGAGCGATTCGCCGAAGGTATCGGCGCCGCGCGAGAGATCGCCATTGAGCGTTTCCGCCTCGAGCGTCAATTGCTCCTCGAAAAGAGACGGCAAGACGACGGCGGCGGCGCCGTTATCTTCAAGGCGCTTGATGCCCGGCAGCGACTCCGTTAGCGGAGAAGCCGAGGCAACCAAAGGGTTCTTCAATGCGAGGCCAAGATATTTCGTGGTGAGGTCGATCATTCTTGTTCCCGTCCTTTCGTTGAGGTGCTGGCAACGGGCTTGGACTCTTCGACAACTTCGGCCGCCGGAACTTTCTGGCCGGGCATGGATGCGCGATTCTGATAGACATGCCACTGGCGATCCACGTCTTCTTGCGCCATTTGAAGCAAGGCACGCGCCGCTTCCGGGTTGCTGCGAGCGAGCATGGTGTAGCGAGCTTCCTGGTAGGCATATTGCTTGAGCGAAATGCTGGGCGCTTTGGAATCAAGCTGGAATGGATTCTTGCCTTCGCGGCGCAGATCCGGATTGTAGCGAATCAGCGGCCAGTAGCCCGATTGGACGGCTGCTTTCTGCTGGTTCAGTCCGAATGCCATGTCGTAACCGTGGGCGATACAGTGGCTATACGCGATGATCAGTGACGGACCGTTGTGGGCTTCCGCTTCGAGGAACGCCCTCACCGTGTGCGTATCGCCGCCTCCGATGGCCACACGCGCCACATACACCGAGCCGTAGCTGATGGCTTCCATCGCAAGATCTTTCTTCGCGGTCTGCTTTCCTCCGGTGGCAAATTTTGCGACGGCGGCGCGAGGAGTTGACTTCGACATCTGACCGCCCGTGTTTGAATAGACCTCGGTATCGAGGACCAGCACGTTTACATTCGCGCCGGAGCCGAGAACATGGTCCAGACCTCCCGCCCCGATGTCATAAGCCCACCCATCGCCTCCGACGATCCACACGCTCTTGCGGACCAGAGCGTTGGCAACCGCGAGAAGGTCGCGGGCTTCTCCGGAGTCATGCTCGGCGAGCTTGCGGCAGAGTTCCGCGACGCGTTCCCGCTGCGCGGTGATGCCCGATTCGCTGGATTGATCGGCTTGCAGAATTTCGCTGACGAAGCGCTCGCCCAGGGGGCTCGCGAAATGGCGGAGCAGTTCCCGCGCGTAATCGGCCTGCTTGTCGACGGCAAGGCGCATCCCCAGGCCGAATTCAGCGTTATCTTCAAACAGCGAATTGGACCATGCCGGGCCGCGGCCCTGGGCATTCGCGGTGTAAGGCGTCGTCGGCAAGTTGCCGCCGTAAATAGAAGAGCAACCGGTGGCATTGGCGATGAGAAGCCGGTCCCCGAAAAGCTGGGTCAGCAGCTTGATGTAAGGAGTCTCGCCGCATCCGGCGCAAGCGCCGGAAAATTCAAAGAGTGGTTCAAGGAGCTGCACGTCCTTCACTTGCGAGAAGGAGAGACGGCCGCGATCGAAATCCGGGATGGAAAGGAAGAAATCCCAATTCTCTTTTTCGGAGTTTCGCAGAGGCGCTTGTTGCTCCATGTTGATCGCTTTGTGTTTCACTTCGCTTTTACTTTTCGCGGGACAAGCTTCCACGCACAGGCGGCAGCCGGTGCAGTCCTCCGGCGCAACCTGAAGGGTGTAGCGCAGGGTTTCGAATTCGCGCCAGCGGGGCTTCGAAGATTTAAACGTACCCGGCGCGCCGGCGAGCGCGGAACCGTCATATATTTTTGCGCGGATGACGGCGTGCGGACAGGCCAGAACGCACTTGCCGCACTGAATGCAAAGATCCTCGTCCCACACCGGAATTTCCTGGGCGATATTGCGCTTTTCCCAGCGGGCCGTGCCGGTTGGAAAAGTTCCGTCGGGCGGCATGGCGCTGACCGGGAGTTCATCGCCACGCCCGGCAATGATGGCGCCGAGCACGTCCCGCACAAATGCCGGGGCTCGATCAGAGACAGGAGGCAAAATATCGAAAACACTGGTGACTTTTTCGGGAATCGGAACCTGCGAGAGATGCGCGAGCGTGGCATCCACCGCTTCGAAATTTTTCTGAACCACCGCATCGCCGCGCTTGCCGTAGGTTTTTCGAATGGCCTTCTTGATCGCTTCGATGGCTGCTTCGCGCGGCAAAACTCCGCTGATGGCGAAGAAACAGGTCTGCATGATGGTATTGATGCGGTTGCCCATGCCGGCTTCCCGCGCCACTTTGTAGCCGTCGATTATGTAGAAGCGCAAGTGTTTCCGGATGATTTCATCCTGAACCTTGCGCGG
>JBGPTK010000373.1:0-2931 GCA_041490605.1 Terriglobia bacterium | reverse complement strand
CCGATCCCCTCCGCAAAGGTGGCCGCCTCTACCGCACGGGAGATATCGCGCGCTTCCTGCCCGATGGAAATCTCGAATTCCTGGGCCGCGCCGATTTTCAGGTGAAAATTCGCGGCTTCCGCATCGAACTTGGCGAAATCGAAGCAGCGCTCGAGCAACAACCGGGCGTGCGGCAGGCCGTGGTTGTTGCCAGCGACGAACCATCTGGAAATAAGAGCCTCGCCGCCTACCTCGTTGCCAAAGCCGGAGAATCACCCACGTCGAATTCGTTGCGAGCAGCGCTCGAATCCACTCTCCCCGATTACATGATCCCTTCCCATTTTGTTTTTCTGGAAAGCCTGCCGCTGACGGCCAATGGAAAGGTTGACCGTAAGTCTCTGCCTGCCGTTTCCTCCCTGGCGGTGAACACGGAATCTGTGGACGATCCGCCCCAGGGCGAAATCGAGCAAATGATCGCCCAGGCATGGGCGGAAGTGCTCGGCGCCGGAAGAATTCGCCGCCACGACAATTTCTTCGATTTGGGAGGGCATTCCCTCACGGCATTGCAAATCGCTTTCAAGCTGCGCCAGATGTTCAACGTCGATTTCTCGCTGCAAGCCTTCATGGAAACACCCGTGCTCAGTGCGCAGGCAAAACATCTGGAAGAAAAACTCCTCCAGCAGGCGGACGCGGGGCTGCTGGACGAATTAATCGGCGAGATGCAACAAGAACGGAATCATTAAGAGCGATCGCGAGCCGGACGGAAACAGGGAGAAGAAGGGCCCGAAAGCTGGAGCGAAGTGGAATGAGCCCGTCGGACAAATTGAATGCTTTGTCGGTTGAGCAGCGCACGAAATTAGCGCTGCGGCTTTCGGCTGCGCGCCGTCAGCAGCCTGCCCGGAAGGCCGATGCTCCGGCCCAGGTTCGTCCCGATCTGCAGAACCGCTATGAACCATTTCCCCTGAATGATATTCAGCAGGCTTATCTGATCGGCAGTTCCGGCGGCGTGGAGATGGGCAACATCTCCTGCCAGGGCTATGCCGAACTCGAAATTACGGACTGGAATCAGGAGCGCTTCGAAGGCGCGCTGCAAAAGCTGATCGCGCGCCATGAAATGCTGCGCTGCATTATTTTGCCCGATGGCCGCCAGCAGATTCTGCGAAACGCCCCGGAATACCGCGTCGAATCCTTCGATCTCCGCAAAAAAGAGCCAGCGCAGGCCGCCAAACACCTGGATGCGCTCCGGCAGAAAATGTCCCACCAGTTGCGTCCTACGGACCACTGGCCGCTCTTCGAATTTCGCGTCTCGCATCTCGATTCTCGCCGCAGCCTTCTGCACATCAGCGTCGATCTGCTGATTTCCGATGGCCGCAGTTTCCAGATTTTCTTCGGTGAGTTGGCCCGGCTCTATCACGATCCCCAGACGGTCTTCCCTCCGCTCGAACTTTCGTTCCGCGACTATCTCTCCGCCGCCGCTGCTCTCGACGATTCGGAAGACTATCGTGAGTCGAAAGAATACTGGATGAAGCGCGTCCCCACCCTTCCCCCGTCGCCGGAATTGCCGCTGGCCAAAAATCCCGCTTCGATCGCGCAGCCCAAATTCAGCCGGCGCCAGGCCCGTATCGATGCGGCCACCTGGAAAAACCTGAAAGACAAGTCCGCTAGATTCCATTCCACGCCCGCCGGAACCCTGCTTTCCGCCTATGCCGAATTGCTCTCCATTTGGAGCAAGAATTCCCGCTTTACGCTCAATCTGACGCTATTCAACCGGCTTCCTTTGCACCAGCAGTCGAATGACATCCTGGGCGATTTCACGACGGTGACCCTGCTTGAAGTCGACAGCTTGAAGCAGCCTACTTTCGAAGCGCGCGCGCGTCAGATTCAGGAACAGCTTTGGCAGGACATGGATCACCGCTATTTCAGCGGCATTCGCGTGATGCGCGAACTCATTCGAATCCAGGGCGCCGGTCCCAAAGCGATCATGCCCGTGATTTTTACCAGCCTGCTGAACCTGGGCGATCAGAACGCATCCACCACTTCCACCAGCACGCTCGGCAGCACCGTCTATGCCCTCAGCCAGACGCCTCAGGTCTATCTGGACTTCATCGTCCAGGAAGACCAGGGCGAGCTTGTAATCAATTGGGACGCGGTTGACGAACTCTTTCCGCCGGGCCTGCTCGATAACCTGTTCAGCGCGTATCAAAACTTTCTGGTGCAGTTGGCATCCGATGAATCCAGTTGGCAACGCAGTCTCTCTGAAAACACTCGAAGATTACTGCCGGCAAACCAGCTCGAAATCCGCCGGCGCGTGAACCACACCTCGGCCCATCTTTCCGATGAGTTGCTTCACAATCTTTTCCTCAAGCAGGTTGAGAAACGCTCCAATCACATCGCGGTGAGCACGCCATCGCGCAAGCTCACTTACGCGGAATTATTCCAGCGCGCCTGCGGCGTCGAAGAGCAACTGCTCTCGCGGGGCGTGCAGCCCAACCAGTTGGTTGCGGTGTTGATGGAAAAAGGCTGGGAACAGATCGCCGCGGTATTGGGCATCCAATTCGCCGGCGCCGCCTACCTGCCGGTCGATCCCGGATTGCCGGCGGAACGCCAGCGCTATCTCCTCGAGCAGACCGATGTGAAAATCGTTCTCATTCAATCGGCCCTGCAGCCGAATTTGAACCTGCCCGCGGGAGTGGAAGTGCTGGCTGTCGATTTGATGCCCGCCAGTAATTCCGGCTCCACAGGCCCACGCACGCGGCAGAAGCCGGAAGACCTCGCTTACATCATCTACACTTCGGGCTCGACCGGCCTGCCCAAGGGCGTGATGATCGACCATCGCGGCGCGGTAAATACGGTGCTCGACATCAATCAGCGCTTTGCCGTCGGTCCGCGAGATCGCGTCCTGGCCCTTTCTCGCTTGAATTTCGACCTTTCCGTTTACGATATTTTCGGCCT
>JBGPTK010000372.1:0-2940 GCA_041490605.1 Terriglobia bacterium | reverse complement strand
GCGAAGGCTTTTGCCGCAATGCCGGGAGGCAGCGGCGTCAGCAGCATGGAGCCAGATCCATCCGCCGTGGGAGTGAAGACGCCGGCGCTTAGCGGATTGCCGGACACAGGGACCAGCCACAATTGATAAGTTTTGTCCGCGGGCGGCGCCGGCAAGATGCCGTTATACAGCACCACTCCCAGCCGGGCGTTGTAGAGAACACGGCCGCTGGTTCCGGGCAAATCGGGGCTGGGGGCAAGCGTGACTGCGAGAGTGTCGTGAGCCGTAACCAAATCGAGCAGCCGCTGAGCATTTTCCTGCTCGGCCTTCTGCCGTTCGGTGGCGGCGCGGAGATTTTCCAACTGGCGATTCAGCCGATCGTTGCTCACCCACAGGAAGATCGTCGAAAGGGCCAGCACCAGTGCGACGGGCGCCCACGCGGCGCCCCACCAGCGGGCGAACAGGGAAGGGCTCTCCTCCCGCTTCAGAGCCGCTGGCTTTCGAGTTTCGGCGCGAACCTGCCGCAGCAATCGCTCTCGTACCTGCGGCGGCGGAGAATGCGGAGGCGCGGAGAGAGCGAGCAAGGCGATCCGGCCTTGCGCTTCCGCCAGCTTTTGCGCGCACAGGGCGCAGCCAGCGATGTGCGTCTCGATCGCCTGCTTCTCTTCGCCCACCAGCGCCCCTAAGGCGTAAAGGTCGAAGTCTTCTTCCCGAGTTGGATGTCCGTTCATGATTGCAAAGTCCGCTTCAATACTTCGACTGCCGAGCGCAACCGCGTCTTCACGGTGCCCAGCGGGTCGCCCGTTTTCTTAGCGATTTCGCTGTGCGTCATTCCTTCAAAGTAAGCCAGCTCGACTGCTTGCCTCTGCTCGACGGGCAACGCGCCGAGGGCGCCTTTTACCTTGCCCATCATTTGCTGCTGTGCGATGGCGGTTTCCAGCGAAAATGGCGCCGCTACCGTGTTCTCAAGAGTTTCGCTGGAATCGTCCTCTATTCGATCTGGGCCACGCTGGCGAAGGCGGGAGATTGCCCGGTTACGCGCCACGACGAGCAAGAATCCTGGCAACGAGCCGCGGGCCGGATCGAATCGCGCCGCAGTTCGCCAGAGCTGATGGAAAACATCCTGAAGAATTTCCTCGGCAGCCGATGCGTCCCGCAAGATTCGCGTAACCACCGCGCACACCAAACCCGAGTAGCGGTCGTAGAGCAGGGCGAGAGCAATCTCGTCGCGCGCCACCACTCTTTCGATCAAGGCCAGGTCCGAATCGATTGGCTCTGTGTTTATTCCCGCGGTCACGATGACTCACTCAAAGTACGCGCTCGGGAGAGTATCTGGATTTGCGGGGTTCCGTGAATCGCTTCTTGATGGCACATAAAGGCAACTGCCTGCGAAGCTTAACCGCGCAGCTTGGCGAGGTCAACCGACAAGCAAGACGCAAATCGCGGACTGATCCCCTGAGGCGGCCGGTTGAAACCAGGGGGAAATTGTTGATCGGGTGAAGACGCATTAACCTTTGCATTATCAGGTATATATGGCCAATCCACACTTTTTCAAGGCGTGGTTCCCGATTATCCGCGGGAAGGAATCTTCGAGTTTTACCGGGTTTTCGTTGACAGGGCTTTTGAGGCTTGACTAAACTCCGAGGTTCGCGCAGTTTACGGCGCGGGGCTTTAGAGGTCAGGTTCCGGGACGCAGATCACGTAATTGGAACCAGGTAAGATTCAGAAAGATACTAGCCTTGGGTGGCAGAGCCGAGCCCAGCGCGGGGGCCGCCTCCAGACTTGTAACGGACAAGCGAGGCGAAGCCGCCGGAAAGCGTGCAGACTGTGCAGTTTTTGGGCCGTGTGATTCGGTTCCTGTTCTGGTTTTTCCTTGTGACATGGATAGGCCGAAAGCTACTCGGCTGGTTATTTCAGCCGGGCGAGCAGTCGCGTCAACAGCAGCCGGTGCGAGCGGAACCTGTGCGCCTGGTCCGCGATCCGGTTTGCGGCATGCATGTCTCACCCAAGATCGCTATCACTTTGCAACAAGCGGGCCAGGAGATTCATTTTTGTTCGTTGGAGTGCCGCGAACATTTTCTAAATTCGCGGCCGCAGGCGGCAGGAGCATAGCCCCAGGAGGCATAGAAAATGGTCACGGTCGCCAAAGTAGCTCTCCAACCGATTCCGCGGATGGCGCCGCGCGAAGAGTTGAATCCATTTCGTATTGCACAGATCCAATTTGATCTTGCCGCCGAACATCTGAAACTCGAACAGGGGCTGCGGCAAGTGCTGCGAACGCCCAAGCGCATCCTGGAAGTCTCTGTCCCGATCAAGATGGACAATGGCCAGGTAAAAGTATTCACGGGCTTCCGCGTGCAGCACAACATCGCCCGGGGACCGGCCAAGGGGGGCCTGCGCTACCATCCCAACGTCACGCTGGACGAAGTGAAGGCGCTCGCCGCCTGGATGACCTGGAAGACGGCTACGGTGAACATTCCCTACGGGGGCGCCAAGGGCGGCATTATCTGCGATCCGAAACGGATGAGCAAAAGCGAGCTCGAGCGGATGACTCGCCGGTATACGGCGGAAATCCTGCCGATCATCGGGCCGGAAAAAGATATTCCGGCGCCCGACGTTTACACCGACTCGCAAACCATGGCCTGGATGATGGATACCTATTCCATGATGGTGGGCTACTCCGCGCTCGGCGTGGTGACCGGGAAACCGCTTTCGATCGGCGGATCGGAAGGGCGCAACGATGCCACCGCGCGAGGGTGCCTGATCGCCACGGAAGAGGCGTGTAAAGTAAAAAGAATGTCCCTGCGCGGCGCGACGGTGGCGATTCAGGGATTCGGCAATGCGGGATCGCTGGCCGCGCGCCTTTTCTCTGAAAAGAAAGCCAAGGTCATCGCCATCAGCGATTCACGCGGCGGAGTTTTCAATTCGCGCGGGATTGATCCGCTGAAGGCCATGCGCTAT
>JBGPTK010000371.1:0-2953 GCA_041490605.1 Terriglobia bacterium | reverse complement strand
TGGTCCGGCGTTTCGCCGGCCGCGGGATTCCTGTACGCGGCGGTTCTGTGCTTCGCCGGAGCGGGCATTCTTTATCGCTTGCGCTGAGCGCGGCGGCGCGACGGACGTTTTGTTCTGGGCGCGCGCTGGCAGCGCGGACAAAAGTGGCTGCTGCGCCCCGCCACGATGACGCGCCGGATTTTAGCGCCGCAGCGGAAGCAGCCTTTCCCGTTTCGCTGGTAAACGCGATGCCGAAGCTGGAATTCCCCCTCCACGCCGTTGGAATCCACGTAATCGGAAACCGAAGAGCCGCGCAGCCGAATCGCTTCTTCCAGCACGTGGCGCACGGCGCGGTAAAGCCGCCTAACCTCATCCCGTTTCAGGCTGGCCGCCAATCGCATCGGATGAATCCGCGCGCGCCACAGACTTTCGTCGGTATAAATATTCCCCATGCCCCGCAGGAAGCTTTGATCCAGCAGCAAAGCCTTGATCCGCGCGCGCCGCCCGCTCAATCCCCGGCGAAATTCCTCTTCGCTCGCTTCCAGCGGGTCCAGTCCCAGAGCGCCGAGAATTTTTTCTCTCTCGGATTTGGCGGTTATCGCAAAGCGTCCGAAGCGGCGCACGTCCGTGTAGCGCAATTCAGTTCCGTCATCCAGCGAGAAAAAAACGTGCGTGTGCGGCGCCACCGGCTCTTCCGGGCGCCGCGAAGTAAGCTGCCCGGTCATGCCCAGATGAATTAAAAGGTCGTGGTGAATTTCCGCTGCGGATGCAGGGTGAAGTTCAAACACCAGAAATTTGCCGTATCGCTTGATCGAAGCAATTCGGGTGCCCGGCACCAGGCGTTCAATGGCGGCCGGATCGTCGATGAAATCGGTTTTGCCCAGGCGCAAACTGAGCACGCGCCGGCCCACCACGGACAATTGCAAGCCGCGCACCACCGTTTCGACTTCGGGTAATTCCGGCATGTTCCGCTTTCAAGCCACCCATCCGATTCTTTACTCCAGCTTCTTGCGCGCGAACACAAATAAAGAAACGCACAGCAGCACGAACAGCACCACGCCGAGCATGGGAGCCACGCTCAAGTGCGGCATCACTCGCGGGCCAAATGCAAACAGATCCGCGCGCAGCGGCAAATGCAGGCCGCTGGCCAGCCAGTGCGGCAAGCGATTGCCAATTTCCGGATCCTGCAGCAGATTAATCGCGATCGCGAGCAAGCCAAAAACTCCGCCCGCGGCGATCAGCCCGCTCGCATACAGCGATCCGGGACTCACTTCGCTTTCCGCCTCGCTCTTTTTCGCCTGCCCAATTTCCGCCAGCCAGCGCACCATGCCTCCCGCGAAAATGGCCATGGTTGTGGCAATGGATAAATACGATCCTACCGCGAACGCCAGCGAGCGTATCCCCAGCAATTCCACGGCAATCACCAGGAACACTCCCAGCAGCACCAGCCTCCACGGCAATTGCTGGTTCAAAATTCCGTTAATCACCGTGGCCATCAGCCGCGCCTGCGGAGCCGCCGCTTTATCGCTTCCGATTCCCTGCACCCACTGAATTTCAATTTGCCCGGTCGCTGGATCGTAAAGATATTTTCCGTCGGGCACCACGTGCGATCCCAGCGCGTTCACCAGCGTGTAGTCTTTTCCTTTATAAGGGTACGTGCCGCCTTCAGGCTGTACGCCCTGCGGCAATTGCGTAATCGAAATCGGAATTTGCACCGGCACATACTTCTCGAGGCCCTTGTTCATCAGGATCAGCGTGCCGCCCACGGCGAACGAGGAAACCATCACGCCGATCACCAATCCAATCTGCTGCCACACCGGCGTCGCGCCAATCAGGTAGCCGGTTTTCAAGTCCTGCGACGTGGCGCCGGCAATCGCGGAAGCGATGCAAACCACGCCTCCGATGGTCAGCGCCAGCACCGCGTAGGAACCGCCCGTCCAGTGCGCCACCAGAAACATGGCGCAAGTGGCCATCAGCGTGGCAATCGTCATGCCGCTCACCGGATTCGAGGAATTCCCGATCAACCCGCTGATTCGCGACGCCACCGTGACGAACAGAAACCCGAATACCACCACGAACAACGCGGCAATTAAATTCGAAATGAATCCGGTCTGCGCTCCGGGAATCGGCTTGAACGTCAGCAGCGCCCACACCATCGCCACAATCACCAGCGATCCCACGATCACCACTTTGATCGAAAGGTCCCGCTCGACGCGGCTGGTATCGGAAAGCGTGCCGCTCTTCGCGCGCACATCCTTCATTCCCGCGGAAAGCGCCGAAACAATCGTCGGCAAAGTTTTCACCAGCGTAATCAATCCCGCGGCCGCAACCGCTCCCGCCCCCATCGGCCGGATGTAGCTGGCCCACAATTGATCGGGAGTCATCAACGGAATCGGCACCGTGCTGGGATAAAGCGCCATCCCCGGCGCCAGCGATCCGAAAAATTTTATCGCCGGCATCAACACCAGCCAGGAAATCACGCCCCCCGCAAACAGCGTCCCGGCAACCTTCGGCCCGATGATGTAGCCGACTCCGAGATACTCCGTAGTGACGGCGGCGCGGAACGACGCGCCCGGCAGCCAGCTCGGCCGGTATTCCGGCTGCCCCGGCCACATTTGCATCGTGTTCATGCAGAACGTATACGCGCCGCCCAGCCCCAGGCCCCAGAACACTCGCCCCGCAAACGACCCGCCGCGCTCCCCGGCCACCAGAACGTCCGCGCAGGCCGTGCCTTCCGGAAACGTCAGGTTGCCGTGCTCCTTCACAATCAATTGCCGCCGCAAGGGAATCATGAACAGCACGCCCAGCCATCCGCCCATTAGCGCCAGAAAGAAAATTCGCCAGTATTCGGTGTTCAGCGAATAACCCAAAAAGATCAGCGCCGGAATGGTGAAGATCACGCCCGCGGCCACCGATTCCCCGGCCGAGCCGGTGGTCTGCACGATATTATTTTCGAGGATGGTGGAGCGCCCGA
>JBGPTK010000370.1:0-2966 GCA_041490605.1 Terriglobia bacterium | reverse complement strand
CTGTTGTCGAACGAGACGGGCGGGCGGCTTCTGGCCAATCGCAACGACATTGATAACGCCGTGGCGCAGAGTGTCGTTGACGGTTCCTCGTACTATGTGCTCGGCTATTCTCCCGAAGACAAGAATTGGGACGGCAAATTCCGCACAATCCAGGTGGAAGTGAACAAGCCCGGACTGAAGGTGCGCAGCCGCCGTGGATACTACGCCACCGATCCCGCGCTGTGGGTGAAGGAAAACCGAAACAAAGATGCTGATCTGCTGGCGGAGATGGCGATGGTGAATCCGATTTCCACGATGATCATTTTTGACGCGCGCGTCGTGCCTCCCCCCGGCACTCTGGGAGAAAAGGCCAAGCTGCAGATCGATTTTCTGGTGGATTCGCACACGCTTTCCTATCAGGACGACAAGGGCGGCCGCCGCTTCGAGCTGGATTTCCATGCCGCGGCCTACGGGCCGGACGGCAAGCTGGTGGCGCACCAGGACGTGGGCACGAAGGCCGGCGTGAAGGCGGAAAACGTGGCTGCGCTGGAGAAGGGCGGATTCCCGTATCACATGGAACTGGAATTGCCGCCCGGCCAATACACGTTGCGGCTCGGCGTGCGCGACACCCGCACCGGATTCATCGGCACCGCCGATCTTTCGCTCACCGTGGGAAAGTAATCCGTGTTCCGGCGCGGAGGTAAGGCGATAAGATGTTGCCGCGGGAGGTCGAGTCTCTGCCGCCAAAGCCCGGAAGGCCGCCATTCCATGATGCGCTTGTGAACGGCCTGCGCTTGCGCTGCCCGAATTGCAAGCAGGGGCGCTTGTTCGCCGGATTTTTTCAGATGAAGCCGGAATGTCCCGTCTGCCGTCTCGCGTATTTTCGAGAGCCGGGCTATTACCTGGGCGCGATGTTCTTGAATTTCATCATTTCGGCCATATTGCTCGTGGCGATATATTGCTTGCTCTTGCGAGTGGCGCCGCGAAGCACCGACATTTCCACCAACCCCCGATTTCTTGCCTGGATGGCGTTCGCTGGGATTTTCTCGCTGGCTCTGATGCGGCATTCCTACAGTCTGTGGCTCTCGATCGATTATTGGATCGAGCCATGGAATGCAGGGATTCCTCCACAAGGTTAAATCGCCTCCGCACCAAGCGCTCTGAACACACGCGTGGCAACTGCACATTCCTGATGCGGTATTATGAAGAACCTGGAACCGCGCGCGAGCTTGCGCATCCAAGTGAGTACCGATAGCTATGGCGAGCGACGCGATCATCCAGCCGATGGCAGCCGCGGGCAATCCCGCGCAACGCGTCATCAATCCCTGGATCATCGCCGTCGCGGTGATGCTCTCCACGTTCATGGAGGTGCTCGACACCACCGTCGTAAACGTTTCGCTGCCGCATATCGCCGGAAATCTTTCCGCCAGCGTGGACGAAGCCACCTGGGCGCTCACTTCCTATCTGGTCGCCAACGCCATCGTTCTGCCCATCACGGGTTGGCTGGCGAATTATTTCGGACGCAAGCGTCTGCTCCTTGCCTCCGTCAGCGGGTTTACGATCGCTTCCTTTCTGTGTGGCCTGGCTCCTTCGTTGTGGGTGCTGATTCTGTTTCGCTGCGTGCAAGGCGCCTGCGGCGGCGCCCTGCAGCCGATTTCACAGGCAGTCTTGCTGGAAGCATTCCCGCCGCAGGACCGCGGAAAAGCGATGGGCTTTTGGGGCCTGGGAATCGTGGTGGCGCCGATGCTCGGTCCCGTGATGGGCGGCTGGCTGACGGATAGCTACAGTTGGCGCTGGGTTTTCTACATCAACATTCCCATCGGCATCGCGTCTTTGGTCATGACCTCGCTTTTTATTGTCGATCCCGCCTACATTCGCCGCATGACTTCCAAGGTCGACACCTGGGGCATCGGCATGCTCGCGGTGGCCGTCGCCGCGCTGCAAATCGTTCTCGATAAAGGGCAGGAAGCCGATTGGTTCTCCGCCCACTGGATCGTTTTACTTTTCATCATCGCGATTGGCGGGCTGATCGCATTCGTCATTTACGAACTGCGCATCCCGCATCCCGTGGTGGACCTGCGCGTCCTCACCAATCGCACCTATGGCACGGGTGTGTTCTTGATGACCATTCTCGGCTTCGTGCTCTATGGCAGCCTGGTGTTGCTGCCGATTTTCTTGCAGACGCTGCTGGGATATCCGCCCCTGCAAGCCGGCATCGCCATGTTTCCGCGCGGCATGGGCTCGTTCATCGCCATGCCCGTTGTGGGGATCGTCATGTCTAAATTCGATCCGCGGAAAATGCTGACGATCGGATTTTTGGGCGTGGGATTCACGATGTTCCAGCTTTCCCGGCTGAATCTGAGCGCGGGATATTGGGATGTTTTTTGGCCGCAATTTTTGCAGGGCGTTTTCATGTCGCTGATGTGGGTGCCGCTTACCACGGTGACCATGGATCCCATTCCCCGCGAACAAATGGGCAACGCCACCAGCATCTTCAACCTGATGCGGAATCTGGGCGGCAGCATCGGCATCGCCAACGCCACCACTCTGGTGGCGCGCAAAACGCAGGCGCAGATTCAACTGCTGGGAGCGAACATCAACGCGATGAGTCCCGGAGTCCGCTCGATGATGGCGAACCTGCAAGCCTTCTTTGTTTCGAAAGGCAGCGATCCCGTCACTGCTCAGCATCAGGCCTACGGCGTCATGTTCGGCATGGTCAGCCGGCAAGCGAAGATGGTCGCCTTCAATCAAACATTCGAATTGCTCGGCGCCGTCTTCGTCGCGGTACTCCCCTTGATTTTCCTAATGAAGCGCCCCACGCACAAAGGCGGTCCCACGGCTCTGCACTAAGCAGGGAACCTACGTTCGCCTTGCGGGCCCCGGCCGGGAAAATATCAGCGGCCGATTCGCTACCGGTAGGCAGCTCCTAACGGAACCTGTGCACATATATTGTCAATTAATAATGAATTTGAATGACCAAATATGGT
>JBGPTK010000369.1:0-2991 GCA_041490605.1 Terriglobia bacterium | reverse complement strand
GACCGTCAGGGCCGCTGGTTCTCCGACTCTTACGCGCCCAAGATCATTCTGGAATACCTGAGCAAGGACCCAGACTGTGGAAAGATCGGCGATGGTGTACAAGCGGGTGTCAGGCTGAACAGTCAGATTGGGGAGCGCATTCCGTTCGGTGATGTAGCCTGAAACCGGTGAATCGATCTCAAGCTCCTGCTGCGCCTGACCGGAAGATTGCAGCCGCTCTATTTCGCGCTGCGGGAGGTTCCACTGTTTCAGGCGATCCGTGGATGCATCGACCAGCGAGGCGATGCCAGCGGCAACGCCTGGCACCGTACTCTGCGAGAGGCCCTGCGCATTCTGTTTCGCGACCAAGTACTCGCGCTCGGCGGCAGCTAGCTCCGGGCTATAGATCGTGAAAAGCCGCTGCCCTTTGTGAACATATTTGTACGTCGCATCGGCAAACACCTTCTGGATGTAACCCGAAAAGCGCGTCTGAACGTAGGACAGCCGGGTTTCGTCGATGGCGACAGTTCCAGTTGTCCGGATTTCATCCTGGACGGGTTTCCTTTCTACCACTCCAAACTTCACGCCGATGGATTGCAATCGTTCGGCGGAGAGCTGGACAGGCGCGAGGGGAGTCTCTGTCGGTGGCGGTGCCGAACCCGAAGAACCGCCCTGAACCGGTTGCGCCGAAATATTCGTCGCGGAACCGGCCGGGTGTTGCATTTTGGCAGACCTTCGGGCGCTCCACCAGATTCCAGCCAGCGCGCCGATGAAGATTACGTTCCCGACCAGCGCGAAGATGAACGCTTTTCGATAGTTCTCCATGATCCTGCTCCTATGCTGCGTGATTCAGCGCAGCGACAATCCCGTTACTGCTTCGATTTGAGCCAATGCCGTCTCGTGTTCCGAAAGCGTCTGCCAGTACTCTTCGTCGAGCTTGAGTACGTCGAGGAAGGAAGCGAGCAAGGCTTGAAAATCCTGGCGATTCGATTGATACGCAGCCATTCCTGCTTGCAGCTCTGCACGCGCCTGAGGAATTAATCCTTCGCGGTAAATCTTGAGCAGCTCTGCCGATTTTTCAGCCTCCAGGAACTGTTGTCGAAGCTGGAAGGCGATTTGTTGGATCTGCGTTTCGTGCTCGCTCCTCGCGCCACTCTGATCTGCTTCGGCCTGGGCCAGTTCGGGCTGCTGGCGCCGCCCGCGATAGATGGGAAGACGGACGCCGAGCGTCACTACGTAATAGGCGCGAAATTGCGCGGGGTCGGTCCGCTGCCACATATATTGAAGGTTGAAGTCCGGGTAGAAGTCCTTCTTAGCAAGGTCCACCTGCAATGCTTGCCTCTCGACCATTTTTTGCGCGCCGGCGATTTCGGGGTTGTTCATTTTCGCGGCGGCCAGCAATTGCTCATAGGTAAAAGCAGCCGCGGTTTCCGAGAGTTCGGTTGTGTCGATGTCGGGCGATGATTGCGGGCGGTTGAGAAGCTGCTTCATTTCCGCTTGAACCTTACCGGCTTCCAGCTGGTTCGTGGTGATTTCTCGCAGCAGCTTGGTGCGTTCCAGTTGCGCCTGCAGCACATCCTGCTGGTTTCCCATTCCATTGCGATAGCGGGCTTCGGCCGATTGTTCGACCTGTTGAAGCAATTGTCCGTCTCCCGCCAGAATGTTCTGCCGCTTGGCGAGATAGCCGAGCTGGAAATAGGCCATCTTCACCGCTGCCAGAATTGTCCGGCGGACGGATTCGTATTTCTGCTGCGTCATTTCGGCGTCTTTCTTGGCAATCTCGCCGCGAAGGCGCAGTTTTCCTGGATACGGAAGATCCTGCGAAATGCCGAAGCCCACGTAAGCGAAATCGCTGTTGCTATAGCCCGCGAAGGGGCGAGGACTGCCAACGCTCACATGTTGCAGAACAAATTGTGGATCGGGCAAAGTCGAGACCTGCGACGGAATCTGCTGTGCAGAATCCCAGCCATGTCGCGCCGTTTGAATCTGAGGGCTGTTGCGTTCGGCCTCCGCGAGAAGATCAGCGAGCTTTGCAGGCTGGCTGGGCGAAGGCGCCTGCTGTGCCCGCGTGAGTGAAGGCGCGGACAAAAGTAGAAAGCTGGCAAGAATCGCTGCGAAACTCAAATTCATATGCTGTCCTCCGAGGTCAATGGCCGGGCTGCGCTCTAAGGCTTCCGCCAAGAGCTTTGGCAATCCTCTGCACGAAAAGAGACACACGTGCGCACTACAAAAGAGAATTAGGGCAGCTTTAGATCAGGAATGTGCAGAGAAGGGATTGCGGCGAGGGAGGCGACTGATTTTGCACAACGTCGGCTGGCCGTTCATTTTCGACGCCAGGAACCTTCCACGTCGTTTCGATACCATCCGCAGGCGTTGCATTTCGAACAAGCTCAGGTGCTTCGAATTGTGATTCCGGCATCGTCGAGTTCGAGATGTAGCAGCAAGACATATCCGGCTGTGCGGCGAGTTTACTGCCGGTGTCCTCCATATTCATTCGCTGGCAGTGAGGCTGAGTCTTCGGCGTCGCGCATTCTGCCAGCTTCGCGGAAAACAATGCGCAATTGGATAATGGCAGCGGCCCCAGTCCTACAAGGCTCAACCCCAACGCGAGAATGAGTGATCGTCGCATCCATCTTGAGTCTACCACATTGGGCGGGTCGCCCGGGCGCAACGTGCTAAGGAGAACCCGGGTGCCCAACACGTCGGTTTTACGTGTGGGGATTTTGACTTTGCTCGTTTGATTCATCTTTGCCTTGTCCGCCCTTCCCTCTTCCCGAAGTCCTTCTTGATTAATTGCCTTGACAGAGACGTATTGCGAAGAGTAAGTACCGCGAGACTTAAGTCCCCCCGGAGGTGACTATGCGTCGGACCTGGCCCCTCATCCCGTTCTTTCTCCTGTCATTTCTTTTGGACCGTGGTGCCTCAGCCCAAATTCAATCCACTCCGGCTCAGAGCAACTCCGCGCTGGCCGCATTTGCTCAGATGCTCGCGGCGACCGGCTGGAACCCGCAG
>JBGPTK010000368.1:0-3033 GCA_041490605.1 Terriglobia bacterium | reverse complement strand
TTCGAGAAGTTCCTGGGCGCTGCGGCTCATGTGCCAAACATGGGGGAAGGCGCTGGCGGTGTCAAGCCGGCCGGCAGTTGAGATCTCCCGGCGCTGTCGCTGGAATTATTTCTTGCCGATGGGCGGGGCCGGCAAACTCTGGGAAAGATATTCGGCGGCAGCGGCCGGCGACGAGGCAATTTCGATCAGGCGCCTGCCGCATTCTCCCCAGGGCGAGCCGTCGGCGCATTCCACTTCGCGGACTCGCTCGATGATCGGCGTCCAGAATTCGCCGAGGGCGACGAGCGGTTTTCCGTCCATCACATTTTTATTCAGCATTTCCCAGACCACGGCCAATTCCACCAGCGTCCCGGTGCCGCCGGTGCAGGCCACGTAGCCGTCGCCGCGGCGGATTAATTCGAAGAGGCGATCCTGCCAGGTTTTCTTGCGGATTTCCTTGTCCACCCAGTCATTGGCGCGGCTGCGGAAAAGTTTTGCCGTGACTCCGATGGTGTAGCCGCCGGATTCCTTGGCGCCTCGGGAGACTGCTTCCATCACGCCGCCGTAGCCGCCCGAGCAAACCACGAAACCCTTGGCGGCTAGCGCGGCGCCCAGGGAGCGGGCTTCTTCGTAGCCGGGGTGGCCATCTTTGGGGCGCGAGCTGCCGAAGACTGTGATTACCTGGTGATTTTTGGGCATGGCTGACATTGAAATCAAAACTGCCGGCCTGAAGGCCGGCGCTACAAGAGAATGATTTCACCTAGTGCGCGTGGATTAGCTTCGGCGGAGCGCCTATTTCTTCGATCATGGCCACGCTGATGGCGTCGAAGGCGGCGACAGCGTCTGTTCCCGTCTGCGCGCTGTTATTCTCGAACATGGCGAAAACCAGATGCGTGCCGCCGAGCGTCGTCGCGAATCCCGACATCGAACGGACGTGTTCGAGCGAGCCCGTCTTGGCCTGAATGCGTCCCGCCGCGGGAGTATTTTTCAGGCGATTTTCGAGCGTGCCGTCGATCCCGGCTACCGGCAAAGTCGAAATATACGCCGCTCCCCAGGGCTGGCCGGAAATGTATCGAAGAAGCGCGGTCATGGCGCGCGGCGTCACCAGATTGTCGCGAGTCAGTCCCGAGCCGTCGCCGAGGATTACGTCGCCATCCGGAATTCCGGCGGACTTCAGGAAGTCTTGTTCCACTTTCAGGCCCGCCTCGGTGGAACCGATGCCGGTCTTTTCGCGCGCCACGGCCCGCAGCAAAATTTCGGAGTGCAGATTCTGGCTGATCTTGGCGACCAGGCGGACAATCTCGATCAGCGGCACGGAGAAGTGCTCGGCGATCACCAGAGCTTGATTCGGGGGAGGATCGGATGGTGGCGCGAGCAGAACTCCCGGTTCCTGCGGCGGAGCATGATGCACGCGCGCCTGGCCGGTCACGCGAATGCCGCGCGCTTCGAGCAATTTCTTCAACGCGCGCGCCGCGCAAGCGGCAGGGTCGCTCATCGCGAGCTCCAGCCTGGTGGGCGGCGCCGAGAGCGGTATCGATCCCCGCAGCAATGTGGACGGCGATCCGGGTTGGCGCACCACTTCCAATTTTAATTTTGAGCTGTGCTCACCGGTGGTGATGTCGTAGGCGAGGGAATCCACGCCATCGCACGGCTCGATACTTACCTGCGCGGGAATTCCCGCGCGCTCGCCCGGCTGCACTTCGATCGACAGCGCGTTATCGTTGAATGAGATGGCGCTGACGGGCGCGCCGAAGCCGAAGAAAAGATCTCCCACCGTCCAGCCCGCGGGATACGGATCGTACGGAAAGAAACTGTCGTCGGCGATGATATCGCCTTCGATTTGCTTCACGCCCTTCGCTGCCACGCCATCGGCCATCCCGGCCAGCGCTTTATCCGCCGCGCCCTCGCGTTGCAGCTTGTCCTGAAAAGGAAACTTGCGATTCGAGAGATCGGGATCGCCCCGGCCCACAAAAATCAGATCGCCGTGGAGAATTCCGTTTTCACCCGTGGTGCCCGGAGTTTCAATGGTAGTCCGAAAGCGGTATTCCGGACCGAAGGTGGCCAGCGCCAGCGCGGTGGTAAAGATTTTGGTGTTCGAAGCGGGAACAAAATAGCGGTCCGCATTGAGCTCATAGAGGGTCTCACCCGTCTGGGCGTCCACGATGATCATGCCCCAGAATGCTTTTGCGGCATGGGCTTCGGCGAGCGCCTGATCCACGCGGAGGCGAAAGCGCGCAAGATTGGCGCGTGTTAGCGATGGGGGTAGATCGGTGGCAAGCTTGGGTTGAATAACTGAACGTTGCGGGGCAGTTTCAGGCGAGGGATTTTGTGACCCTGCGGGCGGCACGAAGAATGCCACTGCCGCGAGGCTGACGATGACAGGAAACAGTTTCATGCGAAGAACCGGCATCCCGCTCCTTGACCGGATTGAGACAGCATCCGCACCGCGCGATTATATTCCAGCATTAGCCTAACTTCGTCACCAAACGAGAATTTGGAAGCGGCTCAGTTCGGAGAGGAAACGAGCCAGATGCGACGATTTCGTGGCAAGGAACGCAACAGCTCGCGCGGCTTGCCCCCTGGATCCTTCGCTGCGCAAAAAACGCTTGCTCAGGATGACCGCCAAACTGGACCACTAACGGGAATTTGGATTCCGCGATGGGTACGGTCCAAGACGCTCCCTGAATAGAGTAACTAAGAGGTGGCATCCAAGCCCGGAAACCACTACCATAAGTCGCCCACCTTAGGAGGATGTTCATGAGGAAAGCTGCGATTGCTCTGGCCGTGATGGCGCTGGCTGCCGTGCCGGCCTTTTCGGATTCGAAGGATGCCAAAATTGATTCCCGCCTGCGGGAAAGCGGCGAAGTGCTCAAGGAAGTCCTGAATGTGCCGGACGACATCCCTCAGGATCTGCTCGACAAGGCCGAGTGTGTGATCGTGGTGCCCTCGGTAAAAAAAGCGGCGTTCATAGTCGGCGCCAGCTACGGCAGAGGCGTAATGACTTGCCGCACGGGCCCCCACTGGAACGGTTTGTGGGGCGCGCCCACGATGATG
>JBGPTK010000367.1:0-3037 GCA_041490605.1 Terriglobia bacterium | reverse complement strand
GCCCGCGGTACTTTTCCAGGAGGCACTTACCGCTGCTTCAGACTCGCGTACTCCACATGGGCTTCTTTCAGGATGGGGATATCGGGGCCGGCGTCTTTCCATAGGGCCGGCAATTCTTTATAGGCAGCAAGCGCCCGCACACGCGCGGCATCAGCATCCGCGCCACTGGAGGTCTTTGCTTGCACGGCATTCGCGCAATTCCCAGGGGCGCAAGAGAACCCGTCCAGCAGTTCCAGGCGATACCAGAATGATCCAGGATTTTCTGAAATTCCGCAGCGGCAGCCCTGCCCCGTTGCGGGCGAAATTACAGCAGGTCCGCTACTTTGAGTTGGGTGTCCCCGCCCTTCCACGCTGCCTGGAACTGCTTCTCGACCAAGCCGGCATCGTGGTCCCGCTTCTGCGCCTTGAGCGCCTGTTGCAGGCCGAACAGCGAGCGTGGATTGCGCGGATTGCGGTCCAGGTCCTCACGGAAAACTTTCTCCGCGCCGGCGGCAGCACCGTTCATCAGCAACGCCGCGCCCAGGGATTCGCGTACAGGCGAAAACCAGTCGGGAGGCTCGCCGTAGTTCAGTTTGTCCTGAACAGCCACGGCTTCCTGAAGCATGCCGATTGCCGCGGCGTTGTCATGCTTGGCCACCGCGATCTTCGCGCCTAGAAGATCACTGGCAATCACAAGGATGTCCCTGGTTCTGTTGTTGAACGGCATGGCGAAAATCGCATCCTGAGGGGTGGCGTCACGTACGGCCGCCAAAGTTTTGTACTCGGTCTCCGCGTCGCTGATCTTTCCCGTCCCGGCCAGCGCCATGCCACGCGCGAAGTGCCAGTAAGCGGTGGTGATCTTCATGCCGGCATCCGGTTGTGGCATGTTCAAAATGTCACTCCATTTCTGAAAGCGCACGTCGACGGCCATGGAAATGGTCATGAAGGCCTCGAGCAGAGACAGATCCTTCACCAGCGGGCCAACGTGGGCAGCCAGCATATCCGCCGACTTTTTCGCTTCGGCATAGTTCCCGCTCATGCTCGCAACACAGGCGATGAAGTGAAGATTGTGGCTGTAATACATCATCGGATAGATGCCCTGCGCGCCACTGAGCTGAATGTAAGCCCGATCGACGGCAGCAGCTTTCTCGTTGGTTAGAGCCGCGAGATCGTAGTCGCCAGTGCGGATATAGACGTGCGCCGGCATGTGCACCAGGTGTCCCGCATTGGGCGCCAAATCGGCCAGCCGGTTCGCTTCGGGGAGCGCGCGCTCGGGCGAACGAGAAGCTTCCACGGCGTGAATATAGTAGTGAACCGCTCCCATGTGGTTCGGATCGCGCTTGATGACGGATTCAAGAGTGGCGACGATCTCCTCGGTTCCTTCGCGCGGGGCGCCGTCGAGCATCCACAGACCCCAGGGGTGGAGGTTCATACCGGCCTCGGCGAAGAGAGTTGCGGCGTCGAGGTCGTCGGGAAACTTGTTCATCAGCCCGCGCATGGCGTCGCGATATTCTTCAGCCGCCTTGCGGCGGTCGGCGCCGGCGGCGGGGAAGCGCATGGCCATGGCCAGAATGTAATCACGCTCGGAAGGGGAGACGTTGGCGGAGAGGTCCACCGCTTTCTGGATGGCCTCATGAGCCTGCTGGAAACGCTCGCCGCTCGCGGGGTCGTTGTAATTGGGACCGAGGGATTCCGCGATGCCCCAGTAGGCCATAGCCATCTTGGGATCGAGGTCGGCGGCGCGCCGGAAGGAGCGGGTGGCTTCGTCGTGGTTGAAGGCGTAAATCAGGCGGAGGCCCTGATCGAAGAACTTCTGCGCCTCCGGACTGCTAGTCGTGACCGGATGCTCCAGGTTGCCGATGCCTGACATCAGAGTGGCCGGCTCGGCCGCTTGATGGGCCGAGTGACCTTGAGCCATGGCCGGGACGCAGAGAGAGAGGGCAAAGAGCAGGGAGCCCAGGTACTTCATGTGGATAATCCTCCTTAGCCGGAATTTCCTGCTAGGCTTCGAAAACGGTAAACATTGTACACCGAATCCAGCGCTCTGCTCGCGCGCCGATCACAGACTGTCTTAGCTCCATAATTCTGCCACCCCTTAACGGCTAGGTGAAAATGTCACCCTATGAGCCTGGAGACAATTCGCTTGAGCCAGAAAGAGTTGCAACGAGTGGCAGTGATTTCATCGTGTGTGAAGGGGGACCTGGCGTGTGCCAGAGCCGCCGCTGCCATGCAGAAACACCACCAACGGGAGTTTCCCGGTTGCTGCTTCGGGGCGGAACAACCGATAAGGCATCACCCAGTCGCTTTTGTGAGTGCGCGCTTCAAACTTCTTTTCCAGGCCATCGGATTGTTTCTGAAACGCTTCAATCAAAGCGATTCTCTGGGGCGATTTAGGGGCGCCGGAAGCGAGCGGAGGAGTTTGGGCATCCTGGGCTGGCGCAGCGGAGGAATTTGGCGCAATCGAAAAGTTAAGAGCTATCTGCGCCGCCGCAAACCACGCGCCGGCTGATGCCGAACCCAACCGGCGAACTGCTTCCCGTCGAGTCATCATCTGCGTTGTAACTTTTTCATTGCCTGCGATCTGTCTTAAGACTCGAACGTATAGACGATTTGATGAAAGAATCGTGAGCAGGGCGCGCAAAGGCACAGAACCTCACCCTTTCCGATGAAACTGGAAGGGATGGGGGATGGAGTCGACCGTTCGTGTTGGAGCGGAGGGTATTGTGGGAATATTGGGATTCTTCAAAATTGAGAAGACGCCAATCGGGAGATTGGCGTTCCCGGGGCGGATGGGCGGGTGCTTGTGCCGCGCCTACGGTGCTTGAGATTTTTGTTTGGCATTAACCCAACGCTGACGCGTTGGGCTAACTTCTGGCGCGCCTCTGGCGCTGGGGGCGGCTCCGCCCGCGATCCTGCGGCTGGTGATGCGCGACGTGGCCGGCCTGCTGGCGGCGGGAATTGGCGGCGGAATTCTGGGAGCGTTTTGGATCACGCGGCTGGTGCAGAAACTGTTGTTTGGAGTGACCGCGCACGATGCCGCGGCGATCGCCATTGCGGT
>JBGPTK010000366.1:0-3045 GCA_041490605.1 Terriglobia bacterium | reverse complement strand
CCTTTGGGATTGTCCGGGGCGTTCGTGCCGTCGAACCGCACGATCGTGTATTCCTGATCTTCCGCCCAGATGCGCCCCAGGAAACGCTCCCGGACGTCTTTATCGGTCGGATAGACATCGAACACCAGGCAGCGCACTTCACCCAGATATTCGCGGCGCACATAGCTCAGGCGATAGTGCAGACGGTCGAAGCCTTTGGAATCCACGTAGATCATCTGCAGGAAGCCATTCGGCGCCGTTGATTTCGGGAAGGATGCGCTCAGGCCGCCCTTTTTCTGGTCGTCTTCGGGTTTGCCATGGAACCAGCCCTTCTTCTTGGGCTGCTGCTCCGTGGCCGCCGGGGTGGTGGAGGGCTCTCGCACGGAGTTCTGGCCCAGGTTCGCCTGACCCAGGAAGTAATGGTCCGTAGCCGGAACCATGCCTAGCGTCGGGTCCGAACGCATGTCCTGGACGTAGGTCTCAATGATCGGATTGTACTGGCGAAGAGTGGCCGTAAGTTGATTCTCCCGCGCGAAAATGCGGTCGATCGTTTGATCGAGGTTGAGCGATTGGCCTTGCACCGCCCACCCGGTCATTCCCGCGACGAGCGTCACCACCAGCAAAGCATTCTTCAAAGTTCGCATGGTTTCTCCGGCAGAGGAAGTTCTAGTACTACGGCTTCTACTTTACCCTAGACGGAACGGCGATGGGTGGGGGTTTGTCCTTCTAATCAATAGCTATCCGGAATGGAAAAGCGGGCAGGATGGACCTGACATTCGCGCGTTCCGGCAGCTCTCTACTCGTCTGGGATTTCCTCCAACCTGGCCCGAAGCGTGAGAATTTAATTGCGGGCAGGCCGCGCGATCCTTCCTAGTGCGCGTTCGACGCGACGTGCTGGCCCTGCTTAATCGCGGTGCAAGCGTCTTTCACGGAATTCGCCAGGTTGTTCGAAGCGTGGCTATAGATCGCGTCGCCGGTGTGATTGAACACCACCACTTCATTGATGCGATGTAAGAAGCTCTGCTTGCCTTCCACCAGCAGCACGAAATCCGATTTGTCGCGTTGGCTGGTGACGATCAAGTCCGGGCATTGCTCCCCGAGCGTTTTGATAATTTCCGCAGCTTGCGGACCGGAGTGCTCGATGACCACCGAACTGCCGGGCGCCTCGGGCGTTCCGGATGCTCCGGAAACCTGCCAGCTGCGGCTGTCGGCCACGTACACGCGAGTTTTTTCTTTTTCAGTTTGCTGGGCGGAAACGATTTGCGTGGCGAGAAGAATCGCTGCAAAAAGAAGCGTGAATTTCGAGAACATGTTTGGCTCCTCCTGGCCGGCGACGGCTCCGAACCAGTGAGTTTTGCCGGTCATCTTATGGGACGTGAGTCGAGGAAGTGGGGTTTCTCAATCCTGTTTGGTGATTTCGGCGGATGGCTCCGCGGGTTCGGGAATTGTGGTTGCCGCCTCAGCCTCAGCGGATTCTTGCGATGCTTGCACGGGAGCCGATGCGCCGGGGACCGCGGGTTTTTCCGGCGCTGCCGCGGCGGAAAGTGCCGCGAGGCGAGCGGCGAGAACGGACACCACCAGGCCGACCAGTTTTTTAGCGGCGCTGCCGTCGGGATCGCGCTCGGGGTTATACGCAGTCACGTCCATTGCCGCCAGATGATTTTGCCGCGTGAAAACTTCGAGCGCCTGGCGCGCCTCTTCGAAGCTGAGCCCTTCCGCCGCCGGAAAATTCGTAGCGCCGAATTCCGCGCCGGCGATCACGTCGACGTCGAAGTGCAAAACAAATTCATGGCCAATCACGTTGCTTCCGCCGTGAATGCCGGCCACCGCGGCCTCGGCCGCCGCCGTCGCGCCCAGGCGCTTCACATCGCTCGCCAAATAGCGGCGAATCGGCGAAGTGCGGAGAAATTCTTCTTCCGGCGGATCGAGCCGGCCCACTCCGAAGAGAGCGATATCCGGATCGCGCACCAGCGGCGGCTCGGGCCAGAAACGCACCAGTTCCGCCGCGCCGCGCCCGCCGAGATGCGCCGCCACCATGCCATCGATGCAACCGGAATGGGTCGTCGCAGGAATATTCAAATCGGCGTCGCTATCCATATACAACATGCTGACGTGGCGAAAATAACGGCGCAGGCCGGCGACGGTGGCCAGAGCGATGGAGCAATCGCCGCCCAGAATCAGCGGCAATGCTCCGCTCTTCACGGCCACTTCCACTCGCGGCTTGAGCGCTTCGATGGATTTCAAAACGCGCGGCAAATTTCTGGCGCGCGGACTTTCACTGTCGGGCTCGAAAAGTTGCACGGGATCGTCGCCGAGGTCGTTGACTTCGTAGCCGGCGTTGCGCAGGCCTTCCACGAGTCCAGCCGCGCGCAGCGCCGCGGGCGCGCGTTCGTGGCCCAGGGCCAGCGAGGCTGCACTGGTGGGGGCGCCCAGCAGGGCGATTTTATTGGGCTGTCGTATGATTTTCACCGCCACAGAAGAGGCTCCCCTGCAACGATTCCGCCGGAGCGGCGGCAGCTTGAAACTAATCCGCGGAGCCGGAGCTGCGCCGGGCCGCCAATTCCGGCGGGAGAGTGAAGCGCACGTCTTCGCGAATCAAGTCTAGATCCTCATGGTTGGTGAAGCCCAGGCTGGAGACGCGCTGGCTCACCTGCTCGACCAAAATTTCCGGCGCCGACGCGCCCGCCGTCAAACCCAGGCGCGTGACGCCTTCCAGCCATTCGGGCGAAATGTCGTTGGCATCTTCGATCAGGCGCGCGGCCACTCCGGCGCGCTGGGCCACTTCCACCAACCGGTTGGAATTCGAGCTGTTGGCCGAACCGACGACGAATATCAACTCCACGTCGCGCGTCAGCGCCTCCACTGCTTCCTGGCGATTCTGCGTGGCGTAACAAATGTCGTCCGAAGCCGGCCCTGCAATTCCTGGGAAACGCTCGCGCAGCCGCGCCACGATTTCCTGCGTGTCGTAAAGGCTCAGAGTAGTTTGCGTGAGATAGGCCAGATGATCGGGGTCGGGCACTTCGAGTTGGTTCACTTCCTCGATTGTGCCTACAACCACCGTGCGCT
>JBGPTK010000365.1:0-3046 GCA_041490605.1 Terriglobia bacterium | reverse complement strand
GCTTTTCGAATCGGTGCCGGACATATTGAACCCGCCAAACGGGTGCGCGCCGACCATCGCTCCAGTGCACTTGCGGTTCAAATAAAGATTGCCCACGTGGAATTGCTCGGCGGCCTTTTCCAGTTTTTTCGGATTCTTCGAATAGACAGCGCCGGTCAAGCCGAACTCGGTATCGTTGGCGATGGCCAGGGCGTCATCGAAATCCTTCGCCGGAATCACCGCCAGCACAGGCCCGAAAATTTCTTCCTGCGCAATCCGCGCATCGCGCTTGACGTCGGCGATCACCGTGGGTTGCACAAAATATCCTTCGCCATCCGCCCGGCCGCCCCCGAAAATCAGCCGCCCTTCTTTTTTCCCCACTTCGATGTAATCCAGAATCTGCTTCATCGAAGCTTTGTTAATCACCGGCCCCATGTAATTGTGCGGGTCTTCGGCGGAGCCGACTTTGATTTTGGCCACGCGTTCCTTCAGCTTGGCGAGGAAATTTGCATAGACTTTTTCGGTGACGATGGCGCGCGAACAGGCCGAACATTTCTGCCCCTGGTAGCCGAACGCGGAAGCCGTCACGCCATCCACGGCGGCGTCGAGATCGGCTTCATCGTCCACAATGATCGCGTCCTTGCCGCCCATCTCCAAAACAGTGCGCTTGATCCAAATCTGTCCAGGCTGTCTCTTCGCGGCTTGCTCGCCGATGTTCAGGCCCACTTCCTTCGATCCGGTAAACGCGATGAATCGCGTCTTCGGATGCATCACCAGCGTGTCGCCCACCGTGCCGCCCGGCCCGGTAACAAAATTAATCACGCCCTTCGGCACTCCGGCTTCGTAGCAAAGCTCCACAAACTTCGCGGCAATGGTGGGCGAATCGCTCGAAGGCTTCACCACCACCGTGTTGCCGGTGACGATGGCGGCCAGCGTCATTCCCGCCATAATCGCGCAAGGAAAATTCCACGGAGGAATCACCGCCCCCACGCCCAGCGGAATATAAACTAGATAATTTTTCTCGCCCTTCATCGGCGTGACGGGCTGAGGCCCGCCCAGGCGCAGCATTTCGCGGCCATAAAATTCGCAGAAATCAATCGTCTCGGCGATATCGGCGTCGGCCTCAGGCCACGTCTTGCCCACTTCGTAGCAAAGCACCGCCGCGAAATCGAATTTTCGCTGGCGCAGCAGATCGCCAACGCGAAAAACGATTTCCGCCCGCTCCTCGGCAGGCACGCGCTTCCAATCCTCAAACGCCTTGCCCGCCGCTTCGATCGCGCGGTTCGCGAGCGCAGCGTCTCCCTTCTGGAAAATTCCCAGCACCTGATCCGGATGCGAAGGATTCGTCGAGCGCAGTTTTTCGGCGGTAGTGATTTTCTCGCCCGCGATGTAGATCGGATACTCGCGCCCAAGTTCCGCCCCGAATTTATGCAGCGCGTCGTGCATCGCCTTCTGATTTTCCGGCCGCGAAAAATCCACAAACGGCTCATTCGTAAATTCACCGCGACGCACCTTCAATTCACTAGTCACCATGACCGGCACCCTCCTTGAACTCGCGAAGAAGCCATTCTACTGTGAGGCCAGCACTCCGGCAAGGCAGCGCGAGTCGCGGAGTGCTGTCGTAATTTCGGATTGCCTGGGTTTTTAGGGGGGCGGAGCTTCAGAATGTGTGTGGCAACTCGGTTTTGCTTCATGTAGCGCCCGCCTTCAGGCGGGCATGCGTTTGATTCTAAAGATGCCGCCCTTAAGGGCGACGCTACAAGTCCGCCCCCAATCGGCGTTGCCACACAGACTCTTTAGCTCTGACATCACTGTTTGCGAGAAAAGCGGGCTTCAGCCCCTGAGGCCCTACTCTGAACGAAAGTCGCCACGCGACGCGGCGTAAAACTAGGCGGAGAAATTCGTGAATTGGAAAAGCGGTGTAGTGACGAAGGTAGCGTAACCACGATTTTGAGCAGTTCTTTGCGCGACAATTTCGATGGCCCAAAACAAGAGGCGATTAGAATTGCACTTCTCGCTAAATCTAAATGGTTTAGGCGCAAATCGCCTCGTGTGCCGCTGGCGATTAGCCAGGCGATTAGAATCCGCATTTCCCAGGCGCTTCAATTCCATTTTTTCTCCCTATCTCTCTTCTCCGCCGTGCGACCTCTCATTCACCCTCGCTCCTCGGACACTTGGTCCTGCCAACAGCTCCCCAATCTTTGGATGCCATGACTACGTACTCAATTGGAAGACCCAGTGCCTGTGGACGCATGGGAGTGGAGAGAATAGACGGGGCCTTCGACAAAACGGGCTGCCAGTCACCGTCAAGGTTGCTGTATAACCTGCTGCAACCCTTCCCCGGAACTGAGCGAAGAACGAAATGCCTCCCCGGCGGGAAATCGGACAAAATCACACTTGTGCACGACCTTGGAACAAGTGAGAACACCACGGATCAGGAATTTGACTGTGCTAGCTGTGGGAAAGGGGACAGAGAATTTTGCGTCCCGAAGTTGATCTGCGAAGGAACGCAAACCCTGATCTCCTGAAATAAATTTGACGCCTTCGACTTTTGGGCCCGGTGCCAGGACTAGCCAAAACTCTGCCGTGGCTTCAAGATCTTGAGGGTTTTTGAAATCCACGGTACGACGAGCGGAGAGCTCAGCCCGGACACCATCGACCGCATCGCCAACCTTCTTCTCGCCGCCGATCATCCCCGCAAGCCGCCCCTTTGCCTCCGGCGAACTATCGGAGGACCCCGAAGCAAGAGCCAGCTCGTAGGCGTGGATCGCGTCCGCGCGCCGTCCTTTCTTTTCGTAAATCTGTCCGAGATGGTCTTCGTTGATACTGTTTTCGGACAGCCACCAGGCGCCGCTAAGATATTCTTCGGAGCCCTTGGAGTCGCCTTGCTTGAACAGGACCCAGCCGAGCGTGTCCCAAAAGCTGCCAAGTTGCGTCATCAACCCTGCTTGCATGGGATTGACCGCTTCCACGGAAAGTGCTTCTAACTGAGCCTCGACGACATGCACCGCATTCTCCGCATATTGACGTGCCTGATCGAGGTGTGTGTCATGCTCTGCGAGCATGT
>JBGPTK010000364.1:0-3050 GCA_041490605.1 Terriglobia bacterium | reverse complement strand
TATGGGCGGGGCCTTGCGCGGCCTCCGTGCGGCGCGCTTTTCTCGGCGCTTCACCAGTTTCTGCTGCCGCTTCAGATCTTCGTCCAGGCGCACGGTCATGTACTTGATCACCGGATCGGAAACTTTGAGCCGCCGCTCGAGTTCCTTGATCAATTCGCCCTGCGTGGCCCGCAGCGAAATGTAGACATAGAATCCCTCGCGCTGTTTGCGCACGCGGTAGGCCATCTTCCGCGTGCCCCACTTTTCGCTCTTCTCGAACTTGGCGCCGTGCGTCGTCGCTGACTGTTCCAGCAGCCCCAGCAGCTTGTCGATTTCCGGCTCCGGCGTGTCCGGCCGGCAGATAAAAATTAATTCGTACAAACGCTCTTCCATGTGTCCTCGATTCCTTCTCTCGGCTTCCTGCTGCAAAATTCTTGATGCTGAAAATCGCTTCTTCCCGTTGCAATTTCGCCCTCTAAATCTCGCCCTCATCTATTAACGGCGCGCGCCGGTTGTATCGCGTCATGGCCCGGCTCGCTCCCTCGCTCAGAATCATCTCGATCGCGTCGGCCGCTTCCCCCACCATCTCCGCCGCGCTCTCGCGCACGTCCTTGCCCATCGGAGCCAGAACGTATGCCGCCAAATTCGGCGCCGGATACTCGGGCTTGATTCCCAGCCGCACCCGCAGGAATTCATCGCTCGCCAGCGCGCCCACCACCGACCTCATTCCATTGTGCGTCCCGGCGCTGCCCCGTTCCTTGATTCGAATCATGCCCCAGGGCAGATCCGCTTCGTCGTGCGCCACGATCACTTCGGCGGGATCGCATTCGTACCGTTCCACCAGATCGCGCACCGCCCGGCCGCTCGCGTTCATGTACGTCTGCGGCTTGGCCAGCGCCACGTCGTGGCCCGCGATCTGCCCCAGGCCCACGTAGGATTGCGCTTCCGGCCGCGTCACTCGAATCCCGCTCCGCCCGGCGAGCACGTCGATCACCCCGAATCCCAGGTTGTGCGGCGTCCAGATATATTCCGGGCCAGGATTGCCCAGGCCAACAATCAATCTCATCTTCTTATTACTTTTTCGCCGCAACTTTCTGCTGCCACCAACGCTCCCCGGAACGCCAATCTCCGATTGGCGTTCCGCCAAACGCCATTCAGGAGGATGGCGCTCCTGGTAACACATCGTCTCCTACTTGTTCCCCGCGCTTGCATCTTCATCGCAACGAACAGCTCAATCCCGCCCCTACTTTTCCTTGTCCTTGCCCTTCGACGGCTTCTCGGCCTTCTCCGGCTTCTCGGCCTCGGCCCCTTCCACTCCCTCTTCTTCCTTCTTGCCCTTCTTGATCACCTCGGGCTCCGCCGGCGCGGCTTCCACGGCCGCCGCTTCGCCCGGCGCCGGTTCCTCTTCCTTCTTCAGCGTGACCACGTGCGCCAGCACCCGCTGCGGATCGGTGACCAACTTTACTTTCTCCGGGTCCAGCGGCAAATCCCCCGCGCGCAGCTGCTGGTGAATCAGCAGGCCGCTCACGTCCACCTTGAACTCTTCCGGAATGTCCGCGGGCAAGCATTCCACTTCCACCTCGCGCGTCACCATTTCGAAGATGCCGCCCTGCAGCTTCACGCCTTCCGGCTCGCCGAAGGTGTGCACCGGCACCCTTACCCTCATGCGCACGTCCATCGCGATCCGCAGCATGTCCACGTGCAACAGCACTCCGGTCACCGGGTCCACCTGCCAATCCTTCATCATGGCCTTTGCGTCGTTATGGCCGCTCACCTGGATGGTGAAAATTGTGTTGTGCCCGGTCTCGGAGCGGAGAATGCGCGCCACCTGCTTGGCATTGATGGCCACCGAGAGCGGCTCGCCTTTCCCGCCGTACAGCACGGCCGGAACCGCGCCGGTGCGGCGGATGCGCCTGGCCGCGCCCTTTCCGCGGTCTTCGCGGAGCGTGCCTTCCACTGTGAATGTTTCCATGCGTCCTTCCTTAAGCTCCTAAATAAACAACTCGCTGATCGACGTTTCCTCGTGAATCGAACGGATGCCGCGCGCCAGCAATTCCGCCACGCTGAGCACCTTGAGCTTCTTGAGCTGCTTCGCATTCTCGGAAAGCGGCACCGAATCCGTCACGATCACTTCTTCCAGCGGCGATTCGGCGATCCGCTTCACCGCCGGTCCCGAAAGCACCGCGTGCGTGCATCCCGCGTAAACTTTCGTGGCGCCTTCCTTCAGCAGCGCTTCCACCGTCTTCACCAGCGTTCCCGCGGTGTCGATCAAATCGTCGATGATCAGCGCCGGCCGTCCCTTCACGTCGCCGATCAGGTGCATCACTTCACTCACGTTCACGTCGATTCGCCGTTTGTCCACAATCGCCAGCGGCGCGTCCATTCTTTTCGCGAAGTATCGCGCGCGCTCCACGCCGCCCGCGTCTGGCGAGACCACCGTCACATCTCCCAGGCCTTTCCTCTTGAAATATTCCACCAGCACCGGCGCGGCGAACAAGTGATCCACCGGCACGTTGAAATAGCCCTGAATCTGCGGCGCATGCAAATCCAGCGTCAATGCCCGGCTCGCGCCCGCCGTTTCCAGCAGGTCCGCCACCAGCTTGGCCGAGATCGGCACTCGCGGCCGGTCTTTCCGGTCCTGCCGGGCATACGCGTAGTACGGAATCACGGCCGTGATGCGCCACGCGGAGGCGCGCTTGAACGCATCGATCATCAGCAACAGTTCCATCAGGTGGAAATCCACCGGATGCGAACACGGCTGCACCACAAAAACATCCGCGCCCCGCACGTTTTCCTGAATCTGGTAACGCTGTTCCCCGTCGCTGAATTGCCCGCGCTCGGCGCGCCCCCGCGTCATGCCCAGAAAGCTGCAAATCGCATCCGTCAGGTTCGGGTTTGCGCTGCCGCTGAAAATCTTGAATTTCTCATCCATCAAAGCGGAATCCCCTTAAGCGCCTGCGCGCCAACGCAGATGCCTGCGGTAGTCTTCCCTCGTGAGGGTTTCGACGACGAATACCTGGTCTTTCGGGAACCCTTGGGCGGCTCGGCGCGCCTGCGTTGGGTTTCGGCAT
>JBGPTK010000363.1:0-3053 GCA_041490605.1 Terriglobia bacterium | reverse complement strand
TGCGCGGACCGATTTATTTTCATTTGGAGTGGTGCTCTACGAAATGGCCACGGGAGTGCTGCCATTCCGGGGCAACACGCCGGGAGTGCTCACGGAAGCGATCCTGAACCGTGCGCCGATTGCGCCGGTGCGGCTGAACTCGCAGGTGCCGGCGAAGCTGGAAGAAATCATCAACAAGGGCCTGGAAAAAGACCGTGCGGTGCGCTACCAGCACGCTTCGGAATTGCGTGCGGATCTGCTGCGCCTGAAGCGGGACACAGTTTCGGGGGGATCGGCGGTTGCCGAAATCACTCCGGTTCCGCGCAGAGTTAAGAGTGGGATGGTGTTGGCCCTGGGCGCGATCGCATTGGCAGCCTTGCTGATCGCCGCCGGAATTTATTTTTTCTCCGGGCGGAGTGGGGCGGCGATCGATTCGATTGCGGTGTTGCCTTTCGTGAACGTGGGAGCTGATCCAAATACGGAGTACCTGAGCGACGGCATCACGGAGAGCCTGATCAACACACTTTCGGAACTGCCGCATCTGACAGTCATATCGCGCAGTGCGGTCCGCCGGTATGCAGGGCGAGACACAGATCCGCAGAGCGCGGGGCGCGAGTTGAAGGTCCAAGCGGTTTTAACCGGCCGGGTGGTTCAGCGCGGTGACAACCTCTCGCTCAGCGTTGAACTGGTTAGGGTAGAAAACAACAGTCATGTTTGGGGCGATGAGTACAACCGAAAGAGTTCCGAGCTGCTGGCCATTCAGGGCGACATCACAAAGGACATCGCAGAGAAACTTCGCCGGAAGGTGACTGGGGAAGAAAAAGAGCGCTTGGCGAAGCGTTCCACAACGAACCCCGAGGCCTACGAGCTTTATCTGAAGGGCCGCTACTACTCGGAGAAGTACACCAAGGAAGGCGTGAACAAGGGAATCGAGTATTTCCATCGGGCCATTGACCTGGATCCAAACTACGCGCTGGCCTACGCCGGCTTGTCGTATGCGTATGGCGTGGTCAGTTTTGAGTTGCTGTTGCCGCCGCACGAAACGGGACCCGAAGCGGTGGAGGCGGCCAAGAAGGCTGTGGAGTTAGATGACACACTGCCAGAAGCTCATCTCTGGTTGGGAGTGGCTAACATCTGGTACGAATATGATTGGAATGCGGCCGGGAAGGAACTGCAGCGCGCCATTGAACTTGGACCGAACAATGCCCACGCTCACGAATATTACGGCTTTTATTTGATGACCATCGGACGCAAGGAAGAAAGCATCGCCGAGTGCAAACGAGCCTTGCAGCTGGATCCTCTTTCCCCCGAGGTCGGAGCGAATGTGGGAGGAATCCTTTATTATTTGCATCAGTATGACCCGGCGATCGAGACACTTCGTAAAACTCTCGAAATCGACCCGGATTTCTGGCTGGCGCGGATGTTTCTGGGGCTGGCCTACGAAGCCAAGGGCGATTTGCCTCGAGGTGTTCACGAGCTGCAAGAGGCCCAGAAAGTAGAAGGCGAAATTCTTTGGCCCTTAGCCGAGCTGGGACATGCGTACGCGGTGTCCGGGAAGAAAAGCGAGGCGGAAGCAATCCTGGGAAAGATCGAAGACCGCTCCAAGCAGCGCTACATTTCTCCTTATTACTTCGCAGAAATATATGTGGGGCTGGACGACAAGGAGCACGCCCTGGCGTCGCTCGAAAAGGCGTATGCCGAACGTTCCGGGCTGTTGACCTTCGTGGGGAACGATCGCGAATTCGACAGCCTGCGCGCGGACGCGCGTTTCAAGGATTTGCTGCATCGCATGGGGCTGCCACAATAACCGTCAGTTCCCAAGGAAGTTGCAGTGATGCCAGCTCCAAGTATTGTTGTGTAGAGTTCGCCCAGCTTCCTTTCCACACGCCGCGTTGACTTGATTTCTACCGCGACCTAAGATGCGCAGACATGGCGGACTCCCAGCCACTGACCGGCCGGACAATTTCGCATTACCGCGTTGTCAAGAAACTTGGCGGCGGCGGGATGGGCGTGGTGTATGAGGCTGAGGATCTGAGCCTGGGGCGGCACGTGGCGCTGAAATTTCTGCCGGACGATCTTGCTGCTGACGCGCACGCGCTGGAACGATTTCAGCGCGAGGCTCGCGCGGCCTCTGCCCTGAATCATCCCAACATCTGCACCATCCATGAAATTGGCGAACATGAGGGGCGGGTGTTCCTGGTGATGGAGCGTCTGGAAGGCGAGACGCTGAAGCATCGGATCGCGGGGCGTCCGATTGAGCAAGAGTTGCTGGTGGAATTGGCGATCGAGATCGCGGACGCGCTGGACGCGGCTCACGCCAAGGGCATTGTGCATCGCGACATCAAGCCCGCCAATATTTTTGTTACGGAGCGCGAACACGCGAAAATTCTGGATTTCGGGCTGGCGAAGCTGGTTTCGCATGGCGTTGGCGGCGCTATTGGGGGCGCTACCGAAGCGGCTACCGAGGCAATCCAGCAGCAACTCACCGCGCCGGGCGCGGCGATTGGAACGGTGGCGTACATGTCGCCGGAGCAGGTGCGCGGGCAGGAAATCGACGCGCGCAGCGATCTTTTTTCTTTTGGAGTGGTGCTTTACGAGATGGCGACAGGAGTGATGCCGTTCCGCGGGGACACCGCGGGCGTGCTGAACGATGCGATTCTGAACCGCGCGCCGGTGGCTCCGGTGCGATTGAATCCCGATCTGCCGAGCAAGCTTGAGGAAGTGATTCATAAGGCGCTGGAGAAGGACCGGAAGCTGCGCTATCAGAATGCGGCGGACATGCGCACGGATTTGCGGAGATTGAAGAGGGATACGGAGACGGCACAGTCACCGGCGCCGGCCGTGAGTGGAGGCGAAGGATTGCCGCGGGCAGCGACGGATGCCGGGCTGAAGCCCGGCGCTACGCGAGCGGGCTATGCCGGGCGGCGGTGGTTGGCTTGGGGAGGAGCGGCGGTTGTTGTAGTGGGGCTGGCGGCGGGGGGATGGCTATTTTTTGCGCGGAGGACGCACGCGCTGAGCGCGACGGATACGATTGTTCTGGCAGATTTCAGGAACACGACGGGCGACGCCGTGTT
>JBGPTK010000362.1:0-3060 GCA_041490605.1 Terriglobia bacterium | reverse complement strand
CGAACGGTACGCCCTGGAACAGCCCATTGCGCTGGTTCTGCCGGCACTGTATTCGGAATTCGAAACGCCGGCGATGAGCAAGATCCTCGAAGAGCTGAGCCAGGTGCGCTACGTCGACGAGATCATCTTGTCTCTCGCGCGCGCGAATGAAGAACAGTTCCACGAAGTGCAGCACAGGCTCTCGGTGCTCCCGGGAAGAGTGCGCATTCTGTGGAACGATAGTCCGCGAATCCAAAAACTCTACAAAATGCTTGAGGAGAATGGCCTGGGCGCGGGGGCCGACGGCAAAGGACGCTCCTGCTGGCTGGCATTCGGCCACGTGCTGGCGGGCCGGCGGGCGCGCGTGGTGGCGCTGCACGATTGCGACATCGTCAATTACCACCGGCAAATGCTGGCGCGGTTGTGCTATCCCGTCGCAAATCCCACGATCAACTTTGATT
The DNA here is from genome assembly GCA_041490605.1 of Terriglobia bacterium. Taxonomy (GTDB): domain Bacteria; phylum Acidobacteriota; class Terriglobia; order Acidiferrales; family UBA7541; genus JBGPTK01. The sequence continues at coordinate 2,620 of JBGPTK010000362.1, read as the reverse complement.
TCTGCAAGGGATACTATGCGCGCATCAGCGACCGGCTTCATGGCCGCGTTACGCGGCTGTTCCTGACGCCGCTGGTTCGCGCGCTGGAGGCGCTGCTGGGATATCCGCCGTTCCTGCGCTATCTCGATAGCTTCCGCTATCCGCTGGCGGGAGAAGTCGCGATGCAGGCGGACTTGCTGCGGGTGAATCGCATTCCTTCGGACTGGGGGCTCGAAGTGGGCGTGCTCGCGGAAGTCTATCGTAACTGCGCGACGAAACGCATCTGCCAGGTGGACATCGCGGATAATTACGAACACAAGCATCAGGAACTTTCCGCCGGCGATCCGAGCAAGGGCTTGATGAAAATGGCGATCGATATCGCCAAGTCGCTTTTTCGCACGCTCTCGGCGGAAGGATTGCACCTCGATCCGGGCACGCTGCTTTCGGTCCTCACCTGCTACGTGCGGCTCGCGGAAGACACGGTTTCCCGTTACTACGCGGACGCGAGAATCAACGGCTTGATTTTCGATCGCCATGAGGAAGAGACGGCAGTGGAAACATTTTCCCGCGCGCTAAAGCTTGCTTCCGAGGAATTTTTCGCCGATCCGCTGGGCACTCCGTTGCTGCCGAATTGGAATCGCGTGAGCGCGGCGCTGCCGGGTTTTCTCGGCGCGCTTTGGGATGCCGTGGAAGCGGATAATCCGCAACTCTCGGGCTCGCCTCCGGCGATGGCCAGTTCGCACAGCGCCTGAGCGAAGTTGAAGAGATCGAATCAACGGAGGAACTTTGGACGATTTTCTCCCCGATGAGCTCCAAGCCCGCTTGCGCGAAGCAGGCGAAGTGGACATCGTCGTGGGAATTCCCAGCTACAACAACGCGCGCACCATCGGGCATGTGGTCCGCGCGGTGGCGGCCGGGCTCGAAAAGTATTTTCCGGAGCGGCGCAGCATGATTCTGAATTCCGACGGCGGCTCGACGGACGGCACGCGCGAAGCCGTGCTCGGCGCGCAAGTGGATTCCGAAGCGCTGCTGCTGGTGGTGCATCGCGTGCATCCGGTGCAGAGAATCAGCACGCCCTACCAGGGAATTCCGGGAAAGGGCAGCGCGTTTCGAACCGTGTTCGCGGTGGCGCAGCGGCTGCGCGCGAAGGCTTGCGTGGTGGTGGATTCCGATTTGCGCAGCATCACTCCGCAGTGGGTGGAGCTGCTCGCCGGACCGGTGCTCGAGCGTGGATTCGATTACATCGCGCCGTTTTATTTGCGCCACAAATTTGACGGGACGATCACCAACAGCATCATCTATCCCACCACTCGCGCGCTCTTCGGCAAGCGAGTGCGGCAACCGATCGGCGGCGAATTCGGATTTTCGGGCCGCCTGGCGGCGCGATATTTGGAGCGAGAAGAGGTTTGGAAAACGGATGTGGCGCGTTTCGGAATCGATATCTGGATGACGCTGACCGCGATCGCGGAAGGATTTAAGGTCGGCCAGGCATATCTGGGCGCGAAGCTGCATGACGCCAAAGATCCCGGCGCGGACTTGACGCTCATGTTTCAACAAGTGGTTGGCTCCCTGTTCGGCGCGATGGAAACCTACGAAACTCTCTGGCAGCGCGCAGGCGAATCGCAGACGGTGCCGGAATTCGGTTTCCCGTTCGAAGTGGGGACGGAACCGGTGGCGGTGAACGTGGAACGAATGATTCGCGCGTTCGGCCAGGGCATTCGCGACCTGCGCGAAATTTACGAAAACATTTTGACTCCGGCGACGCTGCAAGCGCTATCGGCCGCCGCGCAGAAACCCTTGGAAGAATTCCGCGTGACGGATGTGGAGTGGGTTCATCTGGTGTATGAATTCGCGGCGGCGTATCACCAGAAAAAAATGGACCGCGGCCACTTGTTGCAGGCGCTGGTGCCGCTGTACCTGGGCCGCACGGCGTCGTTCGTGATTGAAGTTTTCGAGAGCGGGGCGGCGGAAGTGGAAGCGCGGATCGAAACAGTTTGCGAAGTATTCGAATCCGAAAGGCCCTACCTGACCGCGCTTTGGAATGGCGCGGAGGGAAAGGAGGAAGTCCATGCGGGAGCTGATGGTAAAGGCAGTCTTCGAACCGCTTGAGCGGCTGGGGCAGCAGTTCGCGCAGGTGATCCCGGCGATCATCACCGTGCTGGTGGTGCTGATCGTGGGCGGCTTGATTGGTTACCTGGTGCGAATCGCGGTTCACAAAATTTTGGTGATGACGCACTTCGACCGGCTGGTGGGCCGCAGCGGCCTGAGCGACGTGATCGAAAATACCGGCATCTTCCGCTCGGCTTCGGATTTTGCGGCGCGGCTGGCGCAGGGAATCGTGTGGCTGGTGGTGATTCTGGTGGCGCTCGATTCCACGGGAACTCCCATGGCCGAAGCGCTGGTGGTGCGCTTCGTGAACTATGTTCCCAACCTGGTGAGCGCGGGGCTGATTCTGCTGCTGGGAGAATTGATCAGCAAATTCCTGGCGCGCAGCGCGTTGCTGGCGGCGGTGAACGCGCAATGGGCGGGAGCGCGAGCCGTGGCCGGAGCCGTGCGCGTGATGGTGATGGCGCTGGCGGTGGCCATGGCGCTCGAAGAATTGCACATCGGCCGGAATCTTCTGATCGTGAGCTTCAGCATT
>JBGPTK010000361.1:0-3073 GCA_041490605.1 Terriglobia bacterium | reverse complement strand
GTTGCCAACTGGGGTGGTAATCGCATCCTATAATCATCATCGAAGGCTCCTTCTTCCTTCCCAGGTCTCTTGGTCCTCCAACTTAAGACTACCTGGGTTCGCCAAGATCGAGCCTTCGTTCTTATCCAATCAATCCTTCCCAAGCCTCATCGGGAAGGGTGAGGTTCTTCGCATTGCGTTTTGACCTCCAACAAATTTCCGTCAACGCGACCTGAAGATCAGCGGAAAAAACCGCGGAACACGGCTGCTGTAATCTTGATACGCAATCCCAAACCGGCTGCGCAGTTCCCTCTCCTCAAGCAATATTGAAAGCATCGCAAGCAGCCACCAAACAACCGCGACCAGCCCTAGCAAACGAGTCCCCGCGACAAGGCAGGCCCCCGCCACGGCAGCCATCATTCCCGCGTAGCGAGGGTGGCGAACCCGCCGGTAAATTCCCGTCGCCGCCATCTCGCCGCCGCCCGTAAGTTCCGTTTGACCCACCAGCCTCATCGTTCCCAATTCTCGATGAACCAGATGAAAAATCCATCCTTCCAGGAAGATCAAAGTCAGGCCCGGGAAAATCGCCCAAGCCGGTGCCAGTTGCTCCGAAAAGAGCTCTCGATGGAACACGCCGATGAAAATACTGCCGCTCCCCCAGGCCGCGAGCACTGCCGTCAGATACGCCGCCCGTTTCCGGTGGCGCCAGAAATTGACCAGCGAGTGCAGCACCAGCCAATAGATGGGGATGGGCAGCTCGAAAAGCAACACCGCCGCTGCCAGCCACCGAAACACGATTGTCAGCAATTTGACCCTTCCCTTTTCCGCGGAATCTGAATCCGTGAATTGTTTCACACATCTTATTGAAAGCTGGCTGGGGCTGCAATTATCCTTGCGCCCTTTGGCCGGGGACGGAGCTGGAAAATTCTTCGTCCAGGCCGCTTGCGGAAACATTTAAGCTAGATCGGAGATTGCCAGACCGATTTGGACGGTGACATAATCGCCCGCTGCCAAAGTCACCGGGGGGGTTGAAGATGCTGCAAGTACAATCGTGGGAAAAGATCGAAACGGAAAAATTAAATTCCAAGATTGGGCGAAAAATGCTCAGCGGGAACAACGCCACCGTCGCGCAGATCCTCCTGGCGCGTGATGCCGTGGTCCCTCGCCACTCGCACGAAAACGAACAGTTCACTTACATTCTTTCCGGCGCGCTGAAATTTATTTTCGACGATCAGGAAGCGGTGGTGGTGCACGGCGGCGAGGTTCTCTTTATTCCCTCGAACGTGCCCCACTCCGCCGTGGCGCTGGAAGATACCCTGGACCTGGATATTTTTGCGCCCCGCCGGGAAGACTGGATCAACAAAACCGATTCTTATCTGCGCGGTGAAGAATAGACAAGGAGCTGAACCATGGATTTGGGACTGAAAGGACGCGTAGCCATTGTGGCTGCCGCGAGCAGCGGGCTCGGGCGTGCCGTCGCCATCGAACTCGCGCGGGAAGGCGCGGAGATCGCCATCTGCGCCCGGCGCGCGGATGAACTGGAAAAATCCGCCGCCGAAATCCGGAAAGCCGGCAGCCGGGAAGCCCTCTGGCAGGTTTGTGATGTGACGGATTATTCGGCCGTGGAAAAGTTCGTCGCCGCGGTCGAGAAGCAATTTGGCCGCGTCGATATCTGCGTCACCAACGCCGGCGGCCCGCCGTCGAAGAAGTTCCTGGAGATTTCGATCGAAGAATGGCGCAAGGCGGTGGATGTAACTTTAATGAGCGCGGTTTATTTCGCGCGCGAAGTGCTGCCCCGCATGCGCAAGAATCATTGGGGAAGATTGATCACCATCACTTCCATGTCGGTAAAGCAGCCCGTGGAAGGATTGATTCTTTCGAATTCCATTCGCGCCGCCGTCGCCGGACTGGCCCGCACCCTGGCCAATGAATTCGGCGCCGACGGCATTACCGTGAACAATGTTTGCCCCGGCTACACCGCCACCGATCGCCTGAATGAATTGGCCGACAAGAAAGCCGCGGGCGCGGGCCTTACACGTGAGAAAGTTTTTGAACAAATGGCCCTGCAAGTACCCCTCGGCAGAATCGGCAAACCAGAGGAATTCGCCGCCATGGTCACCTTTCTCGCTTCCGAGCGAGCCAGCTACATCACCGGAACCACAATAACAGTAGACGGCGGCTGGGTAAAAAGCCTCCTGTAGCCGTCCGCGTTCATCCCGAACGAAGCGCGCAGTTTGTGCGCTTCTTGCACCCCGATGGTTTGGATCGGGGCTTTTGATCGAGATGAGGTATCCAGGGTGAGCGCCGCCAGTGGTGTAATCGTTGCTTCCTTACGCCAAGCTTTTGTAGGGGCCGGCTTCAGCCGCGCCCCGGCCACGCACCGTCCAACAAACGCAGATTCCGTGCTTTTGCCGTCATTCCGATCCCGCTCCTGCGGGAGAGGAATCCAGAGTAAACCTCAAGTACTTGAACGGATGATAGATATGTCCGCCTCCATCTTGCTTGGGTACGCGAAAAGCCGATGTCATCATCCCCCGTCCTAACCCCCATGAAATCAACATGACTGCCTACGCGGTACTGGACCTTGCTTTCTGGCCAATCCATGCTATTAATAGTATGGGGACGTAGATGCGAAATACTTGGAGGAGCGCGCCGCAATCGCCGGAAAATTCGCAAAAATCCCGCTCCATTTCACCGCGTTCTAATCGCCTGGCTAATCGCCTGGGCCAACCACAGTCAAAATTCTACAAGCCATTTAACTTCAATGAGATACAAGTTTCTAATCGCTCCTAAATCGTATGTTTATAGCATGCCTCAAATGCACCTGAAAAATTCGCTTTGGCGCTGCATAAATTTGGTTGGATTCCGTTCTGGTTGGAGGATTTCTTGAAAAACAACCGGCGCAGCCGCGAATGGAGTTGCGGCTGCGCCGGTGATGGGGAGGGCTAGGGCCGCTCGATTATGGGGCTGCCTGGATCAGGGGGTTGATGATGTTGGCCAGCGCGGAATCGGAGATGTTCTTTTCGATGTAGTAGCGCTGGTTGTTTGGCGTCTGGGTCCAGGCGTTGGCGCCGCTGCTGGCGTTGACGGTGGT
>JBGPTK010000360.1:0-3087 GCA_041490605.1 Terriglobia bacterium | reverse complement strand
CGCGCCGCGCCTGATATTCCGCGGCCGGCTGTCGCACCCGCGCTTGCGCAAACAGCACGCAGGCCAATACAGCCGCAACCGACACCAACGTGCGCATCTTCCGCTTGCGAGAAGTCATCTCCGCTCCTGAATCTATGATTTGCAATCCATTCGGTCCAGCCACGATTTGCAGGATTATTCTTAACACAGAGCAGCGGAATTTTGTTCGCCAGAATTGAAGAGGAGCCGTTTCGCTTGCTCTTTGCGAGGTCCGCTCCATCCGCTTCGCACCGGATGAAAATGCGGGTCTGATGAATCCGCGTGGGGCAATGCGCAAGCGCAGGCCTCAACGGCTTCCCGATCAAAAGTATCGGGTTCGATAGCAAGGCTGCGCGGCTGGCGGCTTCGCCTCTCCGCCCTTCAACCCCTGGACGCGGTAGGAACGAACCATGGTTATCGTCATGGGCATATTTATATAGGCAAAATAACTCGTATTTTAACGGCCAACATGGTATACGGTCCTCACGTTTCGACCCCTGGTCTAGGGGGCTCATGCCAACGATCGCTCAGCTCGCCAGGTGGGAAGGAAGTGTTCTTCTCGGGGCATTTTGCGTTACGTTATGTTGGAAGCTATTGACTGCGAAGATTCCTCTCCATGAATTGCTGCAGGGCGACCGGGCCGATGGATCCTCCTATGTGAGTTCGGGCCGGATCCAACTCTTGATCGTCACCTTGTTCGCCTCAGTCTCCTACCTCATGAAAGTGATTCACGATCCGCGCGTGATTCCCGAGATTCCGGCCGGCTTGCTTGCGGCGCTGGGTGGAAGTCAAGCAACTTACCTGGGCGGCAAAGCGAATGCCCTGCTCGGGCTCTTCCGGAACACGGGACAAAATAGGAGGACGTCATGAAAGATCCAGCAGCGTTGGTTAGTCTTCTCGTTGCAGTCGTCGCCGCGGCGATCATCTTCTTTCTCCCCTTCGGACACAGGGAGAAACTGGAGCTCGCTGCCGGATATGCCCTCCTCATTTTGATTTTCTTCTACGGAATGGTTGTTCTCTCCAAGATGATGACCGGAGCAATCGATCTGAAGCTGCTCCTCGGCGAATCCGGCGGAGGAGCAAGCATGTCCCGGTTTCAATTGCTCATCTTTACGTTTGTGATTGGCCTCAGTTTTTTCTTTGTCGTCACCTCCAATACGGAGGCGAAGTTTCCCGATATCCCGCAGAGTGTTCTGGCTCTGCTTGGAATTAGTGCGACGACCTACGGAGTCAGCAAGGGGATCCAGGCCAGCAGCGGCTTGCATAGCAAGGAAGCCGCGCCCGGCCCGGCGCCAACTCCTCAACCACCGAAGGCGCCTTTGAATCCCTAGTGCCCTGAGCCGGAAATTCGTCGTATTTTTTTTAGGGGGCCGGAGCTTCAGCTCCGGCATGGACGCAATGAAAGCTCAGGGGTTTTAACCCCTGAGGACAGGTGAAGACTAGCAAGGAATTTACAACTCACCACGCGAGCGCGCCGTTTGGAAAAGGCGCCGTTCTCCACGAACAAACGCCGCCGTCGAGGAGGAGGGACCGATGCCTGATAACTTGAAGAACGCCGGTGGACACACTTTCGCGCGCCGCGTGGCGCCGTTTGCGCCCCTGGCTATCGCCTTGCTCGTGGGCCGCGCCCTGTTGCCGGGAGGAGGAGGTGCGCTCAAGGAGACGGCGAACCCGACGGAAGCCGATGCGGTAAAGTGTGACGAGGTCTTGGATTTTCAGGATTGCCATAGCCGATTTCCAACGGGATGCAGTAAATCGGCTGGATACGATCCCTATCTCAATCTCCTGAAGAACCAGCTCATTGCTCCGGCATCCATTCCCGCCACCGTGCAAACTCTCGCCGAAAATGATTTTCAAAAGCTGGACGCGGGCATGCCGCCGGAACTTTCGAATACCAATCATGCCGATTTCAAGGGCCAGCTCTCAAAATTAGGCGAAGGTAAGATGTTCTCGGTGGTTGGGTATTTGTACTACGCGAAAAAGACGGGCGCCGAAAGCAGTAACTGTCAATTGGATAGTAATGATCCGGAAGGCTCCAATGTGGATTATCACATCGGGATTGGTTTTGACCCGGACGTGGGCGAAAGCATTCGTTCCAAAAAGCCGCTCACCGACGGGAAAGTCATCACCCAAAAAAGCGTGATCGTGGAAATGACGCCTCACGATCGCTTCGATTTTGAAGGAGCGAAATGGACGATCGACAATTTGAAGTCTGTGCTCGGGAGGCAGGTAAAAGTAGTGGGCCAGTTGATCGTGGATAGTGAACACAATTTGGCGGGCCAGAATTGTGCCCTCGCGAAAACCCCCGCTCAACAACAGTCCTGTTGGCGCGCCTCTGTATGGGAACTGCATCCTGTGGCCAAGTTTCAAGTTTGTAAGACGGAACCGTGTACCCTGAACTCTTCCAATTGGTTGGAACTGGACGAAGCAGCACGCCCCTGAGTGCGGCAAAGTAAGAAATCCGCGGAGCGCGTGATCGCCCCATCCGGCCCGATTCACCGCTGGGCGAAAGTTTAATTCAATACGAATCATTTCGTTATGTCAAACCGCTTTAATACGAATACAGCGCTCCGGCCCTTGCGGCGGCAGGGCTTCCCCTTCCGGTGGAATTTCCCCCAAGCCTGTTTTGGAAGGTGAGGGCCGCCGGGCGAAGAAACGGCGAAAATACCAGGCCGCTGCGGATCGCGCTGGGCATTGCGCGCTCGTTTTGTGGAATTGCGTTGCGGTTGCCGTGGATTCCCGTACGGTGATTTTACGGCGTTTTGACGAATTTCAAGAGCAGCAAATCAGAAGCCGGGAGCGCCGGTGGCGGCGGGGCGGACTTCGGCAGGTTCGAGGGCGGAGCCGAACCGCAGCCGTTCAAGGTAGACCTGGCCGATGGACATCAGGCCGGTATAAAGGTATCCCCAAACAAAAAGCAGCAGGAACGGGACGGTGACGTAATTTTCGTTGGAGATGGCATAGAAAACCGTGAACGCAAAATAAATTCCGAGGGCGACTTCGGCAAAGGGCATCCAGCCGGCGCCTTTGCGATAACTTTTTTTGAGCCACGCGCCATGCTGCTGGCCT
>JBGPTK010000359.1:0-3105 GCA_041490605.1 Terriglobia bacterium | reverse complement strand
GTGTGGAAACGCCGCGTAGGGGTGGTCGTGTAGCGCCACCCTTCAGGGTGGCATCTTTACTTTCAACCACATGACTGAATGTCGGCAAGCGTGACAACGAGCAAAACCTGAGTTGCCACACAAACTCTTCAGCTCCGGCATCAGAAGTGCCCTGAAAGTGGGCTTTAGCCCCTGAAGTGAGGCCGGGAAAACTGTCTTACTATTTATGAGATAAGTTCATGCTGCCTCGTTGATTTTTTTTGCGGTTCTTGTGAGAGCGCGCAGGCATGGGATTGAGAAGTGGGCTATCCGCCCCAGATTTGGCGCAACCTTTTTTATCCGCCGGCCTTCCAATGCAAGAGCAAGTGTTGTTGCAACCTCGGGAACTTCGGCAAAGCATCGTCGCACTGGCCAGCCCATTGCATAATAAACTATTAACCTTGCCCAGTCTGTTAGGAGGCCTCTCGTGAAATTGCTCAAGTGGATCATGGCTTGTGTGCCGCGCGCTGCTCGCTCCTTCGAATCACGCGGCCTCGGACGGCGCCCCTGGTTGACGATCGCATTCTGTGCCGCGCTTCTGGCTTGGGCGGTCGTGCCCATCGTCTCCGGCTTGGGAATGGGCCAGAATGCGAATGCGGCGCCTGGCCGGCAATCCGCCACATCCACCAGGCAGACGACGATCGCCAATATAGACGAGACTCAACTCACGGTTCTTCGAGGCAACACCGTCCCCATGGCTCGCAAGGAATTCGACCGCGGCCTCGCTCCCGCCTCGCTGCCCATGGACCGCATGTTGCTCGTCCTGAAGCGCAGTCCTGAGAAGGAAGCTGCGCTCCAGAAATTAATGGCGGAGCAGCAGGACCATTCATCGCCCAACTTTCACAAATGGCTCACTCCGGAACATTTTGGCGAGCAATTCGGCTTGTCCGATCAGGAGATCCAGGCAGTCACGACATGGCTCGAATCCCAGGGATTCACCGTCAACAGCGTCTCCAAAGGCCGCACGCTGATTGAATTTTCCGGCATGGCCGCCACGGTGCAAAAATCATTCCACACCGCGATTCATAAATATCTGGTGAACGGGGAAGAGCACTGGGCCAACGAAAGCGATCCCCAGATTCCCTCAGCCCTCGCGCCACTCATCGTTGGCGTAAACTCCTTGAACGATTTCCGCCGGCATCCGATGCATCACATCGCCGGCGCGTTTTCAAGGGAGAAGGCAACCGGCAAAGTTCGTGCCGTGAATCCGCAGTTCAGCTTGCCCGGCAATTTTAGCTGCGGCAGCAATCTTTTGTCTTTCGACTGCAATCTGCTCGGCCCCGCCGACTTTGCCACCATCTACAATATTCTTCCGCTGTGGAACGCGGGGATTGATGGCACCGGGCAGACCATCGCCGTTGTCGGCCGCAGCAACATCAACATTCAGGACGTGCAAAAGTTCAGAATCCTTTTCGGACTTCCCGCGAACGATCCGCAAATTATCTTCAACGGGCCCGTCCCCGGCCTGCTCCCGGGCGATGAATCGGAATCCGTCTTGGACGTCGAGTGGTCCGGCGCCGTGGCCAAGGGCGCGACGATCAAGTTTGTCGCTTCCAAATCCACCAACGCGGACGACGGCGTTGATTTGTCGGCGGAGTTCATCATCAACAACAATCTCGCTCCCGTCATGAGTGAAAGCTACGGCCTTTGCGAGCTCGAGCTCACCACCGCCGGCAACCAGTTCTACAACACTCTTTGGCAACAGGCGGCCGCCCAGGGCATCTCCGTTCTCCTTTCCACGGGAGACAGCGGTTCCGCCGGCTGTGATGTTGCTGACCCCAACCTTTCCACTCCGCAGCCCGCCCTGGATGGTCTTCAAGTGAGCGGCCTTTCTTCCACCCCATTTAACACCGCTGTGGGCGGCACCGATTTTGACCAATCGACAAACTCGAGTTCGTTTTGGAGCACCACCAACGACCCGGTCACGCATGCTTCGGCATTGAGTTACATTCCGGAAACAACCTGGAACGATTCCTGCACGAACGCCATCTGGGTGCTGGCCGGATTCAGCGCGAACCCGGAGGCCAATTGCAATAATACTTCGGTCACGCCGTCGTTCATTGTTGCCATTGGCGGCACCGGCGGCGCGAGCAACTGCACCACTCCCGCGAATGCTTCCCCAACGTCCTGTTCCGGAGGCTATGCCAAGCCGGTTTGGCAGACAGGCCCCGGAGTGCCCGCTGACGGCAAGCGGGATCTTCCCGACGTCTCCCTGTTCGCCGGCGATGGGCTCGTGGGAACTTTCTACGTGGTGTGCGAATCCGATCTGAACACGAATAATGTCCCCTGCGATTTGAACAATCCATTCCAAAATTTCATTGGCGTCGGCGGCACTTCTGTTTCCGTCCAGGTGTTCGCGGGAGTGATGGCGCTGGTGAACCAGAGGACTCAATCCAGTCAAGGCCTTGCCAATCCAACTCTCTACTCGCTCGCCGCGCAGCAATCCGCATCCAACTGCAATTCCAGCAGCAGTCCCGCCGCTTCCTGCATTTTTTATGACACTACGAACGGAACGATTGCCGTCCCTTGCAAAAAGGGAACGCCCAATTGCAATAACGCAGTCCCCGCGGACGCTAACGGCATACTTTCCGGATTTACCGCGGGAACCGGTTATGACCTGGCCACCGGCCTCGGCTCGATGAACGTGGCCAATCTGGCCAACGCCTGGGCCACCAACTCGAATCCCGCCGACTTCACTTTCGGCGCTCCCTCTCCGGCAACCAGAACTGTAGCGGCCGGCGTTTCGGCGTCTTACACGATTCCAGTAGATCCAGTCACAACGCCGGGACTCGTCAGTCTCACCTGCTCGGGACTTCCCGCCGGCGCTTCCTGTAATTTCACTCCCAACAACCCCATCACCGCAGGCAATACTGCCACTTTGACAATCACAACTACCGCGCACTCGATGGCGCCGCCAGTAGTTCCATCGAATCGGCAGCGTCCGCCTTCGATCTATGGAGTGTGGGTGTTGCTTGCCGCTCTGCTCGCCGTTGCCGCCGCCTTTTCCATCAAAGTGGGAGCGGAACGCCGCCTTGTCTTCGGCGTGAGCGGAGCATTCCTGGTAGCGTTTCTAGCCTTGCAAGTCGG
>JBGPTK010000358.1:0-3111 GCA_041490605.1 Terriglobia bacterium | reverse complement strand
GATCCCTCGACGCCGAACCGCGTGATTTACAAATTGCGCGAGCTCCTCGGCGTGGATGAAATGGGCGGGACCATGCGCCTGGGCGCGTGGCCCTGCAAACTCGAGCCAGGTTCTTTTGCGCACAAAGCCTACGGCACGCTTGAAATTTCCGAGCGCCATCGCCACCGCTACGAATTCAACCGCGAGTACGAAGAGACCCTCACGCGCGCCGGATTCCGCATCACCGGCCGCACTCCCGACGGCGTGTACGTCGAGATCGTCGAAGTGCCCGATCACCCTTGGTTCCTTGGCTGCCAGTTCCATCCCGAATTCAAGTCGAAGCCGCTTGCGCCGCATCCGCTCTTCGCCGCATTCATTCGCGCCAGCCTCGAGAATCGCCATCACCGCCTGAGCGTTGCCGCTGAAAGCCGCGCCACCAAGACCGCAGACTAACGCCTCTCGTGAAATCTTCGGCCCACTCTTATCGCGTCACCGCCAAGCACTATGACGCTGCCTATGCAGTAAAAACCGATCTCGTTGATCTTCCTTTTTATCTCGATCTGGCTACGAAATCCCACGGCCCGGTCCTTGAGATCGGCTGCGGCACTGGGCGCGTCCTGCTCCCGATCGCGCGCGCAGGAATTGAAATTCACGGCGTGGATAATTCCTCGCCGATGCTCCGCGTTCTCAAATCGCACCTCGCCGGCGAGCCGCTCGAAGTGCGCAAAAAGGTCCACCTGCACAAGGGCGACATGCGCAGCTTTCGCCTGAAAAGGAAATTCCCACTGGTGATTTTGCCTTTTCGGCCCCTCCAGCACATGTTCACGCTACAAGACCAGCTCAGCGCGCTCAAAACCGCCGTATTTCATTTGGATCGCCGCGGCACGCTCGCCTTCGACGTGTTCTATCCGAAGTTCGACGCTTTTGCGTCAGGCATCGGGGAGGAAATGCAAGAACTCGAATGGTCAGAGAGCGGAGATCCCGCCAGAGTGGTCCGCCGCTTTTTCCGGAAAGACTCGCTGGACAAAATCCATCAGATATTCAATTTCACATTCATATTCCGCACTTACGAGGGAGAGCGGCTCGTTCGGGAAGAATCCGAGCCTTTCGCGCTCTCCTATTACACCTACCCGCATCTTCAGGCCCTGTTCCAGCTGGCCGGCCTCGAGATCATGAAAGAGTATGGCTCGTTCTTGAAAACTCTTCTCGACAATTCCTCCGACCAGATGATCTTCCTTCTCCGCCGCGCGAAGAATTCTTAAACGCTCCCTCGCCCGGCTCGTTTGAAATCTCAAGTCTCCGAAGTGGGTTAGTTTCCGATTGGCGCGTTAATCAGGCACTTGGCGGTCGAGACCGTGCGAACGATTAGTACGCGCTCGGTGTTTGCGAGGTTGACTGAAGTGGAGAAGATAAGGACTGTCAGGCGCATTCTCGTGGCGCTCGGCCAAGCTTCAGGTGCACTTCAATTCGAAGCGCAGGGTCACCTCTAAGGGTTGTCCAGACAAGGTTTGCGGGGCGAATTGCCACGATTGCGCGGCTTTCACTGCTGCCCCCGTCAAAAGCGGGGGACCTGAGACTGTCTGCACCCTTGTGACAACCCCCGTTTGTGGATCGGCAAGAATTAGCAGGTGCACGTCGCCCGATACGTGTGCAATCAGCGCTATCCGCGGCATAATCGGCGACACATATTTAGCGAAGTGTAGAGAATCCGCCCCTAGCAGGGTGCCCACAAACGGGCCAGGTGGCTGCGGCGCTCCGGTGTATCCTCTCAGTTGCCAGCCCAGGTAGTTGTCACAGTCTTGATCGCCGCATTTGCTGCCGGCGTACGCAGTTTGGTATTTCCCGGATACCAGCTCGGGCACAAGCCTCGTCCCAAGCTGCTCCATGTCCTTCTCCTGCTCCGGAGTGAGCCCGTTAAACGAGAACTTCTTGCCGAAGGCTCGCCGGAAGACCCGATAATTTGTATCCCAAAGATCAGAAACTCCGGGATTCGATCGGTGCAGAGTCTTCTGATCCACTTCCACTGGATATGGAAAGTCGAACTCCTTCTGCGTGGTACCGCACTTCGCCACGATCGTCACAGTCGCCGAATCTGAAGGGTCCCCGCCGTGCTTTGAGGCAGTAGCCCTCAGCGCGGTGTCCACCCCTTCGGATGTAAAGGCGCATATGTCAATGCCCGCGACCTTCCTAACCGAAGTATGCGGAAACACGTGCTCCGCTGCCCGTACGATTAAACTTGGACAAAAGTCATTAGCCTGGGAGATGCGAATCACGCGAACGCGCACGTCGTCTCCCTGCGGCGTAACGTCAAGAATCTGGTGAGACCAGCCAGGAAGGTAATCCGAGAAGAAGAACCGGGCGACATAAAATGATTGAAGTGTTTCTTGGCTACGGGAACTCGCGCTGGCCCGAAGAAGTGCGATTGTTCCAGATGCAAGCAAGAAAATGACAAGCAGGCGATTCCAGATCATCGCGTCTCCCAGTTGTATCGTTGGAGTAATTACAGATTGATTATAACGCCCGTTTTTGCTGTAAATGCCACAATACGTTTCGTTGGTAAAGCGGACATGTGCGCTACCGCCCCCAGTGCCCGATAAGCCAGATTACCCGACAAGCACCGGGAAGCCCATCCTTCCCCCTGCGGCGGGAAGGGTGGGAAGCAATTGACGTTGCTTTTCCGCTAGATGCCCCTCACCGAAACGGCCAGTGTACGCGATCCCGTCAAAAACTGGTCTAACGGCCAGTACAATTTCGCCCCGCCTTGTGCAATGCTAATTCTGGAGAATTTTCGAATGATGAGCGCGCTAACACCTGTGGGGAGTCCACAGAACTTGCCCCGAACGGAGCCCCGCACCGCATGGTGCAGGGCGGAGCTGAGGGGATTCCGATGCATTTCTAATCGCAACAAGGTGCGAATAGAAATCGCCCCAACTCATAGAAAACAAAGGAGAGCGACCAATTCTAATCGCAACTCTTTCCGGGGGTCGACCGAGCGCTGATCCGGCGCGTTTCTTGCGTCGCGTATGGGCTCGGGAAGCCGGGCGCAACTCCCATCTTTGTAGGGCGGGGGGTAATTTATCCCGAACGAAGCTGAGGGACCCCCGCCATAAACCGACGCGGCTAAGCCTTTCT
>JBGPTK010000357.1:0-3181 GCA_041490605.1 Terriglobia bacterium | reverse complement strand
CCCATCACGCTTTCTTCGTTCGCGACTTCCGATCGGGAATTCAAGGAAACCGGGCGGACGCTATCGGTGAGCCGTTATGGGGCGGCGATCATCTTGCGTAAAAAGCTGAGTCCCGTGCAGGAGATCAAGATCCGGAGCATCGAAAGCGGTAAAGAGGCCATCGCGCAAGTGGTGGGGCAGATCGGACAGCAGCAGGATGGATACGTGTATGGGGTGGCGTTTGTGGACCGCAACGCAAATCCGTGGAGCATCGAATTTCCGCCGCTGACCGATGAGGATGCCGCCGTTTCGCGGCTATTGCTGGAATGCGGAACATGCCGGAGCCGCGAAGTGGTGCACGCGGACGAGCATCAGACCGAAGTGTTTCAAGCGAGCCAGAGCCTATCGCGCCCGTGCAAGCAGTGTGACAGTTGGACCGTTTGGAAGATGGCAAAACAGGCCAATCTCCCGGACGATTTGCCACCGAGGATACACCCCGAGCAAATGGCAGCGGAAATTCCGCTGGTCTTGAAGCGGAGTCGAAATGACCGCAAGCATGTGCGCACGTCGATGAAGGTGATGGCGTGCATTCGCAATTCGGGATTCGGAGAGCACGAAGTGACCCAGATCATGAACATTTCGCGCGGCGGATTCTGCTTTTCGAGCACGAATACTTATTTAAAGGGCTCCACCATCGAGGTGGCCGTGCCGTACACGGAGGGGGCGGCGAATATTTTTGTGTCCGCGCAGGTGGTGTGGCATCGCGATGTGCAGAAATCGAAGCGAAAAGAGTATGGGGTCGCCTACCAGAAGTTCTGAGAAACTCCGGCAGCGGGCCAGTTTCCGATGGTTGGACATATTTTTACTTCCTTACTTTTTGTTCTTGCACCGCAGGAGCAAGCCAGAAATCAGGCGCTACAGCGTGCCTTCGAGAACGGTTGTGGAACGGGCCATGCGGCAGGGCATCGGTTGCACGCGGGACGTGAATTATCCAAAGCCGGCACAAAGCCTGCCATGCTGGGGTTCCTTCCCGCGCAGGCCCGTTCCCAGAAGCTTGCGCAGCCGCATGCGGGCCTTGTGCAACTGTGACTTGGAATTGCCGATCGAATAGCCCAATTTCGCCGCGATTTCGTGGTGCTCGCAGCCGAGGACGTCATGGAGCACGAACACCTGTCTGCAGCCCGGCGGCAGTTGGGCGACGGCGCGCTTGAGGCCCACGCGGTCGACTGAGCCGGCCAGCACCAGGTCAGGAGCGCCGAACTCCCTTGGCGGGCGCTCCGATTCTTCGTTTTCATCGCCCTCGAGAGGAATTTCTTTCAGTTTTTTCCTGCGAAGGCGCATCAGCACGATGTTCACGGAAAGGCGATGCAGCCAGGTGGAGAAGGCCGAATTTCCACGGAAGGTATGAATTTTCCGGAACACCTGCATGAACGCTTCCTGGGTTAAATCCTCGGCTTCGGCTGCGCTGCCGATCATGCGCAGGCACAGCGCGTAGACGCGCCGGCTGTGGGAACGGTACAAATATTCAAAAGCCGCGGCGTCCCCAATTTGGGCTTGCCCGATCGCTTCCTGCTCAGTCATGCCGGGTTGTGAGCATTGGTCAGGAGGCGATATTTCCCCGGTAATGGCTGTTCGCTGCATGCCTGCTCTCCTCCAGTTGAGTCCGTTCCGTTTTCAAGGCGAAGTACGAAGGCTCCGCGCAGGATTGTTTCCGATGGATCTACTGCACCGTCACACTGACAGTTGTGGTATGGGAGACAGCCCCTGACTGCGCCGTCACCAGAATCGACGCCGTGCCGCGGTTCGTTTGCGCAGTCGTGGCGTATCCCCCGCAAGAAACCAGGGTGAGTAGAGGGATTACAGCGAGCGCAAGGGCCGCCGTTCGAAGAAACGCTGCGCGATAGGTAACTGTTCTTTTCTTGAGCGAGGCCAGGGCGCCGATGAGGCCCAGACTGGCCAGTAGTAAACCGGTTCCCGTCGTGCCGAATGTCTGTCCGAAACGAGGGAAATCGGCGGAGGTGGTCACGGTCAGCGCGGTGGTGGCGACTCCTCCATTTGGTGTGACCATGGGCGGATTAAAGTTGCAGGTGATGCCCGTGAGGAGTGGACAGGAAAAAGTGACCGGGTCCGCAAATCCCCCGGCGGAGGTGACCGTAAGGTTGAACAAAGCCGACTGCCCCGCCATCACCGTGGCGGCCGCCGGAAGTGCGCCGACGGAGAAATCGCCGTTGGCCACGATGATTGTTGCTGCCGCTGACTCACTGGCCGCAAATGTTCCGTTTCCGACAAAGCGCGCAATCAGAGAGTGCTCGCCTAATCCAACTAAGTTGACGCTCAGGGTCGCTGTCCCGGAAGCATCCAGAGCGGCCTGTCCGATGACGTGGCTATCTCCAGATAGATTGTCCAGAAACTCAACATTTCCCGCGGGAATGCCAACCTGAGTTGTGGTTTTTGCCCTCAGGAGCACAGAAGACGCCGGGGCTGCGTTTGGCGGCGCCGTAAGAGTGGTTGTAGTCGCAGCCGCGGTAACTGTCACATCCTCAATCGCGGTGCTCGCCAGGAAGACAGCATCGCCGTTGTACGTAGCTGTGAGGGTATGGATTCCCACTGGGCTGAGAAGAGCGTCGATGGTAGCGGTTCCGTTGACCAGCGGAGCGGTTCCCAGCACATTCGAACCGTCCTGAAAGATTACCGTGCCGGCCGGATTACCCGGGTTGGCCGGTCCGGCCGCAACGGTGGCCGTGATTATGACGGTGGTGTTGGCCGGCGTGGTTGGAGCAGAAATGCTGGTTACGCTGACCAGGCCAGAAGTGATCGCGCCAAACAAACCGTCCTGCCCGTTATTAATCCCCGCGGTGAAAAACAGAGTATCGGGAGCGCCAAATCCATCGGCTCGAAAAGTGAGCGCATGAATGCCGGAATTCTCCAGGGCTTTGCCGCCCCCATTCATCAGTTCGCCGGCGAAATTGCCGGTCAGCGGGTCGAATGCGCTGATGGTTCCATCGCCGGAGTTGCCAATCAGAATGTCATTGCTGAAGGGGCCGAAATTAGCGCTGGCCTGGGTAATACCCCAAGGCGCGTTGAGAGAACCGGCCGCGGCTAATTGCCGCAGGAACCTGCCCTGGAAATCAAAAACGCTGACGATGCCATTTCCAACTCCGAAGACCGGATCGTGCTTGGCGGCGTCTTGCAAAGCGGAGGT
>JBGPTK010000356.1:0-3198 GCA_041490605.1 Terriglobia bacterium | reverse complement strand
TGCGTATTCGTGATCATCACCGGCCCATAAAGAAATCCGGATTCTTCCACCCAGGTAGTTCCGGTCATCTCGCCGTTGCCGTTCAGCGAAAACCACCCCGCATATGCGGGGTCGCTGGCATGTTTTCCCCGGGGGAAAATGGCCGTCACGCCCGTTCGTACCGGCCCCTTTCCCACCACCAGCTTTCCTTCACCCTCGATCAGCGTGGCGTGGCCCACTTCAATCCCTTTCACATCGGTGATCGCATTCCACGGTCCCGGCGTCCCTTCAAACGGCACGCCCAGATCGCGCGCTCGCGGCTTCGCCGCCGCCGGCCCGCCCCTTGGTCCGTTGCCTGCACCCAGCAGCAACCCCGGCAGCACGATTAAATTCAGGTAAATCGCAATCCTCTTCATGGTTTTTCCTTCGGAGGCGCCACGGCGTACATGGAAATCGCGTCCGCGCGAGCCTGCCGCAGCAACGCAACGTTTTTCTGCAGTTCGCCTTCGAGAATTTTCGCTTGATCTTCCGCCAGCTTCCAATTTCCCGCTTCCGCGGCTTCCGTCAATCCAGGCAATTCCAAATGCGCATACGTATATCGCGCCGCATACAGCGTGTGCTTGAACCACTGCCGCCCCGGAATCCCATCCGGATCGAGCCAGTTCCGCTCCACCTGCATGATTTCCTCATTAATCCGCCCCTGGAGCTCGTGTCCCACCCCGGCGCGATTCTGTCCGGGATTGACGGGAGGCTTTTCATCCGCCAACGCCTGCGTAATCGCCGCGTCAAGTGCGTGCCCTTCCACCTCAAATTCCCCCACCCCTGCAAGCAACGGCTTCAGATCGATGTGCTTGCTCAGCTTCGTTCTCTCATCCAGCTCGCTCACAAACTCGCGAATCTCTCGCCCATAAAATCCAAAATTGTAGGGGAGAACATCCGCGTTTCCCAACCGTAGTGCCAGAGTCCCCCAAAGCATCGAGATCACCGCGTGGTAGCGATATCCCGGATCGCCAAATTGATTCATCCAGTAGAAATCGTCATACATCGAGTGATACACGCCGTACGGTCCCGTGAACGTCAATCCCATCGTCGGGATTCCCAGAAAATTTAGAAACACGGTGTGATCCGAGCCGCTTCCGATGCGCGTATTCGCCAGCTTCTCATCGGCCACGGGCTTCTTGGCTTCCTTCCGCGCCGATTCTCTCCACTCCTCGTAAAGCGTCTTCCCCGAGGGCGCGGGAATCGTGCGGCTCACTTCCACCAGCAGCGGCGCCAGCGAGGCCACCGCATCGCCCTGGAAATTCGTTCCCGAGGTGGCTTCGTCCACGTTCAAATACGCCACCGCTTTTTTCTTCAGTTCGTCCGCATATTGTTCGCCCCATTCCGTTGAGCCCGTCAGCGCGTATTCCTCGCCGTCCCAACTGCAAATCACCAGCGTGCGCCGCGGGCGAATGCCTTGCTGTTTCATCGCGCCCAGCGCCCGCGTCAATTCCATCATCGCGGCCGTGCCGCTCGAGGGATCGACGCCGCCAAACGCCCAGGCGTCGCGATGATTTCCCATCACCACCCATTCATCCGGCAATTCCGAGCCGCGAATCCGCGCCTCCACCACGTAGTAAGGCTTTACGCTCGTATCCATGTCCACTTTCAAATGGACTTTCACACGTTTGCCGCCCATGCGGTATTTCAGCGGCAGTCCCCCCTGCCACGACTTCGGCGCCACCGGACCATCCAGATGTTCCAGCAAGGGTTTCGCGTCGTGCCACGAAAGTGGCACGCCGAGAATCTTCGGCAGCGACTCGGCTTCCTCGGGCGGAATCCGTTTCGCGCCAGGCACGGAAGCCCATCCCGGAGTCTGGGGATCGCCCGGAACCAGGAAATCGTAGGTGATCGCGCCGCGCTGAATATGGCTCTCCGGCCCCCATGGGCCGTTCGGAAACACTTTGCCCTGTGTGTAGCCGTCCTCCGCCGGATCGGAATAAATCAGCAGCGCGGCCACGCCTTCGCGCTGCGCCGTCAATGCTTTGAACCCGCGATAGCTGTAAGGATTCGAATAACGGACCAGCACGATTTTTCCGCTCACGCTGATGCCGCGCTTCTTCAGCAGCTCGTAATCCTCGGGGTTGCCGCTATGCGCATACACCACCGGCGCCGTCACTTCGCCCGAGGCCGAATAACCCAGGTAAGCCATGCTTACCCGGGGATTTTTTGTATCCGAGTCAGCGTCGTAGGCTTCTTCGCGCAAGCTGGCGCGGTAGGGAACTGGACTCACCATTTCGAGCGAAACTTCGCGGGGCGAAGAGTGCAGCACGTCGTATTCGTGGACCGTCACATCCTCGAGGCCCTGCTTGCGCCACTCCTCAGCCACATATTGCGCCAGCTCATTATTCCGCGTTGATCCCGCCGGATGCGGCTCGGCCGTGAAGTAGCGATGGTATTTTTGGATCTGTTCTGTCGAAATCGCCGCGCGCAGTTTTTCTTCCGCCGCCAGCTCCTTCCCGATCTGCCCTGTCGCAAATCCCGGCATCACCCGCTGCATTCCTTGCTGTCCCGCCCGTTCCTGCGCCCCCACCGCCGGCGTCCATGTGAGCGGTAGAAACGCTGCCGCACCGATCACTACCGCAGCCACTGCGGCAAATGCGGCGCAGATTCCGCCGCCGCTAGTGCCAGCATCCGGCCCGCTCTCGAAGTGATCTTTTATCTGGGACATATCCCTCCAAACGAACCACTCAACATTCGCATTGCCAGCGATCTTCCCGAAGCGCCGTCATTCTGAGGGCCGGTCTCACCGGCCCGAAGAATCCAGAGCTACTCGCCCACCTTCTCAATCGCCGCCTCAAGAGCCCCCACCAACACCTGAATCTTCCCTGAAAGTACTTAAGATTCCCCTCGGGGCGTATTTTGCTTCACGGTGTCATTCTGAGGGCCGGCCTCACCGGCCCGAAGAATCCAGAGTTACTCGCCCACCTTCTCAATCGCTGCCTCCAACGCCCCCACCAACACCTGAATCTTCCCGGAAAGTATTTAAGATTCCCATCGGGGCGCATTTTGCTTCACGGTGTCATTCTGAGGGCCGGTCTCACCGGCCCGAAGAATCCAGAGTTAATCGCCCACCTTCTTAATCGCCGCCTCAAGAGCCCCCACCAACACCTGAATCTTCCCTGAAAGTACTTAAGATTCCCCTCGGGGCGTATTTTGCTTCACGGTGTCATTCTGAGG
>JBGPTK010000355.1:0-3203 GCA_041490605.1 Terriglobia bacterium | reverse complement strand
TTCCGGCTTCTTCCTGCTGCGCTGCGGCAACGGGAAACGAGGGCAATCCAACCAGCGCCGCAATTAAAACCGCGGCCAGAATTTGTTTCGTTAGTCCCTTCGAAAATCGCATTTGGAATTGCCGCCTCTTACGGATTGCGTCGGCGCCATAGGATGAGACCGAAATTCAAAGCGCCGGGTTGCTTCCCGCGGATGACGGAAGGATTGCCGGTTCAACGCCGCGCCAGCAGATGCTTCAGATTACGAATCAGCACGGCCTCTTCGGAAGCATCTTCGTCGAGCTCGGCGCGCATCGCGTCGTAAATCGGGAGGCGGGCGACGGGCGGCATCGGCGCACTTTTTCCGCGCACGGAAAACCAGATGATTTGATTGAGCACTTGCGGATCGGCCATATCCGCGGCCGTAAGATCCTGTTTTTCTGTTTCCTTCATCCAGTCAGCCGTTTCCGCATCTCGCGCATTCGGCGAAAGAAAATTATCCGAAGCCACATCCGGCAGCACTGCTTGATACGGCCGCAAATCGGCTTCGGCGCGGAAAATATCGATCGGCGCGGCCGAAGCATCAAGCTGATTCATCGGCGGCATCCCCAGCAGCACTTCCATGGTGCGGATCAGGCTGACCGTATCGTGATACTGGTGCACCAGCGCGCCGGGCCGGTTGTAAGCGCTGATCACCAGGGCCGGCGAGCGATGCGCGTCAACATGATCGGGACCGTCTTGCGCGTCGTCTTCCAAAATCAGAATCGCCGTGTCTTTCCAATAGGTGCTCGAAGAAACTTCCTGCACCAGCCGCCCAACTGCGTAGTCGTTTTCAGCCACATAAAATTGCGGTGTCGGCGTTGCTATCCGAATCCCATTGGTATGGTCGTTGGGGAGATACAAAATCGTCATCGCAGGCAGGGAATCACCCTTGCCGCCGTCGCGCGCGGCCACATTGCGATGAAAATCCTGGAGCCAATCGGAAAGCCGCGAATAGCCGCGGAACCGCTCGTCGGGATTTGTCGGAGAAATCAGCGGATCAATTTTGCCGTTTGAATCTTTCGCGGCTTTGTAGGAATCAACCGTCATCGCGTCCGGCGTTAACAATTCAAATTCGCGGTAGGTCGCGCTCGCGTGGCCTTCGAGCCCCTTGCGAACCGTCAGTACCAGCGCCGTGGGCGTGGTATCCGGATATTTCCGCCGCGAATTGTTGGCGTTGAAAGCGTCCACTTGCCCTTGCGAAAACGAAACCACTCCTTCGCCATAGGCGCGGTAGGTAAGGCCGGCCCGCGCGGCATCATCCCACAGAAAAAGCGTGGAAGGTTCACCGATATCGCGCGAGCCATTCAGGTAAGGGACAAAGCGGCGCATGAATTTTTCGATGTCCGCGGCGGTGGCGGGAACGGGAAGGGCCGGGGGCTGATTCTTCATCGGCCAAACGTTGGGAAGACGATTCGTGCCTTGATAATCGTAGGCGCGTCCACGGTAGGAATAACTCCAGCGAAACGCTTTATCCACGTAGTCGCTGGAATAGGCTGCGGTGGCCCAGTTGTGCCCATCGGGACTGGCCTCGGAATTCACGAAGAATCGATCGAGCAGGCCGAATCGCAAGGCGAGCGCGCGCGTGTTCGGAGAAATATTCTGCGGCGGTCCGCCGGGCCGTTGCGCCGCCGCGCCCGCCCCAAAAATCGCAAGGCTGGGATCGCCATCCGCCGGCTCGCCGTCGCCTGCGCGCTCCAGGTCACCGAAAACCTGGTCGTAACTTCGATTTTCCTTGATCACATAAATCACATGGCGGATGGGAGTCGCGCCCGGAAACAATCTCACGTCGATCGGGCCAAGCAGTCCTTCGTTGCGCATCACTTGTTGCGTGAATTCTGCCAATATTTTCGCGTCCGGCGCCGGCAGCATGGAATAATTTCCGGCGATCATGGAGACGTCGTACTGCCCGCCTTGTTTTTCGCGGCCGGTGCCAACGGGAAACCGTTCGTTCGGCAATTTGGGAGTGAGGCCTTTGTTGCTGACCACCATGGACGATGATTCGAATCCGGTTCCTTTTCCATTCCCGATAAACAGGAATCCATTCGCAACGGCAATCGCGGAAGGATAGTAGCCGGTGGGAATGAAGCCGCGGACTTTGCTGCGCGCTGCGGGCCGATCGTCATCGTCCTTATCTTTTTTATCTTTTCCACGCGTAGCGGGCCCAGCAACGCCTCGTGCGGCATACGAAAGATCGACCACCGCAACCGCATTGCTGTGCGCGTCTGCCACGTAAAGATTCGATCCATCGGCGCTCAACGCGAGATCTTCAGGGCTGTCTCCGGGAAGAGATTTCTCCGTCAGGCGCACGCCGATGGTCTCGACCACTTTGTCCGTGGCAGTGTTAATAACCGAAACGTTGTCGGCATCGGAATTCACCACGTAGAGCCGCGTGGCGGCTGAATTCAAAATCATAGACGTCGGGTGGCGGCCAACGGAAATTCGAGTGATGGCGCGATTGGGATGCCGCGGGTCGACGACGGCGATAGTGGCCGTGCTCCAGCAGGAGACATAAACTTTTGCCACGCTGCGTCCATCGCGCCCGCGCAGCGGCGTCACAGCGTAAGGATAAATGAAATGTCCCGGCAGCCCGTCGCTCAAGTCAATTCGAGTGAGTTTCCTTTCGTTGCGCAAATCGTGAATGATTCCCAGGCTGTCGCCCAGATTGTTGGCGATGAATAATGTGTTGCCGTCGGGAGCGATGGCGATTCCGGTGGGATAGACCGGTTCGTTGTTTTCGTAATCGAGCGGCTGGGCGGTGTCGTTGCTTTCGTTGTAGCGCGGCGACGGCGCGGCGGTTGCAAATCCCGCCACGGAAATAAATGGCGCCTTCACCCGCGTTTCGGGCCCCGGGGAAGGCGGGTCAACCGGAACCGGCTGGCCCGGCCGGAATTGAAACATCCAAATTCGATTCTCGAAGCCACCCGAAACATAGAGGGTGTATGCGCCGCCGGCATCGGGCATCGGCGAAAAAGCGGCTCCCACATTCGCGCTTTGCGGCGTCGGGAAATAAACGTTCTGGATCACTTCAGGCGCGGGCTGCGCGTTCAGGTCAATCACCGCGATGGATTGCTGCCCACGATTCGTGGAAGCGCTGAATTGCACGCCGTAGCCGCTGTTCACCGCCACCAGATACCGTCCGCCTCCATCTTTCGCCCCATGATCCGGACTGCGAACGAAAGCCAC
>JBGPTK010000354.1:0-3206 GCA_041490605.1 Terriglobia bacterium | reverse complement strand
CCCTGTCGCCCTAGTCGTGGATTCTATTCCCATGTCCAGCGTCGCGTTGTCAATTATCTGTGCGTACTGCACTCGAAGTTCCTTGTCCTGTGCCGCCTGCTGTTTCGCTTGCTGCTTATCTTGCGCCGCCTGCTGTTTCCGCAATGCCGCAGCCCACGCCGCCTGCGGCTTAGGAGTAAGTTTTTCCCCAGTGTTCACGAGTGGGAGTACAGCAGCAGCACTCGAAGATGTCGGTGTAGGGTGCGTCGTTATCGCGACGGCGATCACGACCACGAACGCAAGCACGAGCGCGCCCACGATAACGGCGAAGACTCTGTTGGTTAGGTTATTCATTGTTGGCTCCGGTGCCATGCAGCGATTCGCCGATTGAGTCGCGACACGTCGGGCGAAAGCGAAACACTCAAGCTTGATTAGGCAAAACGCACGCTAGAAAACCAATAGGCCGAAGGATTTATATCGCAGTAGTACTACCTAAGGTGCCTGGCAGCAGTGCGTCTGGTCTCATTCGGATCGCAGTGTTTTCAGCAGAAACATGGAGTAAAGAAGCCGTGCTGGCTACCGAGGACCCATTTCATACTTGGATACCCTGAAGCCAGACTCCTTTCATTTGTACATGTGACGCGGACGCAAACAAACTGTTCTGTTGCAATTTCCGCTGGGCCGTTTTCCCACACATAATGACGTGGGACGAGCGCTTCGCCCACCATGTTCCGCCCTAACCCAAGTGATGTGACGGGGAACAAGACCAAAAGCTCTTCCAAATAAGTGAAATTGTTTTCCCTCGATTCCGCCCTCTAACTCCTTTAGAACCCTCAATTTCTTGCATCTTAACGGTTAACACCTGCCCCCTCGCTTGGCACCCAAAATGCTCTCTATCGGTATGGGTCCTCCGCAACCCACAGCTCAGGCAATCACTGAGCAGCCAGTCGCACGCAAGTGCGACGCCGGAGGTACCCGATGAAGCTTTACATCCTCACTTGGACAGCAATCGCCGGGCTTTTCACCATGGCGTCTTTCGACCGGCCCAAACCTTCTCCCGCACCAGCGTCAGTTGCATCTGCCGGCAAATCGGCAAAAGTTTCCAGCACCTGCGATTGCGCCGACATTTGCAAAAAGGTTTCCAAGGAAGAACAGTGCGGCATCGAACTTTGCAACGGGAAAATGGGAAGATAACAACGCGATAAATTGCGCGGCCGGCGTCTTCAACGCCCAAACTCCGCCAGATACCTCTGCGCTTCAAACCCGTAGCTGAAATCCGCAGTCAGCCTGCAGGCAAATCAAACAAGACAAAAAGAAGACTCAGTTAGCGCAAGCTCTGGCAAGTAAGCCAGCCCCTTAAGCAACGCCCACGGCCTACGGTCGAAGCGCGAGCGTCGCCTGGCGATCGGCAAGCACCTTCCGCGCGTTTTCGTAGAGCGCCTTCGCTTGCGGGATCAAATCAATGGCCTTCAGAACTTCGGGATCTTCCTGTAACGCCACCTTGAATCCTTCATTCAGCCCGAACACCGAAGTAATCACTTCACGCTTGATCTTCCCTTCGATCCAGGCCTGATCGTTCGCGATTTGTGGCTCGGTATAGCGGATATTCTCTTTGTCGAGGAAACGCCGGAAATCCTGCATCACTGCTTCCGTCACCGCGAATTCCTTGGTGACCTCCGGCTTGCTGCCCAGGTAGAAACGAGTGAAGTCGCCGGCGCCCTGCTGCGAAGGATACAGAACGCCGCGGCGCAGCAGCAATTCCTGGAAGGAACCAAGCTTCACGGACGGCACCACCACATCCGGAGTAATTCCTCCGCCGCCGAACACTTGCCGGCCGCCATCGGTCAGCTTCACCTCCGGATTCTTCGGCCGGTGCGGGCTGTAGAGATAGTCGTACACGGAAACGCTTTTATAGTCGCGCTGGATCAGCCGGCCGCTGGGCGTGTAGTACTTCGCCGTCGTCAACCACAGCGCCGTTTCTTCACTCAGCGGAAAGGAAGATTGCACTAGTCCCTTGCCGAACGTAATTTCCCCCACCACCAGGCCTCGATCGTGATCCTGGATCGCGCCCGCCACGATCTCGGAAGCGGAAGCCGTCTGCCCGTTCACCAGCACGACGAGCGGCACGCGGTTCCCGCCGCTGCCGCGCACCGCGTAGTAGCGGCGCTCGGGCGAAAAGCGGCCATGATGCGACACCACCAGCTCATTCTTGTCCAGGAATACGCTCGAAACGGAGACGGCTTCATTCAGCAACCCGCCGGTGTTCCCGCGCAGGTCCACAACGATCCCATCCAAGTGCGAAAGATCGAGTTGCTTCACTGCCTCGGCCAGTTCGCGGTCAATTTCTTCGTCCAGAAAAGAAGAAACGCGAATGTAGCCGATGCCGGGCCGGATCACGGTGTAGAAATCGATTCCCGGGCGCTGGATTTCGTCGCGCGTGACGGTCACCTCGATCGGCTTCTCCCAGCCTTCCCGTCCCAGTGCGATCAGCACCACTGTGCCTTTTTCGCCCTTCAACATGCGCGCCACCTCGTCCGTCGTCAGTCCTTCGCACAATTTTCCGTCAATCGTCAGGATGGCATCCCCCGGACGAATGCCAGCCTTGTACGCGGGCGAGCCGACAAACGGCGCCACCACCACGGTAAGATTCTCGCGCGGAGCAACCGTCATGCCCACGCCATAGTATTTCCCTTGTTCTTCTTCCTTCAGCAGAGCGTATTGTTTGGGATCAAAAAAATTCGAATGCGGGTCGAGGCTGTGAAGCATGCCGGGAATCGCGCCACCGTAAATGGCTTTGTCCGCGTCCACCGGCTCGGCATAATTCTGCTGCACGATGGCCAGCACGCGGGAGAAGTCATGTACAGCCTGCTGCATGTCGCCCGTGCCGCTGTTCGTCGCGCGCACCGAAGGGCCATAAAGCCCGCCCACAATGGCTGAAATGAAGAGAACCGCCGCCAGCAGAACCACCCCGCGTCTCGAAGATTCCATGGTTTCTCCGCTCTGAGAAGGCTGCTTAAACTATAGCACAGCAGTCCAACTTGCCCGGAAAGCCCCTATTCACTCTTTGGATGCGCAACAACGCGCCAGCGACGGGGGAGTTTTCAGGGGTATTTCGCCTCATCCAATGGGATTAGACGTAGCAACTCAAGTTCGGTTTCCGGCCAAACAAGGAAACCCTTGAAGGGCATTAAACAACTTTTTCTGCAATTAGCTAAGGCCGTGCGTTG
>JBGPTK010000353.1:0-3209 GCA_041490605.1 Terriglobia bacterium | reverse complement strand
TGCGATGGAATGGCTACGCTTGATGAGCGACGAAGAAACTCTCTTCTGCTCCAGCATTTGGAATTTGCTCTGGATTCCTCGCCCATAAAACGGGCTCGGAATGACTGCGAAAAGTGGAGTTTTCCGCAGAGTGCAGCAGGGTGCGGAAAAGGGCGATGGGCGCCCTGCGATGGAATGGCTACCCTTGATGAGCGACGAAGAAACTATCGTCTGTTCCAATATTTGGGATTTGCTCTGGATTCCTCGCCCATAAAACGGGCTCGGAATGACTGCGAAAAGTGGAGTTTTCCGCAGACTGCAGCAGGGTGCGGAAAAGGGCGATGGGCCCTCTGCGATGGAATGGCTACGCTTGATGAGCGACGAAGAAACTCTCTTCTGCTCCAGCATTTGGGATTTGCTCTGGATTCCTCGCCCATAAAACGGGCTCGGAATGACGACGAAGAGGAGTTTTCCGCAGAGTGCTGGAATTCTATTCCAGGGCCCAGCGGAGGGTCCTTCGAGGCCCGGTTCGACTGCTTTCCCGCGCGTAGCTGAGAAAATTGGCAATTTGGCCGCTGGCGTCCCGGTAGCCTTGCAAAATTGCTGGACCAGTAATCTTGCTGCTGAAATCGAGCATGGAGCCGGGCAAGGATTCGGGAGGACAAATAGCGAACGCGCGGAGATAGCGGTAGCGGCGGTCGCCCATCTCCAGTTCCACTTCCTCGGGGCGCAGTCCGAGGCGTGCCGCGGCGTGTTCGCAAGCCACGTTGATCATATTGGACACGCGCAAATCGGTGAGAAGGTTTTGGCGCATCAGGATTTCCAGCGAGCGCACTCCCACGTCCAGAAACGTCTTGATCGGAACTTCCCCTCCTTCCACCGGGTCCATCATGACCACAAACAGAACGTCAGCGCCCAGGTGAACTGCCGGACGCATCGGCTGATTGGCGCACAGCCCGCCATCGGCGCACAGGTGGCCCTGCACGCGGGCTGGTTCATAAGTGATGGGAACGGCGGAGGAGGCGATCACCGCCGCGATCAAATCATCGGGATAGATCACTTCATTTGTGACGAAACGTTTGTCCACACCGGGATCGCCGATCAGTTGTTCCACGGGAGTATTCGAAAAGAATCGCGGCGCGCCGGTTTCCAGGTCGGTTGCGGTGAGTAAAATCCGGATCGGCGACGCCTTGATTTTTCCGGCCGAGCCGCGTTCGCTGACAAACCGCTCGCGGGCAAGATTCGTGAACAGGCCTGCTTTCAGCGGCACCCGCAATATGCGGCGCACGGTATTGTTCACGGAAGAACTGGCCTTTTTTCGGAGCCAGAGGAGAAGAGGAATCGCGACCGCCAGGGCCGCTGGCGCCAGGGGATGCCACCCGGCCAGCGCTTTCAGATGGTACATGATACGAAGGGAGTACAACGCCTCGAGGAACGCCACAATCACAATGGCATTTCCCAACAAAGAAAGAGCCGCGCGGCGCCAATCGATTTTCCGGTGACGTTTGTGCAGCAGGTTCCCCAGCATGTAGGGAAGATACGGCAAGCTGTCATGCAGCAAGAGAATCGCCAGGCCAATCGCTCCGACTGAGAGCCAGGTGAGTTTTGGGTCCTCCAGATGAACCACGAACCCGTACGAATTCAGCATCCGGTAGAAAAGATTTCCAAAACCGGCGCAGGCAGCGACCAGCCCCGCCAGAATCCAGCCGTAACGCGTCCATTCAATTCCCGTGTCCGACGGCGCGGGCCCTTCCAGCCAGTATTCCACCAGCGGTTCCGCGTTTCCCACCAGCGAATTGGAATAAGCGGCGTAGCCGGCGGCGTTCATCCCGCCGATGGAGGTGGCTGTGATGATGTGGGTGGGAAGACGGGCATCTTGAAACGCCAGGAGCGCCCCCACCTGGTAAGCGCCTCGCGCGCCGCCGCCGGAAAGCACCAGGGCGATTCGCCCGTGAAATTGCTTCCAGGCGTCTTCTGCCTGGTCGCGATCCATGCGGGCGCGAAAGGCCTGGCGGGCTTCTTGCAATTCGGCTTTGAAATTAGAAGTGGGCACGGTGTCGAGAATCTCCCGTCAATCTCTCATCGGGGCAGCGGTTTCGTCAACTGGAGTGGAACGCGCGGCGGCGGAGCGCCAAACGGGAGATTGGGGTTGCCGGGGGATTTTAAGATTGTGCGACTACTACTGATTGGCGGCGGGATTCGTTTTGCTTTTTCAAGTTGGTGGCGATGGGATAGTCCGCCAGTAAATCCACAAAGGCATTCACATACGGCGGGGCCGAGGGATTGCGCCGGCGCACGGCGCTCCACTGCCGCTTGATGCCGCCTTTCGCCAGCGGCAGCGCTTTCAATTCGCCGCGGGCCAGTTGGGGCGCCACGGCCCAGCGCGCCAGGACGGTGATGCCCAGGCCCGCGCGCACCATTTCCAGAATCCCTTCCGTCAACTCCACTTGAGACAATTTTCGCGGCGCCAGGCCAATTCGTTGATCGATCGAAAGAATTTGCAGACTCCGCGGCGATCTTCCGCTACACTCCCGCGTATCGGGAAAAGGAACGGTTCGCTTCACGATGCGCCTATTCAAGAAAATCGCGATTGGTTTTGTGGCAGTGTACCTGGTCCTCTGCGGAGTGTTCCTTGGGATCATGTACCAGCCGCCCAATACTTTCGGGCGGGTCATGGCTCACGTGCCGTGGCCCTTTTTCGTAGCGTTGCCGTTCCAACCTTTGTGGTATGTGGCGCGCGCCGGGCATGTGTCTGTCGGAGACATGGCTCCGGACTTCTCCCTGCCTACCTACGACCACAAATCGCACGTCGAGCTTTCTTCCTTCCGCGGACAGAAACCGGTAGTGCTGGTATTCGGCAGCTATACTTGACCGCCATTTCGCCGGGAGGTTCCCGCGCTCAACGCACTCTACCGAAAATACAAAGATCAGGTGGAATTCTTCGTCGTGTATATCCAGGAGGCGCATCCGAGCGACTCCTGGCAAATGCGCAGCAACGTGGAACAGAATGTGGTTTTCAAGTCGCCGCGCACCGACGAAGAACGCAGCGAAGTGGCCGGAATCTGCCTGGTCAAACTGGGGATTGAGCTTCCTGCCGTGCTGGACGGCATTGACAACCGGACGGAAGCCGCTTACACCGGTTGGCCGGACCGGCTTTACGTGATTGACCGCGACGGGCGCATCGCCTTCAAGAGCAAGCCCGGGCCATTCGGCTTCAAGCCGGAGGGAGT
>JBGPTK010000352.1:0-3216 GCA_041490605.1 Terriglobia bacterium | reverse complement strand
TTTCTTCCGCTGCAGGAAGACGTGTTCCCCGATACCGACGATTTCGGCCGCGTCTTCCGCAACAACGCGGTGATGAGTGCGATGGGCATTCCTCAAATCGCCGCCATCATGGGCATGTGCGTGGCCGGCGGCGCGTATCTGCCGATCATGTGCGACAAGATCCTGATGACCGAAGGCAGCGGCCTTTTTCTGGCCGGACCCGCGCTGGTGCAATCGGCGATCGGCCAAAAGACTTCCGCCGAGGAATTGGGCGGCGCCAAAATGCACGCGGCAGTGAGCGGCACAATCGATTTTCGCGAGCCCGACGACGACGCCTGCATCCTCCGGATTCGCGCGCTGATCGATAAAACCGGCCACCGCCCGTACGCGCCATTCGATCACATTCCCGCCGAACCGCCGGCGTATCACGTCGAGGATATCTACGGAATGTTTTCGGTCGACCCCGGCAAGCAATACAACATGACCGATATCATCGCGCGCATCGTGGACGGCGGGCTGTGGGAAGAATATCGCCCCGAGTATGGCAAGACCTTGCTCTGCGGCTACGCGCGGATTGGCGGCTGGGCGGTGGGAATCGTTGCCAACCAGAAAATGCATGTGCACACGGTCGCTCCGGGAACGGGAGACAAGCGAATTGAATTCGGCGGCGTGATCTACACCGAATCGGCCGACAAGGCCGCGCGCTTCATCCTGGATTGCAATCAGAACTTGATTCCGCTGATTTTCCTGCACGACGTGAACGGGTTCATGGTCGGCAAGGAAGCCGAGTGGAGCGGGATCATCCGCGCCGGAGCGAAAATGGTGAACGCGGTTTCCAATAGCGTGGTTCCGAAAATCGCGGTCATTTGCGGCGGCAGTTTCGGCGCGGGACACTACGCCATGTGCGGCAAGGCTTTCGACCCGCGATTTATTTTTGCCTGGCCCACCGCGCGGTATGCGGTGATGAGCGGCGGTTCGGCCGCGGGCACGCTGGTTGAAATCAAAATCAAGCAACTGGAGCGCGAAGGCAAAAAGCTGAGCGAAAAAGAAAAGAAGGAACTCTTCGAATCGGTGCGTTCCACTTACGAACATCAAACCGATCCGCGCTATGCCGCCGCGCGGCTGTGGGTGGACGCGATCATCGATCCCGCGCAAACTCGGGAGGCCTTGATCTGGGCTCTCGACGCCGCTTCGCTGAATCCTGACGTCCGCGAA
This sequence comes from Terriglobia bacterium, assembly GCA_041490605.1. Taxonomy (GTDB): domain Bacteria; phylum Acidobacteriota; class Terriglobia; order Acidiferrales; family UBA7541; genus JBGPTK01. The sequence goes on along the minus strand of JBGPTK010000352.1, from coordinate 2,022 downwards.
TTCAAGACCGGCGTTCTGCAAACCTGACGATTTAAAAGCCCAAACGGAGTCTCTTCGAACAATCCATGGATCCTGTGACTATTATCGAATGCCCCCGCGATGCCTGGCAGGGATTGCCGCAAATTATTCCCACCGAAGTGAAAATTGAGTATTTGCGCGGATTGCTGAAGGCCGGCTTCCGGCATTTGGATGCCGTCAGCTTCGTCGCGCCGAAATATGTTCCGCAAATGGCGGATAGCGAAGAGGTGATGGCCGGGCTGCAGAAAGAAATTGCGGCGATGGGCCAGCCCGTCGAAATTATCGGCATCGTGGTTAATGAGAAGGGTCTTGAGCGCGCGCTGGCTACGCCCGGCGTCACCACGATCGGATACCCGTATTCCATCTCGGCCTATTTCCGCCGCGCGAACGCCAACATGTCTCGCGCGGAATCGCGCACGATGGTGGAAAAACTTCGCGAGTCCACCAAAGCAGCAGGACGAGGCCTGGTTGTCTACATTTCGATGGCCTTTGGCAATCCCTACGACGAGCCGTGGGGGGCGGAAATTGTGGAAGAAACCTTAATTTGGCTGAAAGATTCCGGCGTGCAAACGGTTTCGCTGGCTGATACCGTCGGCGCGGCCACTGCGGATGAAGTTGCCGGACTTTTTCGCGCCGCGAAGAATTGCGTGGCGGGAATCGAACTGGGCGTGCATCTGCACAGCCGTCCCGAGGCTGCCGCTGAAAAAGTATTGGCGGCATACGAAGCCGGCTGCCGCCGCTTCGACGGAGCGCTGACTGGCCTGGGCGGGTGCCCCTTTGCCGGAGATGATCTGGTGGGAAATATTCCCACCGAAATCGTGCTGACTACGCTTGCCGCGCGCGGCGTTTCCACCGGCATCGACACGCGCGCGCTCGCCGTCGCGTGCGAACTCACCAGCCGAATACGCAAGGACTTTGCGCACGCGCTCGACGCGAAGCCGAATTAGCTCGGAGAAATTGCCACAATGGCCTACAACACGCTCCTGCTGAAGATAGAAGATCAAATCGCGACGATTTCGTTGAATCGTCCCGACAAGCGCAATGCTATCTCTTCCGAAATGATCGGCGAGATTCCGCGGGCATTGCAGGAAGTCGCCGCCTCTCCCGCGCGGGTCGCGATTCTGACGGGCGAAGGAAAGGCTTTCTGCGCCGGAATGGATTTGGAAAATTTGCGCGCTATTGCTTCGCAATCAAAAGAAAAGCATGTCGAAGACGCCACGCGCATGGCGGACATGTTCTACTCGGTTTACCGTTTTCCCAAGCCGATGATCGCCGCTGTTAATGGCGCCGCGATTGCCGGAGGCACCGGAATCGCCACGCTCGCGGATTTTACCCTGGCGGTGCCGGAAGCGAAATTTGGATACACGGAAGTGCGGATCGGATTTCTGCCCGCGGTTGTCTCGGTTTTCCTGAAGCGGCAAGTGGGCGACAAGCGCGCGCGCGATCTTTTGCTGACCGGAAGGATTTTCGACGCGCGCGAGGCTTATGGGATGGGGCTGGTCACCGAAATAGTCGCGGCCGACCAATTGATGGACAGGGCGCGAGAACTCGCTACTTATCTGATCGCGCTTAGCCCCACCAGTTTGCTACGCACCAAGCGGTTGTTGCTGCGCGCGCAGGAAGCGGAAATCAAATCCGACCTGGAAGACGCGATCCGCGAAAGCGCCGAAATTCGCATGACCGCCGATTTCGCCGAAGGCCTCGCCTCTTTCCTTGAAAAGCGAAATCCCGTGTGGCGCGGCGAATAGTTTTCGGCTTGATGAGCGATGAAGAGACCCCCTTCTATTCAAGCATTTGGGATTTGCTCGGGATTCCTCGCTGCGCTCGGAATGACCACAAATTGGATTTCTCCGCAGCCTGCTCACGCGGGCATGTGATCAATTCTAAGGATGCTCCCCTGAAGGGCGGCGCTGCAAAATCGTCTCAAATCAGCGTTAGCACACACACTCTATAGTTCCTCGCGCTTCCGGCATTTTTTCTTTCAGCACTTTGACACTTCGCGCC
>JBGPTK010000351.1:0-3244 GCA_041490605.1 Terriglobia bacterium | reverse complement strand
GGAGCCGCCCGCTTTGCCGCCGCCCTCCGGGCCACCCGCCGCCACCGTAGCCACCATTGCCAGGGCCACAGATCCGCAGCCCGAGAAGCCCGCCGATGGCGACACCCAGCCTTCCTAGCTCAACCAATCGTTCGCTCGAAGGCGAGGGCGAAAGCAAGATGTCGTTCCTCGAGCATTTGGTCGAGTTGCGCAAGCGCCTTCTCTATTCCGCCGTGGCCATCGGCGCGGGAATGGTGCTCGGTTTTTTCATGGCCGAAAGGGTTTTCGGCGTGATCGCGCGGCCCATGTTGAAGGCGCTGCACGACGCCCACCTGGAAGAAAAACTCGTCTACACCAGCCCCACGGGCGTGATTAATTTGCTGATCACGCTCGGGCTCTATCTCGGCGTGGTGATCGCTTCGCCGGTGGTGCTCTATCAAATCTGGCTGTTTATCGCGCCCGGGCTTTACAAGCACGAGCGCCGCGCGGCGACCGTCTTTATTTTTTCGGGCACGTTTCTTTTTTTGTCCGGCATCGCCTTCGGTTATTTCGTGATGCTGCCCTACGTGCTGAAATTCCTGATCGGATTCAACGGGCCGTTCCGCCCGCTGGTCAGCATCAACGAATATTTTGATTTCATTCTGATCGTGCTGCTGGGGCTCGGCGCGGTGTTTGAGATGCCCGTGCTGATTTTTTTCCTGTCGCTGTTTGGCATCGTCACGCCCAAATTCCTGTGGAAGAACATTCGCTACGCCATTTTGCTGATCACCATCGTGGCCGCGATCGTAACGCCCACTCCGGATGCCACCACCATGCTGGTTTTCATGGCGCCGATGGTTCTCCTTTATTTTATCGGCATCGGCGTTTCCTACATGGTTCAGCGCCGCCGCTTGCGCGATGTCGCCGCGGGCGAAGGGACACCCTGACGTGTTTCAACTACTCTCGGCCACCGGGTTTGTTCTTTTAATTTCCTGCGCGCTCGCCGGCAGCGGATGTAAAAGCGAAGCCGCGAAAACGGCCGCGGAAGCCTCCTCCGCTGCGCCCGTCAAAAGCCCATCCGCAATTCCATCGATACCCGCACGCGAATCCGCACCGCCGCCATCGCAAACGGGTGGTTTTGACGGTCAAAGGGCATTCGACCACACCGCGAAGCTGGTCGCCATCGGTTCCCGCCAGCCCGATTCGGACGGAATCCACCAGGCCCAAAAATACATCCGCGGGCAGCTAGATTCCTTCGGCTGCGCCGTCGAAGAGGACGATTTTCACTCGCAGACTCCCATTGGCACCGTGTCCATGAAAAACATCATCGCCAAAATTTCCGGCGATGGCTCCGGCATCATTTTGCTCTTGACGCACTACGACACCAAGAAGCAGGAAAACTTTGTCGGCGCCGTGGATGGCGGCTCCTCGACAGGCTTGATGCTCGAAATGGCTCGCATTCTGTGCGGGCGCAAGCAACCGCATGCCGTTTGGATCGCCTTCCTTGACGGAGAGGAAGCGTTCGTTCAATGGACGAATACTGACAGCGTGTACGGCAGCAGGGAACTGGCCGCAAAACTCGCCGTCTCCGGCGAGCTGCAAAAGGTTAAGGCCGTGATCCTCGCGGATATGGTCGGCCCAATAAATCTCAAGATTCAGCGCGACACAAATTCCACCAAGTGGCTCACCGATCTTGTCTGGTCCGCGGCAGCGCGCCTCGGTTACCAGGAGCAATTTGTTTCCACAGAGACCGCCGTCGAAGACGACCACCTTCCCTTTATCCGCCGCAAAGTTCCGTCCGTCGATATTATTGACCTGAACGATTTTCCCTACTGGCACACGCCCCAGGACACCATGGACAAAGTCAGTCCGCGCAGCCTGGCAATCGTCGGCCACGTAATTCTCGAAACCGTGAACCAGCTTCAAAAGAAACCATAGCCCGCTCTCCCGGGGTCCTGTCTCACCAAACCCGCGCCGCGAACTGTGTTACATTTCTCCGCTCGAAAGGGACCGTATGCAAACGATCCACGCACACACTGCCGCCGCGGAATATCTGATCCATTGCGGCGAAGAAGCCATCACCAGCGCAGGCGCATTCCTTTCTAAACTGGACAACGTAACCGGCGTCTACCTTTTGTCCTCGCCGAATGTCTGGAAATTTTGGGGCAGCGCCATCACTAAGGGACTGGCGCCCCACAAATTGGCCCGCCCGATTCTCTTCGACGATCGCGAGCGCTCCAAACGCCTCAGTACAGTCGAAAAAATCTGCCGCTCCCTGGCCCTGGCAGGCGCGGATCGCCACGCGGTGCTGGTTGCCGCCGGCGGCGGCGTGGTAGGAGATGTCGCCGGATTTGTGGCCGCCACTTACTTGCGCGGCGTCCGAATTGTGCACGTGCCCACCACCCTTGTCGCGCAAGTGGATAGCTCGATCGGAGGCAAGACCGGCGTGGATTTGCCGGAAGGGAAGAATTTGGTCGGCGCGTTTTACCAGCCGCAAATGGTTTTGGCCGATCCGCAAACGCTGCGCACGCTTCCTCCGCGGCAATATCGCTCCGGCCTTTTCGAAGTGATCAAATACGGCATCATCGGCGATCCCGGCATTTTCAGTTTTCTCGAAGGGCGCATGGAAGGATTGCTGCGCCAGGATCCCGCCGCGCTCGAATGGGTGATCCCGCGCTGCATGAGGCAGAAAGCGGAAATCGTGAGCAAGGACGAGCGCGACAGCGGCCCGCGCGAAGCGTTGAATTTCGGCCACACCATCGGCCACGGCCTCGAAGCCGCCACCGCCTACCGCCGCTTTCTCCACGGCGAAGCCGTGGGCTGGGGGATGCTCGCCGCTACCGAACTGGCCCGCGAAATGGGACGCATCGAAGGCGCCGAGGCGCTGCGAATTTCGCGCCTGATTTGGCGCGCCGGCCCGCTGCCTACCCTCGCCGGAATTCCTCCGGCAAAAGTTTTGCGCGCCATGCGCACCGACAAGAAATCGCGCGGCGGGCGCCTGCGCTGGGTGCTGCCGCGCCGCGTCGGCGAAGTGGAAACCGGCGTGGATGTCCCCCACGCGCTTGTGCGCAACGTGATCGGCCGCCTGCCGCAAATTTTGAAAAACGCGCGAGGCTCTTCGTGAATTTCCGCGGCACGGACGAAGAAAAATTGGCGCCAGCCGGTGCTGCCGCCGCCCAGGCCCCAGGCACCCGCCCCGAAGGCACTCACGATGAATCAGAAGCCGCGCATCGCGTCCAAGAAATGTTCACCCGCATCGCCCCGCGCTACGACTTCCTGAATCATC
>JBGPTK010000350.1:0-3276 GCA_041490605.1 Terriglobia bacterium | reverse complement strand
GCCTTGGTCGGACATCATGTAGACGATGCCGGGTTTCCCAGGGGCGCGGAATTTTCCGGATTTGTAGCCTTCGGCTAGCGCGGCGGTGATTTCGTCTTCGGATTTGCCTTTGGCGCGCTGGTCCTCGACGAAGAGGCGGGTTAGGAAGGTGGTGGCGCTGCCTTCGGCGTCGAAGCAGGTGGGTTCGAGGTTTACGGGGGCTTGGCGGTCGACGAAACAGGTGAAGCCGTTGGAGCCTTCGCGAACTTTTACGTAGCCGGTTTTTTCGAGGACGTAGACTGCGGCCTTGCCTGAAATTTCTGGCGGGGCGGCGCTTTCGGCTAGCTTGATGCGGTCTTCGCGCGGTAGGGACAGATCGTATTTTGGTTTTAGCGGTTCGGTTTGGGCTTGGGCCTGGGCCGTCACGTTTGTTCCAGCCAACAAAACTGCCAGGATGATTGCGCGCATTGGTGTCCTTCTCGGCGCATGCCTGCGCCGGTTTGAGTGGCACAGGCACTCCTGCCTGTGCGAATGTCTCGCCTGTAAAAACACAGAGCCAACCCCGACAACTCCAGTGTCAGGAATGTGCCCGGTCCAATCTGTCAGTCGTGTCCCCGGTCTGCACCATGAAAGCACACAGCCAAGAGTGGCTGTGCCACTACTGACCCGCCGCCGATTTGATCGCTCGCTTGAATTGGACTGTGGGGATGCTGGTTTCGTGAGCATGGGTTTGGGTGGGATAGGCACTCGTGCTTGTGCGAATGTCTCGCCTGTAAAAGCACACAGCCAACCCCGACAACTCCAGTGTCAGGAATGTGCCCGGTCCAATCTGTCAGCCATGTCCCCGGTCTGCACCATGAAAGCACACAGCCAAGAGTGGCTGTGCTACTACTGACCCGCCGCCGATTTGATCGCTCGCTTGAATTGGACTGTGGGGAGGCTGGTTTCGTGAGCATTGGTTTGGGTGGCACAGGCACTCGTGCTTGTGCGAATGTCCAGTCGATAAAAACATGAAAGCACACAGCCGATGAAAGCACACAGCCAAGAGTGGCTGTGCTACTACTGACCCACGATCCACAGGCAGCAGGTCTTCCAATTGGTTTGAGTTTAGGCTAGCCTGAATGGGATGGAGAAAATGTGCGGAGTGCGGCGAGACCAACAGCCTGGCGTGCATTCCCGCTTCGGGGATGCTGCTCACACTAGGCGTGTTACGTTGACTCTGGATCCCTCACCCGGATACTTCACCGGGCTTCGGGATGACTCCAACAGCAACACCTTTCGGCCCTCATTTTTTGGAGCTCTGGATTTTTCGGTCATCCCGAATCCCCAGTTGCATCGGGGTGAGGGATCCAGAGCACAAGTATACGGTCGTGGCCCAAGTGGGTTTTTGGCAGGACCCAGGACGCGCCCTTTCCGTGACTCAGAAGAACACCTCTCACGAGGCTGGGGCCAGGCCGTTTGCGAGCGCCCTGAGCAGCCATATTAGCTGGGAGACGTCGAATATTAGGGGAGATTTGCTATTAGCTAATCGCCTGGCTTATCGCCAGGGCGAAACGATGAGAATTTGGGGTAAGTGTATGAAAATAAAAGGAGACTTGCTTGTTAAATCGCCTCTATATCGTGCGTTCGTGGGCCCTTTTTTCGATCAGGAAATTGGAGGTCAGTTTGCGCTCCCTGGCCGGCCGCTGTGGAGACTTCCAGGGAAGCGGCGGGGCGCGGGCGGCGCTTGTCCTGTTCGCTCTGGGAATCGCGTTGGCGCTCGCGGGATGTTCTTGCGCGCCGAGCGCCCCGAAGGCGGGGCTGGATTCGATTTCGGCGGAGCGGATGATGGGGGCGATCAAGACGCTGTCGTCGGATGAATTTGAGGGGCGGGGGCCGGGGTCGAAGGGCGAGCAGCTTACGATCGATTACATTCAGAAGCAATTCAAGGAGATGGGGGCGTTGCCGGGGAATCCGGATGGGACTTACCTGCAGAATGTGCCGTTTGTGGGGATTACGCCCGACCCGAATATGAAGCTGACGTTCAGCGGACGCGGCAAGCCCATCGCGGCGGCTTATCAGAAGGATTTCATGGCCTGGACCAAGCGGGCGGTGGATTCGGTGAAGCTGGATGGCGAGTTGGTGTTTGTGGGGTATGGAGTGCAGGCGCCGGAATATCAGTGGAACGATTTCAAGAACGTGGACGTTAAGGGTAAGGTACTGATAGTACTAGTCAATGATCCGCCGGTGCCGGATGAAACCATTTTCGGCGGCAAGGCCATGACTTATTACGGCCGCTGGACTTACAAGTACGAGAAGGCGGCGGAGATGGGCGCGGCGGGCTGCTTCCTGGTGCATGAGACGGACCGCGCCGGCTACCCGTGGGAAGTTGTCCGGGGAAGCTGGAGCGGCACGCAATTCGATTTGCAGTCGCCCGATAAAAACGCCGGGCGCGTGGCGGTGGAAGGCTGGATCACTCATGAAATGGCGGCGCAATTGTTCAAGGCAGCGGGCCAGGATTTTGTGAAGCTGAAAGCGGCCGCGGCGGGCAAGGATTTTCAACCTGTGCCGCTGGGGATGAAGGCGCAGATGGAGATTCATAACACGCTGCGCACTTTGGATTCGCACAACGTGATCGCGAAGCGGGTTGGCAGCGATTCGAAATTGAAGGACCAGTATGTGATTTACTCGGCGCACTGGGATCATTTCGGCATAGGAGCGGAAGTGAACGGCGACAAGATTTATCACGGGGCGAAGGACAACGCCTCGGGCGTTGCGGCGCTGCTGGAGCTTGCGCGAGCCTACCAGCAATTGAAAGTGCCGCCGAAGCGCACCATGCTGTTTCTGGCCGTTACCGGGGAGGAGCAGGGCCTCTTGGGATCGCAATACTATGCCGAGCATCCGTTGTATCCCAACGCGCGCACCGTAGCCGACATCAATATGGACGCGATGAATACGCTGGGGGTGACCAACGACATCGTCAGCGTGGGCTTGGGGAAATCAACGCTCGACGAAGTGGTGGAAGCCGTGGCCAAGGAACAGGGCCGCGTGGTGAAGGGCGACCCGGAGCCGGAGAAGGGCTTTTTCTACCGCTCGGACCATTTCAGCTTCGCCAAGGAAGGCGTTCCGGCGTTCGATCCCAACGAGGGCATCGATTATGTGGGCAAGCCCGCCGGCTACGGAATGAAGATGCGCGATGAATTTACGGCGAATGACTATCACAAGCCTTCGGACGTGATTAAGCCGAATTGGGATTTGAGCGGCGACGTCCAGGATTGCAAATTGTATTTCCTGGTGGGCTACCGCGTGGCCAACGAT
>JBGPTK010000349.1:0-3296 GCA_041490605.1 Terriglobia bacterium | reverse complement strand
ATATCGGCCTCGATCGCGTGCACCACGGCTTCTGGGGCCATTTCGACAAGCAGCACCGCAAATACGTTGCGGGCAATCCATTTGAGAATGTGATTCCGGAATATTACGCATGGCTCGACGAACAGATCGGCCAGGCCATGGAACTACTGGACGAAGAGACCATCGTGCTGGTGGTTTCCGACCATGGCGCGCAGCGGCTGGACGGCGGCTTCGCCGTGAACGAATGGCTGATCCAGGAGGGATTGCTGGTTGTCGATGAGACGCCGGCGCAAGTGACGCCGTTCGAAAAACTGAAAGTAAACTGGGCGAAGACAAAGGTGTGGAGCGAAGGCGGATATTATGCGCGCGTTTTCTTCAACGTGCAGGGCCGCGAGCCGCAGGGGCTGATTCCACAATCGGAATACGAATTATTTCAGGACGAGATGAAGAAGAAATTCGAAGCGCTGCTCGACGATCGCGGCGCGCCGCTCGATTCGTTGGTCTTCAAGCCCAAGGAAATTTACCGGTTCTCGCGCAACGTGCCGCCCGACCTGATCGTGCATTTTGGCCAGCTCTATTGGCGCTCGATCGGCAGCGTGGGCCACGGCCGGCTGCACATCCAGGAAAACGACACGGGCCCCGATGCCTGCAACCATGCGCAGTTCGGAGTTTTCGTGCTTGCTGCGTCCGGCAATTCGCTGCGCGGCGAATACCAGGGCGCGAAGCTGATTGATTTGATGCCGACGGTGATGGGCCTGGCAGGTTACGAAATTCCCGCCGCGATGCAAGGCCGGCCGCTTGTGGGTGGCAAGGCGGCCAAGAAATAGGAATCAGGAATTCGCCGAACTGTTTGGATGTATTTCCCAGCGCTTGCCGTCCATGTGCGGAGGCGCGGGCATGCCGAAAATATCCAAAATGGTGGGGGCGACATCCATGATCGCGGGGTTTTCGGCGGTGATTTTCCAATTCGAGAAGAGCACGCCGGGAACCAGCGCGGCATCGACGCAATGGTCGCCGCTCCAGGCTTTTTTGTTGTCTTCGAACACTTCTGCGGTCACGCGGCCTTGCACCGAATCCCACGAAGCGCGGCAATTTTCGCCGAATCCGACGATTACATCCGGAGCATTTTCGGTGTAGGGGCCCGAATAGGCGGTGCTGCGATCGTCCACGTGGGTGATGGCGATGCCGCCCGTTTTGGGGTCCACCAGGCCCTGGAGTTTTTCGCAGAATTCGCGGCGCAACTGGCGGGCTTCCTTTCCTTCCTCCACGATTCCCGAACGCTCGCGGCCTTTCAGGTTCAAAAAAATCCCGTTCAAGCCGAGCGCATAGGCGCGCGTGCGCGACCAATCCACATCGGCAAACCAATCGCCGCTTTTTTCCGCGCCGTCTTTCAGCGCGAGGTAGCCGTTCTGGTGCAGCCAGGAATTTAGATTTATTCCGCGCTGGAAAGATTGAAAGCCGTGGTCGGAGATGACCAGCGTGAGGGCTTCTTTGCCAGCCGCTTCAATCGCGCGGCCGACCAAGGCATCCATGCGCCGGTACAATTCCTCGATGACGTCCGCCGATTCGGCAGTGACGCCCGTGGCCTGCGCGGCGGGATGATTGCGGTCCATATAGCGCCAGAACATGTGCTGCACGCGGTCGGTAATATCGAAAACGCAAATGCACACACCCTGCGAGGTTTTTTCGAGCGCATCGAAGAACATTTTCTCGCGCTCTTCATGAATCAGGTAGCACTGCTCGAGGAACGCGGCGTCACTGATAAAACCATCGTTCAGCGCCCAGGTATCTTCCGCCAGGCCCAGCGTCGCGTAGAGTCCTTGCAATTTCGCCAGATACACCGAGTAAGTGAGGGGATGCGAAATGGGGAGGGCGGGCCTGGCCGGATCGATGTTCACCGGCGTGACATAGATTTCAAGGTCGGGCCTGGTCTCCTTCAAATAAAATCGGGCGATTCCATGAACATGGATTCCCAGGCCGGCTTTGAATTTAATTTCCAGCCAGTCCGAATACTCACCTTTGCGTAATCGGATTTTCTCCTTGCCGATCTGCAGTTCGGCGCCGCCGCCGTTCGCATCGAGACAGACGGTGAACGGCGCGCGCAAATCCTTCTTCTCCTTCTTCAGCAAACTGTTCTCGGGTCCGGGAACATAAGAGTGGAAAGCGGAACCGTTCTTCTCGATGGGCACCCAAACGCCTTGCGTATTCTCTTTGCCGGCCAGGTTGCGCGTGGTGTGGAACGAAAATGTGCCCTGGCTGCCTTTCACATCCGGCACGCACATCCCCGAAAGCAAAACGCCGGGAAATTTCTCGGGCGGGAAGGTGATGGGGACCCGAATCACGGAGCAGAAGACTCCGGCATCAGCAAGAAAATGCCAGAACGGCTTGGCTTTGCGCAGTTGTTTCACCTTCGGGCCGCCCAGGGGGACAGTGTATTTTCCAATTCGCACGCTGCGGCGCGGACCCTCGATTTGGGCGGAGGAAAGATAGGGAAGGTAATGCTTCCGGTCGGGCGCCAAAAAATCGTAGATATTGTGCTTGCCGGGATTTACGCCGGTAAGGAATGAAGACCAGGCCACGGGAGAGATCGGCGGCACGGTCGTCGCCAACGGCAGGAAAGTTCCTTTGGCGCGAAGCCTGGCAAGATTCGGCATCACGCCTTTATCCATGAAACGCACGGCCAGCTTTGGGTCCATCCCGTCGAAACCGATGATCACCGCGCGCTTGACGCGCGCCTTTTGATACGCATGCCGCCGGCGGACCAGCCGGAAAATCTGCCGCACGGGCCAGGTGAGGAAAGCAATGATGGAATAGAGAAATGCGAGAAACAGAGTGAGGAATGACGAGAGCACCGCGAATCCCGCGCCGGGCCCCACGTAGGCTTGCGCTGGAGCGGGAGAAGCCAACACGAGGAGCACAAACAAGAATATTGCAGCGCACAATTTCACCGCATTCGCTCGTGAGACTCGCTTCGCCCTCGTGTTTCTCATATCTGGACCCCGAATACGCCTTTCAGTGTAAACCCCGCGATCAGGCTCAGCGCAAAAAACACAAGCAGCCAATCCAGCGCATATCCCCATAAATAAAAATTGCGCGAGGGATACTGCACTTCAATGGATTCCAGCGGGCCATTTCGCGGCAATCGTTCTTCGCTGGGATGCATTACGCGATCGAACCAATTTCCACGCAGCCGCTCCGGCGAAAGCCGGACGAGTTGATTCGAGACGTTCACAGCTTTTGAAAAAGTTGCGCCCTCGATCCAAACGGCGAGGGAATATTCCCCGGGCTGGTCCGCGGCGATGCGCCAGTCGACTTCT
>JBGPTK010000348.1:0-3303 GCA_041490605.1 Terriglobia bacterium | reverse complement strand
GGTCTAAGCCGATTGGAGGAGTGCCGTGGGAAAAGCGAAGAGGGAATCGGTTCAGTTGCTGGTGGGGACGGCGAAGGGCGGATTTATTTTTCGCAGCGATGCGCGACGGAAGAAATGGTCGGTGGAAGGGCCGCTGTTCAAAGGGCTGAAGGTGCATCACTTCACCAGCGACCGGCGCGACCACGAAACTTTATATGCCGCTGCTTATTCGGAGTGGTGGGGCTGCGATATTCAACGGAGCCTGGATGGCGGGAAGAAGTGGCTGCGGACGAAGAGCGGCGTGCGCTACGAACCGGATTCCGGGCTGTCAGTGAAATGTGTCTGGCACATTCGTCCGGGGCGCGCGAGCGAGCCGGGCGTGATTTACGCAGGCGTTGATCCGGCGGGGCTGTTCCGCAGCGAAGACGGCGGCGTGAACTGGAGCGAAGTGACCGGCTTAAACCGGCACGAAACGCGCGGTCGCTGGAATCCTGGCGGCGGGGGATTGATCCTGCACACGATCCTGCCCGACCCTGAAAATTCGCAACGAATGCACATCGGCATTTCCGCGGCGGGAGTTTTCCGCACTGACGATGGCGGAGCCACGTGGCAGCCGCGAAACAAGGGGACGCGCGCGGATTTTATGCCGGGTAAATTTCCGGAGCTTGGCCAGTGCGTGCACAAACTGGCGCTCGCGCCCGGGCGGAAAGACTTGATGTACCAACAAAATCATTGCGGAGTGTATCGCTCGGATTCCGGCGGTGATAAATGGACCGACATTTCGCGCGGCCTTTCGTCGCGCTTCGGATTTCCGATCGCGGTGCATCCGCACGACCCTGACACCATTTGGGTGGTGCCGATGACCAGCGGTGAATTTCGCGTTTGTCCGGATGGAAAGCTGGTTGCGTATCGTTCGCAGAACGGCGGGCGCGCGTGGCAAAAACAAGCGCGCGGGCTGCCCTCGCGCAATGCGCACCTGCTGGTGCTGCGCGAAGCCATGTCCACCGATGCCGCTGATCCCGCGGGCGTTTACTTCGGTACCGCAACGGGACAGATTTTCTACACGGCGAACGAGGGGCGCGAGTGGGATTTGCTTGCTGATTACCTGCCACCGGTCTACTCTATAGAAGCGTTTGGGCCTGCTCGGGCATAGCTGCACCGACCGCGTCTTCCCTGGCGACGTGACCCCTGGGAGTACCGTTCCACACCATGCGCCGGTAATTGCATTTGCCCCCAGTGTTTCGGAGTATGATGAATTATCCCCCCGGAGGAATTTATGGACCGGAAGTATAAGCAAAAGGGCTATCAGCAGAGCGATCGCCCTGAAAAAAAGAAGGAACGTCCGCCGGAGCCGCGTCCCCGGCAGGATCAGATGGGGCCGCGAACGCCGCGGATGGTGGGCACGGTCACGCGCGCGCGCTGCTCGAGCTGCGGCGCGGCGCTGGCTCCTGGATTTGATTTGAATGCGCAGTGCCCGCGCTGCAATGCGGATTTGCATTGCTGCAAGCAGTGCGTGCACTTCGATACCGCGGCGCAATTCGAATGCACGCAGCCGATTCCGGAACGGATTGCCAAGAAGGATGCGCGGAATACCTGCACATTTTTTGAGATTCGCGTGACGGTGGAAAAAGATACTTCGCCGGTCACCTATGCGAGCAGCACTCCTAGGACATCGATTCCTTCCGAGCGGCCGAATGACGCGCGCAGGGCTTTCGAAAACCTCTTCAAGAAGTAAATAATAATTTCACATGGGAAATTTGAATTTTGCCGCGTTTTTCTGCGGGTGTGTCCGGCGGGACGCCGGTTAGCGCGGCGGGACGGGAAAAAGCATCGGCTCTTGCGAAGGCTCGTCCGCAATGGATTCGAGGCGGGGATAGTGGTGGCGGAGCGGCTCGGGAACTTTGACTTTTTTTCCGGTGACCAGGCGGATGAGCTCGAGAGCGTTGACGATGCTTTTGCCCTGATAGTGATTGTTGGTGATGACGAATGTTTTTTCGGCGCGCGCGGAAACTTTTTTGATCCGTTCCGCCCAGGGCTCGAGTTCCTCGAGCGAATAGAGATAGTTGTAGCGTTCATACGATGGGACGGCGGGATCATCGGTAAACCACGTGTCGTAGCGCCGCCCATGAAGGCGAATATAGCCTAGGGGAGAAGTGGCGCGCCCGGTGGGCTTGATGGAGTTGCCGATTACGGGCTGATCGATGTTGCAGAATCCGGCGCCGCGTTCGTGCAGCAATTGGTAAAAATTCTTTTGCGCCCAGGTGGAGTGGCGCACTTCGACGGCCAGAGGATAATCGCCGAACGCGCGCAGCAGAGTTTCCAGTCTCGCAACATTTTCCGGCGTGTTGTGGAAGGAGAAGGGAAACTGCAACAGGATTGCGCCGAGTTTTCCGGCATCGCGAAGGACATCGAATCCAGCGCGCACGGCGGCTTCGTCCTGCGGGGTGGTGACAGGCTCATGCGTGAATTTCTGCCAGAGTTTGGCGGTGAAGAGAAAGCGGGGGTTTGCGGCGACGCGGTCGATCCATTGACGGGCGAGAGTTGGACGCAGCGGCTGGTAAAAGGATGTGTTGATTTCAATCGTATCGAAAAACTGGGACAGGTAGGCGGCTTCGTGAAATCCGCGGGGGCGGCGCGTGGGATAAACGATGCCGTTCCAATCGGAGTAAGACCATCCGGCTGGACCAATCAGCAATCGTCCCGGGCTGGCAGGTTGGGATGTGGCCGGCGAGTTTGTGCCTTTCACCATCAGGTTGCCGCCTTACAGGCTGCGATGCAGCGTATGATGGCTTTCAGGAAACTGTCAATCAGCGGAATTGCGCATGGCGGTTGCGGAGATGTTGATGCCTTGCTATCCTAAGAATGCGGGCGGTCAAATGCCTCATTCGATTTGCCGGTCAGTTTCGAATCTCCCTTCCAGATCTTATAAGCCAAGGTGCCACGATGATCATAACGCTTACATGCAAACGCTTGGAAATGCACCAGGCAGTCGAGGAGGAAATTGCACGCAACGCACCAAAAATTGAAAAGCTTCTGAAGCGATACGCGCCAGACGTTGCCAAACTGCACGCATCCTTCAGCCAGGTTCCGCGAAAAGTGGAATTCGAAGTTGCCTTGAATCTTTCGCTGCCCTTGGGGAAATTGCACGCCACCGGGAAGGGCATTCACGTGCGGGCGAGCGTGAAGCAAGCGTTCGGCGAGCTTGAGGAGCAATTGAAGAAGCACCAGCAAAAATTGCGCAAAGATTACGAATGGAAACGAAAGCGTCCGTTGAAACAGCCGGCGGCGACGGACGAAGCTCCCGCAGCCGATTAGTTTGGCGCT
>JBGPTK010000347.1:0-3314 GCA_041490605.1 Terriglobia bacterium | reverse complement strand
TGCATCCTTGCCAACTCACTACTGACGCTTCTGTTGAGCAATTCTACAGATCACAGGCGATTCTACCTACGGCTTAAATTGAGCAGCAAGGATAATCCCAAAAGAATCCCAGCGAGATGTGCGCCGCATTAACTGCCCATACGGACAGGTATGGTGGCTGCCATGTTCGGAGATTAAAAAGCCGTGATGCGGCTGGCCCAAACGCGAAGGGGTTGAGGCGCGGGCCCTTTCGCACGTAGGATGGTGCTGGCGCGAGAACGAATTCTTAGAGCCGGGAGGAATCGCCCATCATGTTCACTCCGGATCATTCAAGCGAAGGTGCGCCCGGGAAGAAAGGATTGCCAGGCGGTCAATCCACCGGCGAACCGCTCGGGCAGCTTCGAAGAATTTTGAAATTCACATGGATCATTCTGCTCGCCGCGTTTATCTACCTGGGATATGTGTTTTATTCGCGGCGGCAAGAGAATCACGAATTCGAACAGAAGCAAGCCGCGATGCGGACCGAGCAGCAACACGCTGACGACGAGAAGACGCTCGAGCAGTTAGGCGGGAACCGGTTCGAGATTCTCAATTTCTACGCCAGTCCCGGCAGCGTTCATCCCGGCGAGAAAGTGGAAGTCTGCTACGGTGTTTCCAACGCGAAATCCGTACAGCTTGAGCCGCGGTCCGAACCGGTGTGGCCTTCGCTGAGCCGCTGCGTTAAATTCACGCCGCGGAAAACCACGATTTACACGCTGACCGCGCAGGATTCCGCGGGGAATAAAAAAACGGCCACGGTGGAAGTGAAGGTGCGATAAATCCGCGCGGCTACAAATTTCCCAGGTTGCAATGCCTGTGCCGGCTCCAGTTGATTGAGACTCGAGACCGATGCTCTCCTGTGCCATGCGGGTATTCCGGGGAGCGTAATGCGCTCGAGAGAGTGAAGTTAAGCCGGGTCTGCAGTCCGTGGTAAAATCGCTCTTAATTTGCAGGCGGTCGGAGGCACTATGCGGCATTTTTCGCGGCGGATCTCCTGGCTGGTATTTGCGCTGGCAGTGATCGTTTTGATTATCATTGCGCTCGGCGCGGATGCGACGACGGCTCGCTATGCAGTGAGCGAAGATCTCGTGGCGCAGACTCTCGAAGTCAAGACCGCGCTGGCCGAACTGCGATCGAACCTCTTCGCAGCCCGGGCCAGCACTTTGAGTTACATCCTTACTGGAAACCACCGCCCGCTGGGCGAGTTCGATCAGGCGAAACAAGAGATTCCCGTCCACCTTGCCGTACTCTCCCGACTGACCGCTGATAACCCCTCGCAGCAGGAGCGGCTAGCCAGGCTGAAACCTTTGATCGACCAGCGGCTGGGCACGCTGGGGGAAGCGATCGCGATCCACAAAGGCGGGCAAGAGGATTTACAAGCACAAAAGCAACTTGCTATTTTCGGTGAATCAATGATATCCGAGATCCGAGACATCTTGCGGAGCATGGAGGATGAAGAAGAAGGCTTGCTGAAGGAGAGGCAAACAATATCGGATCAAAAATATCGCAGAGTCCGCACGGTACTGCTGGTGGCTTTCGTTGCGACCCTGTTGCTTCTGTTCGCGAATTTTCAACGATTGCTGATCGAACTGAGAGACCGGGAGCGGGCCGAACAAGCGGTGCGCCGCCTGAGCGGCCGTATCCTGCATATTCAGGATGAGGAGCGCCGGAGAATTTCGCGCGAACTTCACGATAGCGTGGGTCAATTATTCGTGGCCCTAAAATTGAATCTGCTGCGGCTTGAGCCACGCGAATCCGATCTGAACAAGGAGAAGGCAAAAATTCTGTCAGAGTGTGTGCAAATGCTCGACCAGGGAATCGTCGAGGCACGCACTTTGTCCCACCTGTTGCATCCGCCGCTGCTGGATGAGATGGGCTTTGCGTCGGCCGCGGAATGGTTTGTCGAAGGATTCTCCAAGCGCAGCAATCTTCTCGTCAATCTGGAACTGCCGCCGAAAATGCCTCGGATGCCGCAGGCGGTTGAACTTGCTTTGTTCCGCGTGCTGCAGGAAAGCCTGACGAATGTGCACCGCCATGCGAAGAGCGCATCCGTGGATATCCGGCTGGAGTGTTCTCCTGACCGAGTGAAATTGGCAGTGAGAGATTACGGAAAAGGAATTCCAGCCGATTTGCTCGAAAGTTTCAATAGGACCGGGGCGGGAGCGGGCGTCGGCTTGGCTGGAATGCGCGAGCGCATTGGTGATTTGGGCGGGAAGATGGAGATTGAATCCGACGGACACGGGACATTGCTGCAAGTGAGTATCCCCTTGCCGGGCAAAGAGGAATCGATTCAGCGCGCTTCTGATTCTTCGTTAGCAGACGAAACGGGGCTGAAGACGGAAGAGCAAGCGGCGATGAATAATCGTGGAAGCAGCAGGCGATCGGAGCTGGCAGCCAAGGCTTACCAATGAAAACTTGCGCCGTGATCGATTGCAGGAGAGCTGTTTTCAATCCGCCGGAAGCGTGAGTAATTGAAGGGCGTTGATTCTGGACTGATTTACCGTTAAGCCCCAATGAAGATGCGGCCCGGTGACGCGTCCCGTGGCGCCGACCAATCCCAGGACTTTCCCCTTTTCCACCATCTCGCCCACTGCAACGTCCATCGATTTCAAGTGTCCATAAAAAGTGTAGACGCCCAGGCCGTGATCGAGAATCACCGTGTTGCCGGAAAAGAACAGAGGTTCCGCTACGTCCACGCGGCCGCGTTGCGCCGCATGGACGGGCGTGCCCGATGGGGCAGGGAAGTCCACGCCGCTGTGCGGCGATCCGGAATGGCCGTTGAGTATCCGGCGGCGGCCGAAATTGCCGCCTTTGTGATCGCCGTCGAGCGGGAGGCGAAAGCGGCCGTTCCACAGCCGATCGGGAGTGATGCGCGCGAAAATTTCATGGAGGCGCTGGTGCTCCTGATCGGCGCGCTCGCGGTCTTTCGGGCTCACCTCGACAAACTGGTTATCCACCTTCAGATGTTCGGCTGCGAAACGGCCGGCCCTGATGTTGACGGCGGCGCTGCAGCTTACCTTCCGGCCGTCCGGCAATTGCGCGGACACGCTGAGATTGTCCGGTCCCGGTTTCAGTTCGAGGTCGATGCCCAGCAGGGCATGGTGAATATTTTGGTGCAAGGCATCCGCCCAGAAGGGAATTGCGTGGCCGGACCAATCCGCTTTGAGACCGGAAAGGGGCGAAGCGCTGCGTACTTCGAATTGCAATAAACTTCCCTGCAAGCCCGCGGGAGAACTGAGCCGCAGCTTCACGCCGTCGCCGCAATCGCGAGTTTGCTGAGTTTTTGTTTGAGCGGA
>JBGPTK010000346.1:0-3321 GCA_041490605.1 Terriglobia bacterium | reverse complement strand
GTTTTTGAATGCGCTTAAGAAGACATCTTGCATTGCGTCTTGTGCTCCCTCTGGGTCGCCCAAAATTGCCATCAACGTGCGATAAACAGTCCGGCTGTGCCGGCGCACCAATGTTTCGAATGCCTCCAGGCCGCCGCCCTGGGCTTCGGCTACCAGGCTCGCGTCCGGATCATCGGCTGCCATCGCCGCGAGCGAGCCCGCCGCCCCGTTCCCCGTAGGACGGGCTTCGCCCGGAATAAGATGCACTTTCTTTCGTTCAAAAGCTTGAGGCGGCTCAAAATCCGGCTCAATGCCCAGCCCCATCTGGACCGTATTCGCAAAATTATTCAGCGCGGTCACCGCCACGCATTCCAAAATCTGCTCTTCGGTGAAACCCAGCGTCCGCAACCGGCTGATGTCTTCGCGACGGAATTCGGAAGTACGCACTCCAACTTTCAGAGCGAAGTCCAGCAGCGCGGTATCCGCTTCCGATAGGTTCGCCTCGCGATAGTCGACCGCGATCTGGTCGCCTTCCTCAGGCGTTAGTCCAAGCCCTCTCAGCAGGTTGCAATGCACTGCCACGCAATAGGAGTTCAGGTTGGCCGCCGATACAACCAGCAGCAGGTATTCCTTGTGCTTCCGGCTGAGGATATCTTCGGGAAGCAAAACCCCGACGATCGTTTTCGCCTCGGCTTCGATCAGATCGGGACGCGCCGTCTGGGCGCGAAAAAAGTTCGGAATAAATCCGTGGCTTTCCTGGATCAGTATGAACGGCTCAAAAGTTTTTGGGCTGCGGTAAACGGAATGCAAATAGGATTGTTTTCCCGCCCGCCCATGTTGGCCGCCAGATAGTCCCCGGCTCGTCGATGCCAGCAGCGGCGGCGAAACTTGAATCGGCCGCTGCTTCCGCGGTTCGAAATCCGGCTTGGGTCCCAAGCCCGCGGACATCGCGCACAGGTAGCTGGCATAACCGGTTGCCAGCACCGCCTCCATGATCGCGCCTTCCTCGAATCCGCACGCGCGCAGGCGATCAATGTCTTCCGACTTTACCCAGGGCGCGTAATGGCTCAACCTAAGGCAGAAATCCATCATCGCCACTTCGTCCGCCGGGAGCCCCGCCTGGCGGTAATCCGTCAACAGTTGATCGATCTGCGCGTCCGGCATCCCCAGCGAATTCAGGATCTTGCCGCGCATTGTCACGCTATAGGCATCGCCCAGGGACGCCGCCGCCAGCAGCACGATCTGTTCTTTCTGTACTCTCGAAAGCGCGCCGTCGACGAACAGCACGGCCTTCTCAAGAATCGCCTGGGCCTCGATGATCCGTGGCAATAACGATTGTGCGCGGAGCAAATTAGGAATAAACCCGATTGCCTCGCGGTAAACGGCAAAGGGCGAGCCATTCTCGTCCAACTTGATTTCGCGAAAGAAGCTCACCGGGTCCCCGCAGAATCCACAGCAGAATGGCCCAAGTTTACGACTTTAGCCGCCTTCCTTGCAATCCGGATTGCCCTCCCGGCGAGCCGCAGAAATTCTGCATCTTTTCTGCCCTGGTCCCGTCATATTTCGCGGAACTCGTCCTCAAGCCAAGCCCAAGTCAAGATCACGACCGGCGGAGCAGCCGTGGTGCCGCTCCGTCATGCAGAGGGAGGTTTGTGCACATGGTCCCCGAACAGGCTCGCGGCAGCAACCAGCCCCGGGCATTCGCCACACCACCACCTGGTTCTCTTGACGCCCGGCCAGATGAACACGAACTCATCGCGGCGCTGCGCCGTGGCGATGAGTCCGCGTTCACACGCTTGGTCGGCGCTCACCACAACTCGTTGATTCGCATGGCCAGGATGTACGTTCGCACTCAGGCGGTTGCCGAAGAAGTCGTTCAGGAAACCTGGCTGGGTGTTTTGAAAGGCCTGAATAATTTTGAAGGACGCTGCTCGCTGAAAATCTGGATCTTCCAGATTCTCCTGAACCGCACCAGGACGCGGGGCGAGCGCGAAGGCCGCATGATTCCATTTTCCGTTCTATTCGACGCGCGATCCGATGCCGGCGAGCCGGCCGTCGATCCCAGCCAGTTCAACGAGAACGATCTCGAATGGCCCGGCGGCTGGGTCACCCAGCCTCGCAATTGGGGCGCGACTCCCGAGCAAGAGTTGCTGGCCGCGGAATTCCGCGCCTGCGTCGAGGCCGCGATCGCCACGCTTCCCGCGAACCAGAAAGAAGTCATCACCCTGCGCGACGTCCAGGGCTGGACCTCCGAAGAAGTCTGTAACGTCCTGGGAATCAGTGAGACTAATCAACGAGTCCTACTGCATCGCGGCCGTTGCAAGGTCCGCCAGCAACTGGACGAATATTTCGGTAATAAATAAATTTTGAAGATTTTTTAGGGAACAAATAGGTTTTATGGAATCAAATCTCAACGACCTATCCTGCAAAGAGCTGGTCGAGCTGGTAACCGACTACCTCGAGGGCGCCCTCTCTCCCCAGGACCACGCCCGCTTCGATTCGCACATCGCCAAGTGCGACTGGTGCAAAATCTACATCGAACAAATTAAGCTAACCATAAAATCCCTGGGCAAACTAACCGAAGCCAACGTCCCTCCCCACGCACAGACCGAGTTACTTGAAGCCTTCCGCACCTGGAAAGATTCTACGTAGCTCGTACGTCCAGCGAGTAGGGGCCGGCTTCACGTTTACCCTGAACCTCGAAGGGCCGCGCCCAAGCATCTTTTCCCCGCGTTCAAAATTTATTTGTTCGCTGCTTTCATCGGCGGCACTGATGGGCTCAGGCTTGGTGCTGTTCGAGATTTTGGCCCAACTCTTCGGTGAGTGGCCTGTCCGGGCCGGGATATGGGGTTCTCGTCCAACGGTAAAATCTCTGCTCGCAGTGCATGCAACGGAATGGCCGGAGCGGAATCGCAAGCAACAGGAATCGTTCGAAAATGCCGCGCCGCCGGGAACGGCGTGCTTCGCCGTTGCCGCAGCGCGGGCATGCATGGGATGAAAAGTGTAAGAGCATACGAATCATTTTCCGCGGTAGATGGTATCCAAGCTCTTCGCAGCAAGCCAACCTCGATTCCTGTTCCGGTGCCCAAAGAATAAATTCCCGGAAACGCGAGTCCCTGATGTTCCATCCTTCCGGCGTGTGAAGCGTGGCTGGCGCATGGAATTTGGGTGTAGAAGCGCCTCCGGAAACAGAGAGGCAAAAACAGACGATTTAGAGGCGATTAGACTCGCGTGACGCCGTTTATTTTCTATGAGTTGCTTCATTTTGTTATTGATTCCCATTGGCGATTAGCCAGGCGATTAGAAATGGGTGTTTTGCGTCCCGAATTTATTTGCGGGATG
>JBGPTK010000345.1:0-3321 GCA_041490605.1 Terriglobia bacterium | reverse complement strand
GCCTGCTTGCGACTCCCCGGAGCTTTTCGCAGCTTGCCACGTCCTTCATCGCCTGTTGGCGCCAAGGCATCCACCGTACGCCCTTAGTAGCTTAACCATAAAACTTACTCAACTCGTCGCCTCGCCTGGGGTTCCGTCTTGCAAGCGGACCCAAGCACCCGGCAAATCGAGTAAGCACTGCCTATCCACATTTGCGCTACTCGAGCAAATTTGCAGTTACGCCTTTGCAGGATTGCAAGGCGTAAATGCCAACTTCATTCAGTTGTCAAAGAACTTTTCCCCCACTCCAGGCGGGGTGCGGATTTGCTGGAAGCAAAATCCGCTGTAAAACAAAAAACCCGGCATCAAGCGCCGGGTGCATCCGTCCACACACATCAGGACGGATCAACTCGAAGCTCGACGGCTTTCTATCCGGTATTCGTAACCAATCTCACCTCGTAAGGAAACGAAGCAAGCAGGCATCCGTCAGCGACCCGACAGAAATCTAGGCTGCTGACAACAGGAGAGTTTAGCACTTTTATGTATTTCGTCAAGTCCCGCGAAAAAATCTTTTGGTGGCGCGCTTGTGGAAATCGGGAGATCTGTGGAAATCGCAATTAGCCCTTTTTGTGCTTGAAAAATTCAACTTGGCGCAATCGCTTCAGTGCTTCCTCACGGGTCTTGTAAGGGCCGCCCATGTTCTTTCCTTTCGACGACAACACTTGATATCCACCCTTCACTTTCTTGATCATCGCGTCATCTCCTTGAATCCTCGAATTCCATTTCGAAGACTCCTCCCGGCAAGGCGAATTCTACCACCCTCGCGCAATACCCTGTTCCGCGCGGGTTGACTGGCTCATCCGGCGAGCCTAAGATTCATGCGAATTCGCGCATCCACTCTGTCGCAAGCAATCGGAGAACCGCGGAAAGCGCGGCGGGAGCAGATCGTTGGATACGGTGCTGATTACCGGCGGGACCGAGGGGCTGGGCAAAGCGGCGGCGCTGCTGCTCGCCGGCGAGGGCTATCGCGTGTTCGCCACGGGACGGAACGCCGAACGCCGCGCGGCGCTGGAGACAATCGGGCGCGAGGGAAAGCTTCCTCTCGAAGCGCTGGAGATGGATGTGTGCGACGACGCTTCGGTGGATCGCGCGGTCTCCGAAATCGAACGAAAAGCCGGTCCGGTGGATGCGCTCCTGAATAATGCCGGCATCGGGATCATTGCCACCATGGAGGAAATTTCGCTCGCGGACCTGCGCCAGCAATTCGAGACCAATTATTTTGGGACGGTTCGCGTCACCAAGCGCGTCCTGCCGGGGATGCGCGAGCGCCGTCGCGGCCGGATTATCAACATGAGCTCGATCGCAGGCGTTCTTGCGAATCCCCTGTTCGGCCCGTACAGCGCGACGAAATTCGCGGTGGAGGCATTCACGGATGCGTTGCGCCTGGAGCTGTATCCCTTTGGGGTTTATGTGAGTTTGCTCCAGCCGGGATACATCCCCAGCGGAATGGAAACGGCATCGGTGGGACTTTCCGAGCGGTATACGCACGGGTCGATTGCCGGACCGTACGCGCAGCTCTACCAGAATTTCCTGGCGTATTGGAAGAAGGTGACCAAGAGGGCTCGCCTTACCCCCAAGGATTGCGCCCGCGTTGTGCTGCGCGCCTTGCGCGAGACTCCGCCGAAAGCGCGTTACCCGGTGACGCGGGAGGCCAGGGTGGTGCGCGCCATGAAGCGATTTCTGCCGGATCGCATGCTGGATCGGATGATCATCGGGATGCTGCAGCTCGACAAGATTCGGCCCGGATCAACCATCGATCCGGCAGCGGCCAAAGCCGCGCTGGCGGAATTGACGAACCGCGGGCGACGCTGAAGAGGATTTGTTCGGAGCAGCCGCGGCAGGGAAATCTAATCTAAAAATCTCCGCTTCCACGAAGAAACGCATAGCCGTTGTGACTTTTCACCAGAGCGCATCGATTCGCGCCTGTACTTTGAATCACGCCGGAGATTTTCTACACATTGCGGCGACGGCCAGCCCCATCAATATGAGCACTACGAGGCCGGAGATGATCCACTTTACCGCCAGCGTGTACGGGATGTTGTAAACAAGATAATCGTTCAGAGTGCTGGGGACCAGGGTGAAGAATGTGGCGGCAATTCCGAAGCGGATGCCTTGGCCGGCCCACGGTTTGCTTTCCGCGCCACGCGCGTAAACGTAGACGAACAGAAACGCGTAGATCAAATCGCTTACCCAGATCACCCAGAATTTGTGCATCATGTCCGCTTCCGGACGAAACGTCGTTCCGGAGGCGCGCATTTCCCGGTATGTGCTCGCCAGCCAGACTCCGTGAATCAGAAATCCGCTAACCAGCAGGATAAAGAATGACACTACGATCGCGCCGATCAGTTTCTTGAGATTCATCGATTCTCCCTGCGCTTGCCCGCCGGCTGCGGTTCGCTCGCCGGCGTGGGCGAAAAGCCGTCACGTGTCACGCGAAACATGAAAGAGCCCGAGAAGCAAAGCAAGCGGGACACTGGTCCTGTCCCACGCGGGGCAGCCTAGTATTGCGGGGAGCGGGCTGCAAGCGTTTTTTGCGCGAAACCGGGGCAAGATTTGCCTGTTGACCCATGGGGGTAGGCTAAGTAGGATGCGCGGCAAGTCCGGTCCCCGATTGGCTGCGGTTCGGAACCGCAGAAGGAGGCATCATGTTCTGCGCAAAATGCGGCGCTGCGGTGGCGGAAGGTTCGCCATTCTGTGGAACGTGTGGCAACCCGGTCGGCGCGGCCGCGCCGGTCTCGGCGGTGGGATACACGGCGACGGCTATTCCGGCGGCTGCCATGTATCAGCCGCTCTACGCTGGTTTCTGGCTGCGATTTGTGGCCTACATTATCGACGCCATCATTATCGGGATTCCCTTCGGAGCGATCATTCTGATCTTGCTGGCTGCCACCGGAATTCTTGCCGGGGTTCAGAACATTCACAAGGGAGAGTCGCCAGGCGCAATTTTTGCTCTTTTCGGAGTGGGAGTGATTTTCGGCGTCATTGTGATCGCCTTTGTGGGCGGTTGGCTTTACTACGCGTGGTGCGAAAGCTCCGAGTGGCAGGCCACTTTAGGGAAGAAGGCCCTGGGACTCTACGTTACGGACATGGAAGGGCGCCGTATTACATTCGGCCGGGCCTCGGGGCGATTCTTCGCCAAGATGATCACGGGCCTGATTCCTCTGGGGATCGGCTACATGCTGGCTGGCTTCACGGCCAAGAAACAGGCGCTGCATGACATGATCGCGAGCTGCCTTGTGATGCGGAAATTGTAGCTCCGCGCAGGGGAGGCCCTTCCGCAAT
>JBGPTK010000344.1:0-3351 GCA_041490605.1 Terriglobia bacterium | reverse complement strand
GGGAGAGGGCGGCCTGAGGCGAGGACGACTGCGGAACCTACGACACGATATTGGCGGCTGCGGAGTTCGTCGAGGACTTCGCGGATTGCGGCGGAGGCTAGGCGGCTGGAATCGGCAAAACATTTTGCGAGGAACTTTTCTGCTTCTGGAAGTTTGAGATTTACCGCGAAATGATAGGGCTGGATTGCGCCGGGGGTTCCGGGGATGGTCACGGAGATGCGCCGGCGATCGATTACTTCCACAGTGCCGGAATAATTGGAGACGGCTACGAGCGCTCCCCAACCGGAATGCATTCGAACGCCGATGGCTGCGCGCTTCATGTTTGAGGTGTGCGTGCGATTGTGACACGACGGGGGCTTGCGGGGCGAGAAAGAAGGACTCGCTGCTACTCAAGTAATTGGGGCTTTCTCTGGATTCCTCGCCCAAACTACGGGCTCGGAATGACCGCAAAAGAAAGAAGGGGCCCCGATTTAAGGCCCCGATTTAATCCATCGGGATGCAAAAAGCGCACCTCGGGGTAAACTTCAACCGCACGGCCGTTCGAAGCTCCCTTCGTTTCTCAGGGCGAGCCCTTCGAGGCTCAGGGCGAGCAGGGTAAACGTGAAATCAAAGAAAGAAGGGCGCGGCTAAAGCCGGCCCCTACATACCATTCCGCTGGGCGGGATTCTTCTGTTGGGATCATCGGTTAGCTGGGTGGGTTTTGCGCGACTGACTTCCCTTACTGCATGGCTGGATGAGGCAAACGATGATCCTCGATACGATGGGGATCCAGAAGATCCTTCGGCGGATTTTTCGTAGCTGGGCGATTCGACGCGCGAGTTGAGGTTGATTGAAGTCCATAAGAAATGGGTGGCATAGCCGCTTCAAGATCATCTACATCGCCCAAGGCCGGCCGGATCACGACGCTACATTCCACAGGTCTTCGCCGAATAAGAAGCTCGTTGGCTGCGTGCACATTGACAGGGGAGCAGGCGTTCCTGTCACAGTGATCCGTGACCGCCGTCACAGCGATATTTTAGAATCGAGTTCATCTGTTACTGTGGGGGGAAGGCCAGGAGTGTACGATGGCACAGAATCAACAAGAAGTCCTGCTCAATGCTCTGAAGTTGGAGCTGAAGTTTTGTGAACTCGGTGGATACAATCCGCCGGTGCCGGGAAGGCTTCCGGCGCGTGCGAGCGAGAATGATCCGATTCCAATGGTCCGTACCCATGAAAGCGCACCGGAGTCGCCCAAAGAGCGTTCCATCTTCCGGGATTCTCCTTCATGCCTGAACTATGGCTTGCCAGTGAAAGAGCGTCCATGTTCAGAGTGCTGGCTCATCGATTTCGTTCCGGCTGCGAAGCGCGGCGAAGCGGTCCCGTGCCATTATATTCCGCTGAACGAGCGCGGAGATACGGTGGCGAGCCTCGGGGAGCCGGGCGACGCACCGGCGGTTCAGGAAGCCGTTCTCGATTGGCTTCGCAGGTCGATTCAGCAGCTCGAAGGGGCATCTGGGCAGTCGCAAAAGCCAGCGGCGTGAGGGCTCACTGCGGCGCGACTGGTCGAGGATGCCGTGGTCGTGGACGGCATCGAGATGGCCGAGCGCGAGGATTTGTTCGGAGGGGCGTCCGCGGCCGAGCCAGAGTTCGGCGCGCATAAGATCGCCTGGTTCGCAGCGGCGGAGAAGCGTGACTTTTGCGCCGCAACGGCGCTATTCGCTCGTGACTAGGCGGCCAAATTCGTCAACCGCGGATTTTTCGTAGCTGGGCGATTCGACGCGGACCATGCGGCCGAGGAGCTCAACCATCGCGGATTCCTCGCGGCGAAGCGAGGAGAGCAATGCACGCAGCGGCAGCGATGAGGGCAGCATGGCGATGCGTATGCTAGCAGCGGGCGGGGGTGGATGAAAACTGAAATGCCAAGGGCAAATGTGGTGGAGGAAAGTGAATGAGGATGAGCAGGAACGGATGGCCGGTGTCGCGCCCCGAAGGGAATTAGATGTGAAGGTCGTAACCTACGACGAAATTCTCGAGACGCAAACCAATCAATTAGGCGAACCTTTAGGCGATCCTTACAGCTTGCCCTTTGGCACACTAAGGTGCCCTATCGAAGAGTAGAATTTAGAAGACTCGCCGGCCGAGCAGCGAAAATTTCCAAACAAACTCAGGCCTCCATAGGCACGCCTGACGTCGCCAGTCCTTCAAGCGGACTTCGGGAGACTTTGGCGCACTCAGGATCTGGTTGTTGCCGAAATGGCGATTTTTCGCCAGCGACTCTCCAGCACTGTACGGGTATGTAGGGGATCTCGCCAGGGATGGGCGCTGTTAAAGACGGCCACGAGGCAGGAGGCTACGAAGCCGAAATCCAATTGCGGCGCTCGATAAAGGTGGGCGGTTCGTACGTACGTCCTCTCGCCAGCCGCTTCTCCTCGCGGCGTGTGGCCCACAATAAGACAGGGCCAAGCGACGCGGCAGTGAGGCGGGCGATGACCGGGAATTCCTTCTCGACTTCGCGGCGCAGCTTGTGAATCTGCTCACTCACGCCTCGATTGACTTTCTTGAATTCTCGCTCCATCACCCAAAGCGCCGCATTGTAAGCGCTGTTGAGCTTCTTCACTTGCCGCGTAAACCGCTCACGGACGCGTGGATCGGGGTAGTCCTTGTAGCGTTGCCAGCCCTGAAGCATGGTCTGGCACATGCGATAAAGACTCGGCCCATTACGCTCGAAATCGCGCCAAAACGCCCAATCCAGGAACCGCTTTGAATCCTCGCGGGAGATTGCGCCGTGCCGGAAGTTGAATTTGTACTGCCCATGAGTATCGGCGAAGTCAACGTCCGTCAGCAGACGACCCTGATCGGCCATTTCCTGGTAAAGCGGCGTGCCGGGAACCGGCGTGTAGAGCATGAACTGGTGGAAGTCGGTCTGGTAGCCAACCGCCGATTCGATTTCCGCGACGATGTTTTCTGGCGTGTGGTGCTCTAGTCCGATGATCGTCGAGCCCTGCACTCGTATACCGTGTTCGCGAAGCTCCCGCGTGAGTTGCCCAATGTCCGCACCCTGCAGCTTGCTATAGCTGGACTTCGGAGATTCCAAACCCATCCATACCCAGGAAATGCCGAGTTCGACCAGTTCCAGCATGGTGTATTTTCGAATGGCATTGGCGGAAGCAAACACCGAAAGCTCCCAGCTCTTGCCTGCCTGCTTCATGCGCTCCAGCAAGCGCATGGCTCGCGCACGGTGAAGCAGGAAGTTCTCGTCCATCACAAAGAAGGAATGGACCTTGAGCTCGGATTCGATCCGGCACATCACTTCAAACAGTTCATCGCCGGTTTCGTAAAAGTTGACAAATTTTCCTTTCCCGCCAAAAAAAG
>JBGPTK010000343.1:0-3370 GCA_041490605.1 Terriglobia bacterium | reverse complement strand
GGTGATTGGGGGCGATGGATTCGGCTTCGCCAAGGATGCTTCGGGACGCTGGTACAAAATCCGCCAGTCGGGCACCTGCGTGATCGGCGATGACGTGGAAATCCAGGCCAACAGCGCGGTGGATCGAGCCTCCGTTGGCGAGACGAAGATTGGCCGCGGCACGAAGCTCGATAATCTGGTCCAGGTGGGCCACTCCTGCAAAGTCGGCGAGGATACCCTGCTGTGCGGCCAGGTGGGCCTGGCTGGTTCAACGCGCGTTGGGAACAGTTGCATTTTCGCCGGGCAGTCCGCGAGCGGAGGGCACCTTGCCGTGGGTGATGGCGCGGTGGTGACCGGACAGAGCGGATTGGGCAACGATGTTCCGGAAAAAGCGTCGTATTCAGGATCGCCCGCGATTCCCACCGCGGATTGGTACCGGGCGATTGGCGTTTTCAATCGTCTGCCCGAATTGCGAAAACTTGTTTTGCAGCTCACCACTGAAGTGAGAAATTTGCGGGCGAAATAGCTGGGATTCTTGTTTGGCCCTTGAACTTTCAGCTAGTCTGGTTCCGGCGGAACCAGTGGTTTTTGGTCCGCGGGCAAACCAGCGGCTACGGCGGCGTGCACGACCGCCAGCAGTTCAGCTCGCTGATCGACCGTATAAGCCGATGCGTCGATTGGCCTGCCAAACCTGACTACGATCTCGCCGGGATGAATCGACCACTCGTCCTTGCGCATGATTTTGTGCGCGTGCGCCACGGAGACGGGCACGATTGGCGCTCCCGCTTCGATGGCCATGACGAAGGTTCCCTTCTTGAATGGCAGCAAGCGCCCATCCCGGCTGCGAGTGCCCTCGGGATAGACAAGAAAAGAAACCCCGGCTTTCAGCTTCGCCACTGCCTTGTCGACGCTCGCTACGGCTGACTCGCGATCCTTGCGGTCCACGGGGACAATATTTGCGGCCGTCAGCGCGGCGCCGACAATCGGTATCTTGAACAATTCCTTTTTGGCGAGCAATGCCACGCGGCGAGGAATGGCCAAAGCGATCGCCGGTGGGTCAAAATTACTGGTGTGATTGGCCATAAAAACGCAGACACCCTGCGGAATATTTTCCAGCCCCTCAACCCGAATGCGAATTCCCAGCAGCCGGTAGAGGAGCCCCAGCGCACTCATGGCCGTGCGGTAGAGCAAATCAGCATTTCGCGTGAAGTAGGCATGCAGAATGAAAGGAGGGCCAACCAGGAGCACCAGGAAGATCATGTAGATGCTCGCGAAGAATAAGCGGATCATCGCAGGCTAGTCGGTGGTTCCATGCAGGAGGCCATCCCGGATGCGCTTCTGTTCGTTGGTGGCATGGGAATCTTCTTCAATTTCGTAGGAAAGCACTTCGCGCCCGCTCAGCGCGAAAGAAAGATCGCGCTCCCCGCCATCGCGGCCCACTCGCACGCGCACCATCTGCTCCACCGGGCGGCCCTGAAGCCAATCGTTGATATCATGCGGCGCCGGTTCACCGTTGATGGAAAGCAGCACATCTCCAGCATGAACGCCGGCCGATTCCGCGCTGCTGCCCGGCGCGAGCGGCGAGACCACGGCTGAATTTCCCGGCCCCCGCGCCAGCCGGAAGCCCAGATCGGCAACCGTCCTGCTTTTCGTCTTCAGCTTCAGGCCCGCCAGCGCCAGGAATTCGGCATAAGGAATTTCCCGGGTGCCGGAAACATATTCCGCAAAAAAACCGTCCAGCTTGCAATTGCAGGCTTGCTCGGCCACGGTTTCGATATCCACGCTGTCGTGATAATAGCGGTGGCGCTTGGCAAATTCTTCATTCATCACGCGCAGAACATGATCGAGTGAAGCATGATTCTGGGTGGCCGAGCGAATTTGCAAATCGAGGAGCACGCCGAGGATCTGTCCCTTGTTGTAATACGAAATGCTGAAATCCGGCGCGCGATACAGGGAGTATTTTTCGAGCCAGGCATCGAGGCTGGCCTGCTCCGCGCTGGTCCATTGGCGCGCCGGCGCCGATTGCAGCTCTTCGATCTGGGAAGCGAGATCGCCATACCACGCTTTGCGCGACCAGAGTCCGCTGCGCTCCAGGGTGTAGGCGCCGTAAGTGCTGGTCACACCCTCGGCGAACCACAGCGCGCGCGTATACATCTCGCTGGTGTAATCCACCGGCTCCAAAGTTTGTGGACGGATGCGCTTCACGTTCCACAGATGGAAGAATTCGTGCGCGGCCACTCCCCCGGCATTGTCGTCCGAGCTGGCGGAGATCGCCGTGCAATTGGCATGTTCCATGCCGCCGCCACCCACTTCCGAAGCGGGTCCGAAATGGAAGAAAAAAGTGTACTCGCTGAAGGGCGCTCCGCCCATCAATTGTGTTTCGTAGCCCACGATGCGGTGAAGCACTTCGGACAATGGCGTCTCATGCCAGCTCGCGGCGTCCACCACCACTCGAATTTTCGCGCCGCTTTCTTCGAATCGAAATTCGCGAAACGCGCTCAGCTCCGCGGGCGCGTCCGCCAGCGCATCGTAGCTGGGAGCCACGAAGGTATTGGCGGAGGGGCCTGGCGGAAGCTCCTGCGCCACTTTCCAGGCCGGCGGCAAATCCGTGTATTCGATCAAAACGTCTTCCGCGCGGCGGTCCGGCAGATAAAACAGGATCTCCGCGGGATTCACGAAGGCATGGTGCAAATTCAGTTGCGAGTTAAACGGGCCGGGATCGTCCCAATAGATTGTGTATTCCAGCGTAACGCTTGGAGTGCCGGCCACGCCCGGCCGCGGGCCAATCCGCCAGGTTTGCTTGTCGAGCTTGGTAACCAGGATCTCCGCTCCGGAGCCGCCATCGCCGCCCAGGGCGCGCACGCTCTGCACGCGCGAGGCAAAATCGCGAATCTGGTAGAGCGCGTTCCAGGCGGGCATCTGCACCGTAAAATCGCTGCCGGCACTGGGAACCGTCATGCGCACGTGGAACAAGTGTTGTTCCCGATGATCGATGGAAACGGAATAGCGAATCGTGGCTTTTGCGGAGCTGACTGAAAAAAGAAATAGAAGGGCGAGAGCGCCGGGAGAGAATCTCCTCATCCGGCGACCTTTTCCCGCTGACCGAGCTTCTCGAGCAGCTTGGGGATAAGCCCGTCGAAGCTGCCATTGGTCATCACCAGGACCAGATCGCCTGGCTGAACTTCGGCGGCGAGCAAATCGGCAATTTCAGAAGCGGAGTTGAATGCCCATGCTTTTCGCCCGCGAGCCTGCAATTCGGAGGCCACGCTTTCCGGCGAGAGCCGGTCTTCATCGCCCAGCAATTGCGCGCGATTCACGGGGCCGATCAACACCGCGTCCGCCAGGGCGAGCGCTTCGGGCAGTTCCGCCTGGTGGATTTTCCGGCGCATGG
>JBGPTK010000342.1:0-3378 GCA_041490605.1 Terriglobia bacterium | reverse complement strand
TCGCAAAATCCTTCCGTGAATTCGCGAGCGGATACGGCCGAGCAGGAAGCAACTCGTTCGATTCCCGGCCGGCTCGACGATAATCTGAAATGGATTTTGGTTGGCGGCTTTGCGGCGCTCTTCATCCTGGGCGTCGTGTTTCTGTGGCGGCAGCCGCAGGAAAAGCCGGAATCGCAGCCGAATGCTCCACCAGTCAAAAAGCCCGCCAAGTCCCAGTCTGTGCCGGCTTCATCCGCCCCGGCAGCGGCCGAATCGGTCAACCGGGCGGTGCAGGGAAGCCTCGACGAATTGAAGGACAATCTGTTTCGTCTCGAATTGCGGCGCCAGGCGGGAACCATTTCCGAAGACGAATATGCCCGGCAGCGAAGCCGCGCCGAACAAGTTCTGCGCGAACTCGTGAAGGGCTGAGCGAACTCCCTTGGGTAAGCCCGCCACGACTCCTCATCTGGGCGTCGCCTTCGATCAAGTCGAGAAACGTTACGGCTCGCTCGTCGCCTTGCGCCGCGTTTCGCTCCGAATCGAGCCGGGCGAATTCGTCGCTCTCCTGGGACCGAATGGCGCGGGGAAAACCACGCTGCTGAAAATGGCCGCGTTGCTCGTCAGGCCATCGGCGGGCCGCGTCACGTTTCCCGAACTGAAGGAAGAGAATCCCATCGAAGTCAAGCGCAGGATGGCCATGGTCGGGCACAACACCTTGCTCTATGACGAACTCTCCGCGGCGGAAAACTTGACCTTCTTCGCGCGCCTGTTCGGCATGGATGCCCCCCACGCCGCCGTGAGCGAAGCTCTGGAGGCTTGCGGCCTTGCCAATCGCGCGAATAGCCTGGTGCGCACATTTTCCCGCGGAATGCGCCAGCGGCTGGCCATCGCCCGCGCGTTGCTCACCTCGCCAGAACTGCTGCTGCTCGATGAGCCCGCCTCGGGACTCGACCGCCAGGGCTCGGCATGGCTTTCGTCCACCCTGGCCCGGCTGCGCGATTCCGGTTGCACGTTGATCATGAGCACGCACGCTCGAAACGAATCGCTTGGACTCGCCACCCGCGCCGTCTTTCTCGACGCCGGGCGATTGGTCCGCGACACAGGCCCGGGCGGCGATCCCCGCCCCGCGCTGGCGGAAGCCGCCGCGGAGGCCTCCGCATGACTCGCCCCTCTTTTGCCGTCATCCCGAGCCCCACAGTCTCCTACAACTCCCAAATCCGAACCGCGAGGGATCCCGAGCAAACGCTCACAGCCCTCGATACAGTCGTAGGCGCGCCTCGACCAGCAGTTGCCGTCATCCCGAGCCCCGCAATCTTCCACCATGCCCAAATCCGAGCCGCGAGGGATCACGCGCAGCAGTCCACAATCCTCGAATGCGCTGCATCTCCGCACCAGTCCTCGGGGAGTCTCGCATGACCACCGCCCGCGCCGCTTCGATCATCCTCGCGAAGGAACTCCGTTCCGAGTTCCGTTCCCGCGATCTTTTGCTCACCACCGTCGTCTTCGCTCTGCTGGTCGTCGTCCTGTTCAGCTTCGCCTTCGACCCCTCGCCGGACGAATCACGCCGCTTTGGCCCCGGCCTGCTCTGGATTGCGTTCCTCTTTGCCGGCTCGCTGATGCTGCATCCTTCCTTCGGCCGCGAGCACGCCAACGATACGCTCTACGCGCTGCGCATGGCGCCCGTCGATCCCTTCGCGATCCTCCTGGGCAAGATGCTCGCCAATTTTGTTTTCCTGCTTTTTGCGGAACTCCTCTTGCTCCCGGTATTCGCCGTTTTGTACAACGTGGATTTGCTTCCCGTAATCGGCCGCCTGATTCTGGTGCTGATTCTCGGCACCCTGGGAATCTCGATCACCGGCACGGTTTTTTCCGCCGTGGCCGCCCAGGCGCGAATGCGCGAACTGCTGCTGCCGCTGCTGCTGCTCCCGATACTCACTCCCGTGCTGATCGCGGCCGCCGAGGCCACCGTCGGCCTGTTGGATGATCCTCCCCAACTTGCGCGAAACTGGGTCGCTTTGCTTGCCGCTTTCGATATAGTCTTTATGACCGCATCCTGGATGCTGTGCGGATATTTACTCGAGGAATAGAATGGGATCAGGCTGGAAAGGAAATGCGATTGCCATGTTCGCCGTCACCGCGCTGCTGGCGGTGGCCGGCTATGCGGCCCTCTTTATTGCGCCGGACGAACGCTCGATGCACGAAATCCAGCGCATTTTTTATTTCCACGCTCCGGCGGGACTGACGGCCTTCAGCGCGTTCCTGATCGCCTTCGTTGGCAACATCGCCTATCTCGCCACGCGCCGCCCCAAGTGGGATTGGCTCGGCGTTTCCGCGGTGGAAGTGGGCGTGGCCTTTTGCACCGTCAACTTGATCACCGGCCCGATCTGGGCGCATCCGGTTTGGGGAGTCTGGTGGACCTGGGACGCTCGCCTCACGCTCACGCTGGTCCTATGGCTCCTGTACGTCACCTACCTGGTTTTGCGAACTCTGATGTCCGATCCGGAGCGCCGGGCCACTTTTTCCGCCATTTTCGGAATTTTCGCCTATCTCGACGTCCCGCTGGTCTATCTTTCGATTCGCATTTGGCGGACGCAGCACCCGCAACCGGTGGTTCTCGGCGGAGCCGGGTCGGGCCTCGAGCCCACGATGAGGAACGTCTTTTTCTTTTGCATACTGGTCCTGAATTTGTTGATGGTCGTACTCGTCCGGCAGCGCTACCGCGTGGAGCGCCTCCGCCACGAAGTCGAGGAATTGCGCTTCGAGGCCGAAAACAGCCTGGCCGGCCGCGCCACTGGCGGATCGTGATCGCAAGGAGAGTGATTCGATGAAAAACTTTGAGAGTTTATTCGCGGCCTATCTGATCATTTGGGTTATCTTTATGGTGTATGAAATTTCCGTCGGCCGGCGATTGTCCAGGATTCAGGCGGAACTCCAGCGGCTCAAGGAGTTCGTCAACCAGAAATAAGCGGCCGCGTTGTTTTAGCGATCGCGCGGCCGGGCGCCGGCACCAGGGCATTCCATTCATAATCCATCATCGGTAGTGGCCCATGTCAGAAAAGAAAAAGATCGGCATCGTATTATTTCAGCTCGGCGGCCCTGAAAATCTCGAATCGGTCGAGCCCTTCCTCTACAATTTATTCTGCGATCCCGACATCATTAATTTTCCCGGCGCCTGGCTCGCTCGCAAGCCTCTGGCGAAATGGATTTCCAGCCGCCGCTCGAAGATCGCGCAGGAACACTATGCCGCGATCGGCGGCGGATCGCCCATCCGCGTGCTCACCGAACAACAGGCCCGGGCGCTCGAAGATGCGGTCCGCCCGCACGTCCAGGCCCGCGCGGTGGTCGCCATGCGTTACTGGCATCCGCTCACCGCCGAAGCCATCGCGGAGCTCAATTCGC
>JBGPTK010000341.1:0-3421 GCA_041490605.1 Terriglobia bacterium | reverse complement strand
TCGCCCCCGATGACCTGGGAAAAGTGATTGGCCGCCAAGGCCGGACGGCTAAATCGATTCGGACCCTTCTCGGCGCTGCCGGCATGAAATTGAAGAGACGTTTCACGCTGGAGATTCTGGAATAAAAGATAGAATGGTCCCCTGTGGAAGCCGATGATTCGCCCCGCGTTACCCTTGCGCGCTTGGTCCGCCCACACGGCCTGCGCGGAGAAGTAGCTGCCGAGATTCTAACCGATTTCCCCGAACGGCTGCCCCGATTGAAAATTGCCGATTTATGGGACGGCCGCACGCCCCCTCGCCGCGTCGCCATCCGAAAATGCTGGCTCAGCCAGAGCCATGGCGGCCAGGCTGTCTTTCACTTCGAGGGCTCCGATTCGATCGACGACGCCAAGCGGCTCGTTGGCCTGCAACTGCAGATTCCGCTTGCCGACCGGATGCCCCTTGGCTCCGGCAAGTATTACGTCACCGATTTGATCGGCTGCGAAGTATGGGAAGAAGGCGGAGTCCTGCTTGGCCGCGTCAAGGACGTGGCGACCACCGGGACATCCGTGCTCGAAGTAGAGACCTCCGAGGGCGAACTGCTCGTTCCACTGGCCGAAGAAATCTGTGTGCGAATCGATACCGCCACGCGCCGCATTGATGTGAAGCTGCCAGAAGGCCTCCGCGATCTGAACCGCAAATCCTAGAAACTAAGAGTAAGTGCTCGGCCTCTATTTTCAGTTGCTGTCCAAATTTGAAATTGGCCTGGGTTTTCAGGGGTCGGAGCTTCAGCCGACATCAGCGCTCGGAAGAACAGAGGGCTTCAGCCCCTGAAGCAACCTCACTGTAGGGTCGCACGTCGCGCCTTGAATTGAGGACACTACCCACTTCTTCGTATTTTCGCGAATCACGCCTTTCAGCGTAAACTGAGTTAGCGAGAGGCCGCCTGCGGACGAACCCAATGCGATTCGATATCGTCACAATTTTTCCGGAATTTTTCAGCGGGCCTCTCGATTTCGGCATTGTCCGCCGCAGCCGGGAAGCGGGGCTGATCGACGCGCGCGTCCACGATCTGCGTGAATTCACGCACGACCGCCATCGCACCGTGGACGACCGCCCATTCGGCGGCGGCGAAGGCATGGTAATGAAGCCCGAGCCGCTCTTCGAGGCTGTGGAATCGCTCGCTGGTCCCGGACCATTGCCTTCCACCACCGGCGTCCTGTTGCTTTCCGCTTCCGGCAAACTATTCCATCAAGCGAAGGCGCGGCGCTTTGCGAATTTCGAGCGGCTGATCTTGCTCTGCGGGCGTTATGAGGGCGTGGACGAGCGCGTGGCCGAGCGCCTGGCCACCGACGAAATTTCTATCGGTGACTTTGTGCTCTCCGGAGGCGAATTGCCGGCTGCCCTGGTCCTCGATGCGGTCACGCGGCTGCTGCCAGGCGCTCTGGGTAATGAAGCCTCCGCGGTAAATGAATCCTTCGCGGCGGAAGAAGCGGTCCGGATGCGGGAAGCTGCGGTTGCCGACCAGAATTTTGGGTATGCGAATCAGAAGCTCCGGATCACCAATCACGGCATCCTCGATTTCCCTCACTATACCCGCCCCCAGGAATTTCGCGCCTGGTCCGTGCCGGAAGTCCTGATCGGCGGCAACCACGAACAAATCCGACGCTGGCGCCGCGCCAAAGCCATTGAAAAAACTCTGCGCAACCGCCCGGACCTGCTCGACGAAGCATCCCTCAGTCCCGAGGACCGCCAATTGCTCGATTCCGCGCGCACCCGGGAAACTCCGTAAGGCGGGGCCAAAACCGTCTAGCCTGCAGCG
This sequence comes from Terriglobia bacterium, assembly GCA_041490605.1. Taxonomy (GTDB): domain Bacteria; phylum Acidobacteriota; class Terriglobia; order Acidiferrales; family UBA7541; genus JBGPTK01. The sequence continues at coordinate 1,620 of JBGPTK010000341.1, read as the reverse complement.
CGCATCACTTTCTATGAACTCAGTAACCGGAGAAGCAGGGTTATCGGTCAGTTTCCGATAACCCGACTTATCGTCCACTTGAACGTAGCAGGCTCGCCCAAGCCAGCGCGGCTGACTAAGACTCAGAAGGCAGTGGTTGGAGAATCAGCAGCTACCAGCGATGTCCGATGATGAAAGGCATTTCGTTTCGGGAGCTAGGCCGCTCTCGATTTATATTTTCGGGAAACTGTAGATGCTGTCATTACGATAGTCGCAACCATCCAAATCGCAACCCCCAAGGGAAGGTAGCTCGTATTGCCGCCCACCTTGAGCGGAATCGATGACGTCGCTGCACAAACAACGGTGAAGACCAGGAGCAAGATCCATTGGCCCTTTCTGGCGTTTCTATTCGTATCCGCGCTGCGCCTTTCGTCTAACCACGAGCCGATCCAATACCAAAGCAAAGGGACAAACAGCAGCATCGGTAAGAACAAAACCGATTCGGGGAGTCCCGGCCGGAGGGTATCGAGGGGCCAAGACAGAAGTAAGCCTGCGAGAAATGCCGGCATGTTTAGAATCGCCGCGAACTTAAAGGGCCACGGCCAGACATGAAATCGTAGCGTTGAATTCCACCCCAGCCACGAGTTGCTTATGGTCGAGTCCCTTAGCCATAGCCCCCATCCACCAAAAACCGTTGTCACGATCGTGTATAAGAAGGGCAGTATTTTGCGAAAGTGGATTTGTCGGGCCATGAGATGTGCGCCGAATCATTAGACACCACAAAGTCCGCGTGTGATTAATGTTTTGCCGATGATTGCTGATTTACCCGAGCCCACTCGAAGGGTGCCAGTGCCCGATAAACGCGGTTATCGGAAACTGACCGCTCCCCGAAGCAGAACTATCTAGGAAAAACAGCCTCTTTTCGCTATACTTTGCGGTTGCCATCAATGTGCTGGCCCCGCCTGAGTGGGTCTGCCGGGAATATCTGCCATGAATCGAACGATCGCTAAAGCGCAAGAAGCCATGCTTCGCAAGGACCTCCCAAAATTCCGCCCCGGCGATACTGTCCGCATCAACGTCCGGCTGAAAGAAGCGGAAGGCGAAAAAGAACGCATCCAGCCATTTGAGGGCGTGGTGATGGGCCGCCGCGGGGTGCTCGCAGGAGCCAGCTTCACCGTGCGCCGGGTCAGTTTCGGCATTGGCGTGGAGCGCATCTTCCCGCTGCATTCTCCGATGATCAGCTCGATCGTAGTGGTCCGTCAGGGCCGTGTACGCCGCGCCAAGCTCAATTACCTGCGTGGCCGCAAGGGCAAGGCCGCGCGAATCAAGCGCGTCGAGAGAGTGGCCGTCCCCACAACGGCTCCCGTCACCGGATAATTCAAGTTCTCGATTCAAAACCAACCCTGTAAGCAACCCCCGGCGAATCGAAAAGAGCCGGCCCTCCGTAGGCCTGCCTCCCTGGGCTGTGCTCTTCTTACTACTGCGCCTCTCTTGATTGCTTAGTCCGGCCGCGAATCATCGTCAAGCCGTGTGCTAGAATCCCGCCGACATGGGGCGCCAGTGTTCATCCCGCTATGAACGAGAAGCCCGCCACTGCGGATGGCAAAGAATCGCCGGACTCGACGAGGTGGGGCGCGGATC
>JBGPTK010000340.1:0-3442 GCA_041490605.1 Terriglobia bacterium | reverse complement strand
TGAAGCAGCATCCCTCGTGGTGGGAATCCTTCTGGACACGCCGTGAATTCCACGACGACCGCGCCGCTTTCTTCCAAACCTACTTCACCGGAAAACATGAGTACGTCTACCTGCTCAAGATTGTGAATCCCGGAAAATTCCAGGTGAGTCCGGCGATGGTCCAGCCCATGTACCAGCCTTCCGTGATTGCGACCAGCGATGCGGCAACGGTGGAGGTGAAGTGATGGCGCAACCCGCATCCACTCGTGATGTTTTCGCCGGCAGCTTTGAAAATAAACGGCTGTGGCTGATCCAATTCCTCGCCAATCCGATTCTGTTTGCGTTGTTTGCCTTGTGGCTGCTGATTCCGGAAGCGCGCACCTGGGAACTGATCTTGAATGCCGTTCTGATCCTGGCAATTGTGGTGGCGGCCGCAACGCTCCACGCCGGCACGTTGAATTATTTTTGCGACCGGTCAAAAACCGGCGAAGCAACTTTGAAGCCCGCGTTCGGGCGCGCTCTGCGGCATGTGCTGGCCATCGCTCTTTGGATTGCCGTCTTTTACCTGATCTGGGAACTATGGGGAAAGCTGGAACAAAATCGCGATGCGCTCCTAACCTATTTCCGCTCGATCCTTCCGGCGTCTCTCCGGAGGCTCATCTCCCTTCGTGCTTTCACCACGATGTTCGAAATAAAAATGTTTGTTTATCGTTGGATCATAACGCCGGGAATCTTGCTTCCACTGGCCGTGCAGGCTGCGGATCGTGGCTTTCACGGACTCGGAAGGAATGGTTGGGTTGCACTGAAAACCGCCATCTGGAGTTTGCGTTACTGGGCCACCATGACTCTAGCGGCTGTCGTGGGAGTTTATTTCAGCGGCTTGATCCTGAATTGGCACTCGCATTCTCAGAACTCTACCTTTGCGGGTGAAACAACCAGTCTTGTTTTGCGATTGCTGGCGGCCTATCTCCTGGCATTATTTTCTTGGATGCTCGCTTGTTCCCTGGTCGGGCGCAGTTGCGGATTGCAGCAGGGCGCTCGCGGGAATTCCACTCCTTAGCCAATCCAGAATAGTTTGCTTTCCATTTTGCTTCGCAAGCGCGGCCGCGCGCGCGCGTGAGGCTGCATAGGCTCTCTTCACTTCTTCTCGGTTGCTCGGCTGCCGCAGGACTGCTTCCATCTGTTCGTCAGTCATCGTCTGCGCCACGGGGTTCACCTGCCGCGGTTCGGCAAGATAAAGCACCAATCCCTCGCGAAACCACAGAGGAATATCCGCGTGAATGTGCGATTCCACCAGCAGATGAAAGAATTCGTGGCGGAGCGTCGATTCCACGATGGATTTCTTTTTCAGTTCAACAAGCGGCTGCAATCGAACAGTATGCCCGCGCGTGACGGCGGCAACCCAGCCCGGTTGGCCGGTCGTATCGCGGTAAAGATTCAGGGATGGAAAGACTTGCAGGCTCACTCGAGAGGGAAACTTCAAGCCGATCGCGTTCTCATCCTCTTTCAGGATTTTCCCGGCGATCGGCAACAGCGCGGAGTCTTCTTCCGGCGCAGTACTGATCAATTCGAATCTTTCTGTAATTCGCTTTTGCCATTGCGCCTGCTCGGGTTTCTTTAACTGCGTCCCGGGATAGTAGAAGCTGAGAATTTCGCGATACGTTTTTCCTTCACGGCCCATTTCTTCCGCCCCCGCCTGGCACAAGCCCACACCGTGGCCCGCCCCGCGCCCGGAAAACAAAACGTGATCGCCGGAATTCCGGATGTCGTACAGGTCGCTGCGAATCTTGTTCCATCCCAGCGCGCGGTCTACGGCATATCGAAACGTGGATGCGGAAATTACAGTGGCAGGAGATTTTCCTCCTTCCAGGCGCAATCGTTTTGCGCGCCCGCTCGCGGAGCGCGAGACAATTGCGAGACCGGTCCAGTGTCCCGGAGGATCAATTCCGGAATCCCGCAGAGCGTCGTCCAGATCTTCAACCGGAATCGAAGTCTCCCACTTGAGCTGGGATGCGGCCAGGCAAAATGGATCGGGGTGGCCGCGCAAGTAAGATTCGCGGACGGTCGGCCATACTTCACTGCTGGCCGCAACCATTCCCCCGCAATTCTGGTGGTAATACGTCTCAATCGGCGCGCCGGAAAACCACAAGATTTCGCCTTGCGTTGCTTTCACAGCGGCGCGAACGCGCGCCGGGATATTCTTCCAGTGCGGAACCTGGCAATGAGTGGTGTCGCAAAAATCGAAGCCGTCTTTGCCGTGGTGGCCGCGGAAACGAACGGAATAGGTTCGCACGGCAACGGCCATCGCGCGCATGGCTTCATCATAATTGAAATCGCCGCTCTCTCCCGCCAAAACCGCCGTCACATATTCCTCGATGGGGATCGCCGCGATCACGAAGAGATGATTTTCGCGCGCTTGTATTTCAATCGGGAAACTCGCGGCGATTGATGGCAGGCCGGTGGAATCGATGCGGTAGGCTCCGGAGATATAAATCTCCGGAGTGCTTCCGGCGCCACCGAGATGCAGCACTTCTCCGAACGCGTTCAGATACAAGCTGCTCGTCAAGTTTTCCGGGCAGCCCGCGCAGATTCGCCAGTGCAACGTTCCCACCGAAGCCGTTAGGTTTATTTCGGTTGGCGCGTGGAGGGAATACAAACGCAAGCGCACATCCTGCGCGCGCGCAATCCCCGGCGTGAATGCAGCCAAAACGAAAATGATTCGCGCGAGCTTCAATGTGTGTTCCTGTGCTTCGCATACGCTTCAAGAACCGGCTGAGCTACCGCAGCCGCATCTGCTCCGCGGCCCTGCTCGAGGAATACGACGAGAGCAATTTCCGGTTTCTCCGCCGGGGCGTAGCCCGCAAAAAATCCATGCGAGTAGCGCGCGTTGCGCGATGGCGCGGTCCCTGTTTTTCCGGCGATGTTCATTCCATCTACGTTGGCGGCATGTGCCATGCCAAATGCGATTGAATTCTCGAGGCCCAGGAAAACGGGAGCGTCCATTGCAATTTCACTGCTCCGCTTACGCAACGCCAACTTCCGGTACGCCTGCAGCAATTCCAGCGGCGTCACCTCGATGCCGCGATAGCCCAGGGCTTCCAATTGCAGATTTGCCAAATCAGAAGGGAGAGTGATCCGCCCGCTCGCTTCGTGCGCCACCAGCTTGCTGGGAGAATCGAAGCCCGCGCGCCGCAACAGTTCAACAAGCTCCGTATTGGTCAGGCGGGCTGCTACTTCCGAGACGTAGGAATTACAGGAATAGGCGATGGCGTCCGTGGCGTCGAGTTCGGCAATCTGCACGGGATGCGTGCAGTCCATCTGTGCGTTGCCGATCTTCAGCGGCCGCTTGCAAATCAATCGTTGCTTCGCGTCCAGTTTGCCGGAATCGAGAAGCGCCATCAGCACGAATGGCTTGACTGTAGATCCCGGCGATTCCAAGCGGCTCGCGGCGATTTTCAATGAG
>JBGPTK010000339.1:0-3458 GCA_041490605.1 Terriglobia bacterium | reverse complement strand
CTGGAGGCAGCAAGGATCGCGCACAGAATCACCGGAGTGCCCGCCAGCATCTTGATCGCGATGGCCGATTTTCACACAGCCTGGAGCTGGATGCTCCCGAATGGGTATGATCCATCGACTCAACGAAACAATGATTATTTCGACAGGTTCAAGAGTTTCCCGAGCGTCGTGGACTCCTTTATAGATCAGGCGCAACGCCTCTCGCGCAATCGGCGATTTCAGCCAGTGATGCGCGCCGCGAGTGATCCGCTAGGGTATGCGAAGGCGGTCGCCGCCTGCAAATTCTGGAACAAAGGTCTAAGGGCGGAGCTCGCCGTGAAGATCGCCAAATTTGGTCTCCGGGATTGCGACCGCTCGATCGATGAGATCAGGCGCCGCTGCGGATTCGGCCCCGCGCAGCCGGTCGCGGACAAGAACCTCGAAACGAGCGCCGCGTGACGTTCAGCCAGCGCAGCGGGGAGAATTTCTTCGTTTAGTTCACGGCGCTGGCCGGAGCCAATGATTTCGCCAGCGTGCTGCCGGACGGGCAACAACAAGGAGAAGACTTTGGAACTTTCACCACGCAAATCGAACGTGAAGCCCGCGGCTCTGATCGAGGAACTGGAAGGGAGCGGCGCGTGATGTTCAGCGAGCGGATCGGGGAGAAAATTTTCGTTCATCTTGTGACCCCGATCGGCCTCGATGAAGATTGCTCCGAAGTGCTGAACACACTCAACGCCAAGCTTGTCGGGGTGGAACCTGCGGGCGTTTGGATTACCTGCGAGGAGCTCGCCAAGCCCTTCGAGCCATCTGTGTGGAAGGCAATGCTCCAGGACGCGGGGCCGGAATATGTGGACAAGGCGGAGATCGTTTTCTTCCTGCCTTTTGCGAGGGTCCTCTTTATGATCTGCGTTCGCGCGCGGCTGGATGAGGAATCGTGATGGGCTGTGCGCAGAAAGCGTGCGCGGCGGGATCTGCTGGCGGATTCGCCGGGCATTCCTGCATTGGCAGCCGGGGCTCGCGATCACCTGAGCAAGCTGCAAACTGTGGACGCTTCCTCAGCGGAGGCTACGCATTTTTGACGTGCGTTCGACGGCGGGCGTGTGGTCGGAAAGCTGGAGTGGTTTTTTGCGGAGTCTACGCGCTTTTAAGGTCTGTTCGAGGGCTGGTATTTGATCGATCAGCCGCTGCGGCTCGCAGCCGCGTCTGCGCGGCTGAGAGGAGCCTGAGTGCCGGATGGAGCAGCGGATTTAGCTGCCAATGGAGCCGAAATCGGGGCGAAAATCGATGCGCGTTGCATAATCGTTGGATGAGCGTTGGATTTTCGCGTTTTTAGGCGATGAGCGTTGGATATATCCAGTGATTTCCAATGGTTGCGAGATTTTGCGCTTGAGGATTTTAGGATGTCCGCTGGATTCGCTCTTCGCTTCTCGCAACCTCTTTATTTTCAATAACTGCCACTCGCGTTTTCCGTCATTTTGGACAAATAATTGTAGGTAGCTCACCATCGTCTGTTTTGTGCGCAACAACAATAAGTTCTACGACTTATCCCCACTTTCTTCCATCTCCTGCCATTGACACTTAATTCGTGGAGAACTAAACGGCAGCCGGGACTTCATCTGTAAGGAAGAATGGGCGCAAAATGCAAGGGGGCCTCTGCGGCCTCAGACGCCCCCTGAAAATCAATTCACAATTTGCAAATGCAAGTTAGTTCGGGGTTGACGCCGGCTCTGGCGGCGCGGGCGCGGCGGCCGGCGCATTCTCGATCTCGCCAACTTTGAATCGCGTGAACCGGCGAACGGTAATATTCTCCTTCAGCTTGGCGATCGAAAGATCGATCAATTCCTTCACCGTGGTGCCTTCATCCTTGATGAAATGTTGCTCGTACAAGCAGTTCTCTTCGTAGAATTTTTCCATCTTGCCGGTCACGATCTTTTCGATCACCACATCCGGCTTTCCGGTGGCCTTGGCCTGCTCGCGATAAATTTCCCGCTCGTGATCCAGAATTTCCTGCGTCACTTCCTCGCGCCGCAAAAATCGTGGATCGAGCGCGGCGATGTGCATGGCCACGTCGTGGCACAGCCGCTGGAATTCTTCCGTTCGCGCCACGAAATCGGTTTCGCAATTCACTTCCACCAGCACGCCGATCTTTCCGCCCGCGTGAATGTAGTGGCTCACCAGCCCTTCGCTGGCTTGCCGCTGGGCCTTCTTCTGCGCCGCTGCTTGTCCCTTCTTGCGCAGCACATTGATCGCCTGTTCCAGATCGCCGGCCGTTTCCACCAGCGCCGTGCGGCAATCGCTGAAGCCGGCGCCGGTGCGTTCGCGCAACTCCTTCACTCGTTGTGCGGGTATGTTGACAGGGTCGGGATTCGTCGTCATATAAGTTCAAACTTCCTTATGATTGAATTTCGGATTAGCCCGCTCGAGCGCTATCTTTGTTAGCGGGCCAAGCCCGCCGAAGCTCCCCCACGCCCTGGCAAGACCGCGTGGAAAACTTCAGTCCTCGCCGATAGCAAGCGCAGAGCGAAGGCGGGCCAAGCCCGCCGAAGCTCCCCCACGCCCTGGCAAGGCCGCGCGGAAAACTTCAGCCCTCACCAATAGCACGCGAAGAGCAAAGGCGGGCCAAACCCGCCGAAGCTCCCCCACGCCCTGGCAAGGCCGCGCGGAGAACTTCAGCCCTCGCCAATAGCACGCGAAGAGCGAAGGCGGGGCTATTTCTTGCTGTTCTCTTCCGCAGCCGCTGGCGGAATTTCTTCAGCCGCGGCGGCCGCCGCCGGCTCGACCGTCAAGTCGACCGGCTCCACTTCGACGAAGTCGCCTTCCTGCTTTTCGTATTCTTCGTAGGCGCTGGTATCCACGTAATCCACGCCTTCGCCCGCTTGCGCGCCTTCCGCGGATTTCTGCTCCGCAATCTGGCTCTGCTCGAACGTTTGCCGACCGGTCAGAACGGCGTCCGCAATTTTCGAAGTAAACAAGCGAATCGCGCGCAAAGCGTCGTCATTCCCGGGCACCGGCCAATCCACCATGTCGGGATCGCAATTCGTATCCACCACGGCGACCACCGGCACTCCCATCCGCCGCGCTTCGCGCACCGCGATGGTCTCCGCGTTGGGGTCGATCACGAACATGGCATCGGGGAGTTGCGACATATTTTCGATGCCTTCGAAATTCTGGAAAAGATGCTTCAGCTCGCGGTCCAGCCGCGCCGCTTCCTTCTTCGGCAATGCCGCCATGCGCCCGTCTTCCACCATCGCTTTCAGCAGCTTCAGGCGCTTGATCGATTTCTGCAGCGTCGCCCAGTTCGTCAGCGTCCCGCCCAGCCAGCGATGATTGACGAAATACATCCCGCAGCGCTTGGCTTCTTCGGCGATAGCTTCCTGCGCCTGGCGTTTGGTGCCGAGGAAAAGAACGATCTTGCCTTTGCTGGTCAGCTCCGCCACGTATCGAGCCGTGTCGCGGAACATCTTGAGGGTTTTCTG
>JBGPTK010000338.1:0-3465 GCA_041490605.1 Terriglobia bacterium | reverse complement strand
GGCCACCCAAACGCTTGACCTTCAGAATTCCCCTACCGGAATGGCAAATTTGGTCTTGAAGCCAAAATCTGGAGAGGCGCCTCCGGAGCCGCCGAAGGGTGCAGGCGGCATAGTTTCGGCGGTTGATCTCTCCGTACCCGAGCCGGCGCGGAAGGAATACGACCTGGGCCAGCATTCCTTGGAAAGTCGCGACTTGGATGGCGGGATTGCACATCTAAAGAAGGCGATTGAGCTTCATGACCAGTTCCCGCAGGCCTATACCCTGCTCGGTATGGCCTACAACGAGCAGAAAAAATGGAAGGATGCGCAGGGCGCGCTTGAAAAGGCTATTCAGCAGGATCCTAAGGCTTCGGAGGCGTACATTCAGCTGGGGACTGCGCTACTCCAAGAGAGGGATTACGCGGGCTCTGAAAAGGCGTTGAATCAGGGACTCCTGCTCAATCCCGATGCCCAAAGCTCACCCATGGCGCACTATAGCTTGGCCACCGCCTACTTCACCTCAGGACAGTGGCAGGATGCGGAGCCTCATACGGCGAAGACCATCGCCGCGCAGCCGGAGTTTGCTCTGGGCCACTGGTTGATGGCGCAAATCATGCTTAAGAAGGGCGACGGCCAGGGAGCCATCAACGAATTTCAGACCTACTTGAAGCTGGACCCGAACGGCTCGTTTGCTCCATCCGTTCGCGCCGTGATTCCGAAGATCGAAGCGGCGATGCACAAGAAGTAGCCGGACGCGAGGGAATTCCTGCCCTCCTGGATCGAGGAACTCCATCAGTTTGCAGCGCCCCCCTCGCCTGTCTGCCTCTGCTGCACACAGTAAAGAACCAACTCCACACGGCTTGATATCCCCAACTTTTCAAAGACGCGAAATAAATAATTGCGTACGGTGTGTTCGCTCAAGCTCAATTGACGCGAAATCTCGCGATTGGTCATCCCGTCGGCCACCAGCCGCACCACGTCTTCTTCCCGTTTCGAAAGTATATTGGCGCCTCGCGCATCCTGCAGGTGGACTGGCCTGGATGTGCTGAGCGCATCAAGCAGGTAGCCAAGCTGCTGGCTGTTGGCCCACACTTGGCCTCTATGGACCGCGTGGATGGACTTGCTGAGCGTTTCGAGCGGTTCGTCGCGGAATATCACGCCATGTGCGCCATATCGAAATGCTTCAATCACCAGCTCGCGGTCACGGGTGTCCAGCAGCATGATGGCGCGCGTCCTGGCCCGAGCTGAACGCAGCTCGCGCAGCCAAGAAAATCCTTCGGCGGGTCCTGATTGCAATCGTGAGCTGATAATCGCAACATCCGGTTGCTTTTCTTTGAGAAGCGCCAGGGCACGCGCTGAGTCTACCGTGCTCGCAACCACCGCCACGCCATATCGCTTTGGTCGGAGCGCGCTCGTGACCAATTGGCAATTCATCTGATTCGCTTCCAGAATCAGAATGTTGATAGGACTTCTTGGATCAAGCTCCTTCTTCATCATTAACCTTGGGCATCTCTCAATGTGTGTCGGAGTGGGTCATCTTAGGTGTGCCGCTTCGAAATAGGCAAGATGCATATGTACTTACGTGGGAAATAATTCTACTCATTTGGCGAAACTGCGCTGCGGTTCGCGTGCATTCCCAATTCCACTTAGCGGCCTCCGCAGCTTGGAATTTTGCATATCCCCCTATCCATTCCACGGGAGATCCACAACTCTCTCACGCGATGTAATTGACCAGTTGGCGCGGTCTGCCGGAATCCGGCGACCATCTGAAGATCGTCAGAATCATGCCTAACTTATTGAACAATAAGGGCGTTACATCAATCTTGTAGGATTGCAAGAGCGCCGTCCGCTCGTGGTTCAGACGTCTCAGAACTGTAAGTACGTTCGTCTCCCTACATTGTTGATGAAAGTACTTAGGGCTGCATGAGAGCCGTTTGTCTCTTAAGCATGAGCAAGGATGGAAGCAATTTTGGAGATGGACAGCAACGAAATCATTCCCGTATGGCCCTGTTCCACAACGGTACAAATGACTCAAACATTTCAGGACATTGCGCCTCTTGTGGCCTTTTCTGCTGCGACGTACTTTTCATCCCACATTCTCCATGACCACATACGAAAGACAGAAGTTGCAGGAGCGAACTGAACAGACCAATCCTCCCGTGATCGAGGGCGTGTCAACGGATCTTCGGGCGATGGTGCGGTATCTGTTGCACGCTCGCGTGGTCTTCCGCTGGAACGATGACGACGGCTCTCAGAAAGCGGGACACGGGCAGACGCGCAATATCAGTCAAAAGGGGGCCTATGTGGTCTCCTCGGAGCGCCCGCCAAAGGGCGCGCACATTTCTATGAACATCTACCTTCCGCCGCTGCCTGGCGACACGCGGTTGCTGAGCATTGAAGCCGAGGGGCAGGTGCTGCGAGTGGAATCGGAACCAGAGGCAGACTACTCGGCCGGATGGGGGTTCGCTGTCTCGAACCATCAGGTAACTCTGTCCACGAATTAATCGGGGTCGCTGCCGCGAAAGCTACTGGAAATTTCCCGCAGCGATGGGGTGAGCGATGAGCTTCCTACGGCACATTGCCGAAGAGCAAGCGAACAGCAACATTGCCGTCCGGCGAAACCGGCCGCAGTGGTACGCGATCCAGACGCGCGGGCGTCACGAGAAAAAAGTTGCACGGCAGATGAGCGATCGCGGCCTCGACGGCTTCCTCCCGCTCGCAACCGAAATGCACCATTGGAGCGATCGCCACATGAGGGTAGATGCGCCCCTCTATCCCTGTTACACATTTTTGCACGCATGGATTGACAGCGCGATTCGCACCGCCGTGCTGCGAATTCCCGGTGTCCTCAATTTCGTGGGCTTGCCAGGGTGTCCCCAGGCGATTCCCGACCGGGAGATGGAAGCAATCCAAAGGCTCATGAAGCACTGCGTCCCCATGCGATCGCACGTTTTCCTGAGTGAGGGAACTCGCGTGCGAATTTGCGGGGGCGCGCTCGACGGAATCGAAGGAATTCTGGTGCGACGCAATTCGGATGCGAGCCTGATTGTGTCCGTGCAATTGATCCAGCGCTCCGTGGCGCTGCGGATGGATGGCTACGACGTGGAGCCGGTGTGAATACCTTCGCGAATGATCTGGTCACATCAATTCCGGCAGAAAAGGTCCGCGACACGCTTCGTCCGGCAGCCGGAGCCAACATTCGGATCACTCGAATGATCGTCCTGGTGGCGATATTCGTGCTGGGCAGCGGCTCGCCCGCCGTTGCGCAGCGGGCCGCGGCGACTACTTCGGCGGAAACTACTCTCGCCGCTCTCGCCGCACCGGCAGGAGGGGCGGACGACACGGATCGGCCCGTCCTGCAACATCGGGATGTGCGCTACCGGATTTGCCCGAGCGACGTGATCGCCCTGACCTTCCCGTTGACTCCGGAATTCAATCAAACCGTCAACGTGCAGCCGGATGGTTTCATCAGCCTGGCCGGCGCCG
>JBGPTK010000337.1:0-3468 GCA_041490605.1 Terriglobia bacterium | reverse complement strand
TCCGTTTTGATGCGGTGGTTGAACAACACCGGAAAATGCTGCAACTCGTACTTTCGGGGACGCCGGAAGAGATCGAAGCCGGTTTCAAAATTGTGTTCAACGAATTCCTCGAGCATGTGTTGACTCGTTTCGGAGAGGGACGCCAGAGTGCTGCGGAAGCAAGCACGCTGGAATAGCCCGCCTGATGCATCTCACGCGCCGTGAACTGCTCAAAGGTTCCGTAGGCCTCCCGGCGACCCTGGCGCTATCTTGCGCGGCCGGCTCTCTTGCTCGCTCCGGCGTATCTTTCTCAGAATCGGCGAAGGAGATCGCGCAGGACCGGCTGTTTCGCGGCGTGATTTGCACGCTCGACGATCAACACATCATCCATCCCAATGGGCTCCTGTGGGTCTCCGGAAACACCATCCGTTCCATAGTTCCTTCGGCTGAAGCACTCCCGGCCGCGGCCAGGAATTTACCGGTAGTGGAAACGGGCGGGGTCTTCTATCCGGGCCTGATCGACCTTCACAAGCACATGACTTACGATGTCCGCGGCCCCTGGTTCGCGCCGCGCCAATACGCCAATCGCACCGAATTTTTTTTCGATCCGGATTATCGCCGCACCGTCGAAAATCCCTGCCGGCTGCTGGTTCAATATGCGGATCTGCTCGAGGATGTTTGTCTCTACGCGGAGATCAAGGCGCTGGCCGGCGGCACCACGGCCATCGAGGGCGCGGCGCCCTGGAGCCGGGAATACACTTCGCTTCTCGTTCGCAACATAGAGTTCGATAACTTCGGCCAGGATCGTATCCATCAAACAATCTGGGACGTCACGGCAGAATCGGCGCCGGCGTTGCGCGAATTGATGCCCCGCCTCGACGCGTGGATTTACCACTTGTCCGAAGGCACCGGCGATTACGGCCAGCAGCGATTTTCAGACCTGAAGCAATTTCAATTGTTGACCAATAAGCTTGTGGCCATCCATGCCCTGGGATTGAATGAGAGCCAATTCGCCGAGCTCGCCGCCGCTGGAGCTTCTGTCGTCTGGTCGCCGCTGGGAAACCTTCGCCTCTATGGCCGCACCGCCGATATTGGCGCCGCGCGCAGAGCCGGAGTCAATATTTGTCTCGGCTCCGAGTGGGCGCCAAGCGGCAGCAAGAACGTTTTATTCGACCTCAAAGTTGTGGATCAGTTTAATCAGCATCAGTTGAATGGACTGTTCAGCGACCGGGACATCGTGGATATGGTTACACGGAATCCCGCGCAGGCTGTGGGTTGGAAGCAACGCGCGGGACATCTGGCGCCTGGAACTGCCGCAGACGTACTGCTGCTGCGGAAAAAGAATCGTGATCCCTATCGCAACCTGATCGAAGCCACCGAACAGGATGTCGAGCTGGTAATGATCGATGGCACTCCGGTGTATGGCGGAATCGATCTGATGCAGGGCTTCCATCGAGAGCCTATGGAGATCCTGCGGCCACTTCGTGGCAGCCCGAAAGCGCTGGCCTGGAACCCCTCGTCACCTGCTGCGGATTGCCGGAGCTTCGCAGGCATCACCGCTCGACTTTCCGCGGCGCTGAGAATGGATTTGCCTTCTCTGCTTGTTTTTCTCGATCGGCTCAAAGTACGCCGTGCCCTGAGCCCGGCGCAGCCTCCGGTGCAGCAGGAATATCCCTTTTTTCTGACGATCGGTGACGAACCTCTTGAACCCGATGAAGTCTCCCGGTTTCTCTCCAAGGTTTTTCCGGAGGGCGTCGCATCATTTGATTTGGACCCCGTCTTCTTGGCCGACGATCCCGTGGCCTTGCGAGTTATGCAGGAGCCTGTCCTGCTTCAGAACGGAGTGAAATTGGCGCCCTATTTTGAATCCATCCTGCCCTCAGCTAAAGCAACGGGCAGCGGGAGGCCCTCTTGAAGCACGATCGTCGTGATTTTCTTAAGGTGAGTGGAGCCGGCCTGCTGGCTCCCTTTCTTCTTCCGGTCAAGGCCGGTGGTGCCGATCCCTCCGCGCATCCCAGCGATTCTCCTCGCGCCTCATCCGGGCCGCGTCCGCTGATTATCGATACCGACCCGGGCGTGGATGATGCCGTTTCGATCCTGCTGGCATTCCGGTCCAGCGAAGTATCCGTTGATTTGATCACTGTCGTCGCCGGCAACGTTGAAGCCGAGTACGGCACTCGAAACGCTCTCTCGCTGGTTGAATACGCGAATCGCCTCGATATTCCCGTGGCGCTCGGCGCTACCCGCCCGCTGATGCGCACGCAACTCACCGTTCGCCTTGCCCACGGCAAGAACGGATTCGGAGATGTGGAGATTCCCCAGTCGCGCGCCAAGCTCGTCCCCCAGCATGCCGCCGATCTGATCATCGAGCGGGTGAAGAGTAAGCCCAATCAGTACACGATCCTTGCGATCGGGCCTTTGACCAACCTCGCGCTGGCCTTTCTCAAGGAGCCTACGATTGCTCCTCTCGTGGCGGAAGTCTGCTTCATGGGCGGCACCATTCTATCCAACGGCAACTCCACTCCCGTCGCCACTTTCAATATTTTCGCGGACCCGGAAGCAGCCAGGATTGTCGTCAACTCCGGCGTTCCGCGGATCCGCATGGTTGGCACCGATGTGACCACTCGCGTCCAATTCACCGCTGAGGATTTCGATCATCTCGAAAGCAGCGGGACTTCCTTCGGTCATCTCGCCTCCCAGCTCGGGGGATACCGGATTCGAAGATTCCCCCTGGATCAAAACACCACTCCGAAGGTCGGGTTCAACGACCTGGCCACCACCGTCGCCGTGATCAATCCCTCTCTCTTCACGTTTGAAGCCATGAAAGTGGACATTGAAACCAAGGGCGAATTGACCACCGGGATGACCGTGGCCAACCGGCGCAATCGCGTACAGAAGATCGAGCCGGAGGGAGATCACTTTGGAATTGTGGGAACCACTCCGGTGCAACCGAATGTTCAAGTCTGCACGGATATCTCCGCCGAGGCCGTGAAGCAGCTCTTCCTCCAAAGGCTCAGCTCAAAATGAGCGAAGCTTCTGCACTACGCATTCCAGTCCTGCCCGCAAAAGCGCGCTGGTGGATCGCCGGGTTGCTGGCCGCCGCCACGGCCCTGAATTATCTCGACCGCCAGAATCTTCCGGTGGTTGTAGTCGAATTGCAGAAACACATACCGCTCACCGATCAGCAGTACGCCCACCTTCAATTTCTTTTCCTGATGGCCTACGGGTTGATGTACATCGGCGGCGGCAGAATCATCGACTGGCTCGGCACGCGCGCCGGCTATGCGCTGATGATTCTGTGGTGGTCCGCGGCCAATTTTCTGCATGGCACCGTGAATGGAGTCTTCACGCTGAGCATTTATCGTTTCCTGCTGGGGATGGGCGAGGGCGGAGGTTTCCCCGGCTCAGCAAAGGCGGTCTCCGAATGGTTTCCGCCGCAAGAGCGCTCCTTCGCCTTCGGAATTTTCAATACGGGCTCGAGCGTGGGTG
>JBGPTK010000336.1:0-3470 GCA_041490605.1 Terriglobia bacterium | reverse complement strand
CGCCATAGGGACCGAACCGGCCGCGAGCGTCGGGCCCGGCGGCTTGCGAAGCGGAACTCATGCCACCCTCCGTTGCGCGGATTCCACGGCGCGCATGAACGCGCGAATCCGCACGGGATCTTTTTTTCCGGGATGCGCTTCGACGCCGCTCGATACATCCACCGCAAATGGATCGACTTCGGCAATCGCGCGCGCCACGTTTTCAGGCGTGATGCCGCCCGCCAAAATAATTGGCCCATGGCGTTTTGCTTCGATAGCCAGTCTCCAATCGAAAGTTTTCCCCGTTCCGCCGCGCAATCGCGGTTGAAACCCATCGAGCAGAAACGCCGCAGCCTCGCTGTATCGCCTCAATCGAGCCGGGCGAAAGCCGCTGCGGACCCGGAAAACCTTGATCACCAGATATTTCTTGGCCATCTCACTGACGAATCGCGGCGATTCGTCGCCGTGCAATTGCACCAGATCGAGGCCCGCCGTTCGCGCCATTCGCAAAACTCGCGCCGCGGATTGATTCACGAATACGCCGACGGCGGAAGCCCGCTTCGGCATCCGGCGAGTGATGCTCCGGGCATCGTCCGGCGCGATAAAGCGCGGGCTGGGCGCGTGAAAATTAAAGCCGAGCGCATCCGCGCCCGCATCGAGCGCGGCCTTCGCGTCCGCCCAGTTCGTAATCCCGCAAATTTTCACCTTCACCATGGCATTCGATTCAGCGCGAAAATTCCGCCGCGCGTCCCGCCTAAACAGCTCCGGTCATGCGGCGCAACGCGGCTGCGGGGTCGGGGCTATCCATCAGATGCTCGCCGATCAGAAAAGCATCGAAACCCGCTTGTCTAAGCCGCTCGATATCCTCCCGCGAGCGAATTCCCGATTCGCTTACGGCAACACACTCCTCTGGAATTTCTTCAATCAACGCAAGCGAAGTGTCCAGGCACACTTGAAAGGTTTTCAAATCGCGATTGTTCACTCCCACAATTCGCGCTCCGGCGTTTATCGCGCGATGCAATTCCTCCCGCGTGTGTGCTTCCACCAGCGCTTCCATTCCCAGTTCGCGGCCCAGGGCGAGCAATTCGCCCAGCTCCCGATCATCCAGAATCGCGGTGATCAACAAAAACGAATCCGCTTCCACCGCGCGCGCTTCCCACACCTGCCACGGATCGACGATAAAATCCTTGCGCAGGACGGGAATTTTCACCGGTTTGCGCGCTTCCTTTAAATGCGCCAGCGATCCCTGGAAAAAATCCTCTTCCGTCAAAACGGAGAGCGCCGCGGCGCCGGCCCCCGCCAGCACGGGAGCAATTTCCGCCGGGGCGTAGTCCTCGCGAATCACGCCGCGCGAAGGCGATGCCTTCTTCAACTCGGCAATGATGTTGATTGTGCCGCAGTGGCCCAGGGCGCCGGCAAAATCGCGCGGCGGGCCCACTTTCTTATTCACGACAGTCATCTTCAGGACGGCCAGCGGCAACACTCGCTGCCGATGCGCGATCGTCTCGCGGCGTTTTTCGACGATGCGAGAGAGAATGCTCCCCGAATGTGTTCCAACGTCCATAAGCAAAATGCTTCGGCTTTCCTCAGATGCGGCAGGGGTCGCCCCTCGGGATTGCCCCGAGGGGGGATCATCACTATTATCCATGCTAGTCGGCGCTTCCGGGGAAGTCAATTTCAGTCTGAAATTATCCGTACGTGAAATCTTCCGTAATACCAAGCGCAGTAAGCCGGAGCGTCGCTCTGTTCGCAAACAGTCGAATAACTATTTTCAATGAGCGATGAGCGGCTCGGTAAAGCGCACCGGAATACCGAAATTCGAGCCGCCGAATCCGCTCAGCACGGCGTAGGTGACTCCAATCACTTTTCCATTTTGGTTGAAAAGAGGGCCGCCCGAGCCGCCGTGAGTCGTCTGCGCGTCGAACAGAATTTTGTCCGGCAACACGTCGCCGATGTGCCCCTGCGTCGCGAGTGGCCGGATCAGGTTTTTACGCGCCAGTTCGGTGAGAATTTGTTTCGGATCGCCGCCGCTCGCCTTGACGATGCCCTGCGCGGTATTCTCGTCGGTGCGCGCCAAAATTGCGGCCAGGCCGGTAGCATACCCGAGCGCGACCACCGGCTGGCCGCTCACCGCGGCCTCTTTGCGCGCATCCAAATCCAGCGTCGGCAGCTTCAAGTCTCCCAGGTTCACCTGAATCAGCGCCAGATCCGTTTCCGAAGAAATCTGCTTGATGCTCGCGGCAAAAGCAGTGGGCACATTGGGAAAATAAGCGCGGACTTCGGCAATCTCCGGTTGCAGCCCTTGTTCGATCATCGGCTTCATGTCGTCATTTTCCCACCAGGGCTGCGCCACGTGGCGATTGGTGATCACGCGCCCGCCGTTCGCCGCCAAAAACCCGGTGCCGAAAATATCGAAATGCACTTCCGGCCCGCGGCCTTCCAGCGTGAAAATGGGATTGCCTTCGCTATCGTGGATCGGCTCGCCCTGCGCATTCATTCCCGCATAGCGAAGGCGCTGGCCGCTTGCGGAATGCCGGAAGGCAACCGTGATATGCAGCAGGCAGACGCTTCGCACGTCGGACTGGATGATGCTTTGCCCCGCCTGGCCCTCCGACTCGACGCGCTTCAGCCGCGCGTTCGTTTCCGCAAGCTGTTTTTGTAAATCGGAAACCTGATTCGATCCGGCGTTCGCCATTTTCGCCTTCAAATCTTCCGCTTGATGCTGGAGCTGTGCTTTCGTCTGGCCGTCCGCGTCCGGCAGGATTCCTCCCTCCAGGCGCATTTTTCTCGCCTGGTCCACCAGGGCTTGCTGGCGGACCACTCCGCTTTCCAGGCGCGACAGAAGGTCGTTCGAAAGCCGCAGCTCCTTTGTCGCTTTGCGGGAAAAGAGAAAGAAGATGCCGGCCATCGTCAGGGCAATCGCGAACACCACCGCGGCGCCGATCTTCAGGGCGCGATCGAGCGAGAAAGCGTCCTTGGTCATTTTCTCGGTGACCGCGAGCGCCTGAAATGCTGTCTGCGCCATTTGCTGGCCCTCTTCGGCCAATTTCGTTCTCTGAAATTGATCGTCGGCGACGCGCTTGGCGCGCAGTTGTGATCGCACCCGCGCCAGCAGCTCGCCGGAATCCCAGGGGCGCGAGACAACGTCGTCCGCGCCCAGATCGAGGCCGAGCGCGCGGTCCGCTGCGCCGGGACCGACCACCAGAATGACGCGAATCCGCTGCGTGGCCGCCGAACCTTTCAACTCCGTCAGGGTTTCGCGGCAGTCGATTCCGCGGAGCCCCGCGTCGAGCAACAGCACGTCGGCGCCGCGTTCGCGCGCCGCTTGCAAACCTTCCGCCACCGATTCACTCGCCAGCGCTTCGTAACCTGCTTGCTGAATCACTTCCATCAGGCTTTGACGCGCGGCGGCATCACCTTCCAGAATCAGAATTCGTTCGCGATCTTTGTCCACAAATTCCCCTTCAAGAATGACGATGGTTTTGGTTGGT
>JBGPTK010000335.1:0-3477 GCA_041490605.1 Terriglobia bacterium | reverse complement strand
GCCGGCATTTTGCGCCGCGAAGTCCGCCGCCTTACGGGACTCGACGGCATCATCGGCGCCAGCCCGAAGATGCGCGCGATTTTCGACTTGATTCAAACGGTGGCCCCGCAATCCAGCCGTGTTTTGATCACCGGTGAAAGCGGCACCGGCAAGGAATTGGTCGCTCGCGCCCTGCATGAAAACAGCGCCCGCTCCAAGACGCCCTTCGTCACCATCAATTGCGGTGCCTTTCCGGAAACCCTGCTGGAATCGGAACTGTTCGGGTACATGAAAGGCGCCTTCACCGGCGCGAATGAAAATCGCCACGGCCTTTTCCAGGCCGCCGACGGCGGCACTCTGTTCATGGATGAGATTGGCAACATGTCTCCCACCATGCAGGTGAAGCTCTACCGCGTGCTGCAGGAAGGGAAAGTGCGGCCCATCGGCAGCAACGAAGAATCCAGCGTGGACGTTCGCGTGATCGCGGCCACCAATAAAGATCTCGAAAAAGAAATTGCCGAAGGCCGCTTCCGCGAAGACCTGTTTTATCGCCTGAGCGTGATTCCGATTCATCTTCCGCCGCTGCGCGAGCGTCGCGACGATATTCCGCTGCTGGCGCGCGCATTCCTCGATCGTTACCGGCAATCCATGGGCAAGAATATCGACGGAATCGAGCCGAAAGCGCTGGAACGCCTGGAAGCCTACGAATGGCCGGGCAATGTGCGTGAACTCGAGAACACCATCGAACGCGCCGTCGCTTTGGCCGCCTCGCGCTTCATCACCGTCGAGGGCCTGCCCGACCGGATCACACTCTATTATCAAACTCACTTTGCCAATCTGGCTCTTCCGGAGCGTGCGGTCCTGATACCCGAAGGCGGCATCGACCTGGAAACGCAAATCCGGGATACCGAACGCGCGTACTTAATGGCGGCACTCGAATGCTCCGCGGGCGTGCGCATTCGCGCCGCAAATTTGCTGAAGATGAGTTACCGCTCCTTCCGCCATTACGCCAAAAAATACGGCGTCTAGAAAGAAGCCTGCTGTTTCACCCGGGTGCTCTATCCGTGAATACCGTTCCGCTGGGGAACACCCCCAGCTCCCACAAAATTTAACTTAGGATCTCGAGTTTAATCTGGCGGCTGACGGCGCAGCCTCGAATGGTCCCAGGAGGACGTTCCAAACACTCGTGATGCAAGCCCTTCATATTCTCTAATTCATCGCGTCGGAATTGGTCAATTGCGATAGCCGCCGTTTGTCAGCTTCGCCTCGCCTCCAGGCCCTGATAAGCAGCCGTCGCGCACTTGTAGCGGAGCAGTCTGCAACCAGCTATAAATACATCTCTTACCGGAATGTTGACCGATTGGAATTCCGATGATGTTTGGCGGTCTGGTTGCCCACATCCTGAGTGGTGATGGGAGTTTCACGGGAGCCCGCGCAGTGCTCCTGGAGAGGTGCGGTAATGAAGCGAAGTTCGCGTGGGTTCTCGCTGATTGAGCTCTTGATGGTGGTAGGGATCATTCTCATCATCGCTGCGATCTCTATTCCCAACTTGATTCGCTCGCGATTAGCCGCCAATGAAGCCTCGGGCGTTGGATCCCTGCGCAGCATCTCCAGTGCAACCCTTATCTATTCTTCCACTTACGGCAATGGATTCCCGCCATCCCTTGGAGTTGCTGGCGGTCCCGCAGGCGCCACCCAATCGACGTGCGATCAGGCGCTTCTGATTGATGCCGTCCTTTCCGGTGGCGGTGGCAGTGCTGTGAATTCCCAAAAAAGCGGCTATACCTTCAATTACTTCGCCATCACGCCCATCGGCATCAAGCCGGCTGGCTGCGGCAATGCTGGCTCCAACTCATTCGTTATCAATGCAATACCGGTTACCAAGGGCATGACGGGACAGCGCACTTTCTGCACGGACGAGTCCGGGGTCATTCGATCTGACATCACTGGAGCTGCTAATCCCACGACTCTTGCTTCCTGTTCCGCTCTCCCCACCTTGCAATAAGACTTCAATAGAATATAGAATACAAATAGAGAATGGCGCGCATCTCGGCGCCATTGGCATGCCTGGTTTTCACAGTCGAGATGTGGCAAAATGATAAGGCGCAAATTGTCATGATTAAGCTTTTCGGGAGGCCTCGATCTGCTCCGGATTGGACAACGCTGGCGGTTGCGATGCTCGAAAAGGACCGTAAGGCATTAATAGAAAAGGCTTTATGAATTACGGGCTGGCTGGCAGCGGACCCTGGCCCAGGTTTGGACTTCCGCTTGCACTTAGGTATTGCGGCACCCGCTACCGGAACTGAAAGTGACGTTCCAGCCAAAATTTGAAGGAGACTAACGAAATGCTGATTAAGAAACAAAAAGGTTTCTCGTTGATCGAGCTTTTGATCGTGGTCGCGATCATCTTGATTATCGCCGCCATCGCCATCCCGAACCTGTTGCGTTCGAAAATGGCAGCCAACGAAGCTTCTGCGGTTGGTTCGCTGCGCACGATTACCACCGCTTCGGTCACCTATTCGTCTACCTATGGTAATGGTTTCCCGCCCAGCCTCGGCTCCGCGGGCGGACCTGCTGGTCTCACCGTCGCGGACTGCGACAATGCCTTGCTGGTTGACAGCGTTTTGTCCGGTGGCGGCGGCACGGTACAGACCAGCTCGAAGAGCGGCTATACTTTCACCTACACGCCCATCGTCCCCATCGCGGCAGCCCAGAAGCCGACTGCGTGCGGCGCTGCTGGTTCGAATGACTTCGTCATCAACGCGGTTCCGATCACCGTCGGCTCAACCGGGCAGCGCAGCTTCTGCACGGATGAGTCAGGTGTAATCCGGTTCGATGCGACTGGCGCAGCTGCTCCGACCGACGAAGCCGGTTGCGCACTTTTGACAGCCCTGCAATAAGAACGACCCTCAATCCCCCCAAAGAGAGGAGGAAGCGCAAGCTTCCTCCTCTTTTTGCTTTTACGGCCTCCCCGGGAACGCCAATCTCCCGATTGGCGCCAGCGTATCGATTGGCGATCGCGGATTGCCATCTGATGAATCTTGGCGCCTGACGGCTGATTGCTTTTCTTCTTCCTGCTACACTCGAACCGATGAAGAGATTGCTGTTCATTATTTCTTGCGCTCTCCTGGCCTCGTTTGCTCCTGCTGGGGCCGCACAAGATATTCAAGCCATCGTTCGCGCCGTGGAAGCGCGTTATCAACACGCTTCCACGCTCGAAGCCGTTTTCCTCGAGCGTTTCAGCGACGGCCGCCAGGGAATTCGAGTGGAATCCGGGCGTGTTTTCTTTTCCCGTCCCGGCCGCATGCGCTGGGAGTATGAATCTCCCGAAACAAAATTATTTCTGGTGGATGGAAAGAATGTTTGGTTTTACGTCCCTGCGGACCGCACCGTCAGCCGCGCGGCTGTAAAACAAAGTTCCGATTGGCGCACGCCGTTCGCTTTACTCACAGGAAGAGTTCATCTGAACCGCCTGTGCGGCCGTCTCGAATTGGCTGC
>JBGPTK010000334.1:0-3485 GCA_041490605.1 Terriglobia bacterium | reverse complement strand
GGCCGGTTGCCACGGGCGACATCGGCAATCTGTGGGTGAAAGGAGGAAGCGCGTTCGCGGAATACTGGGGAAAGCCGGAACTGACGGCGCGGACCAAGATGGGGGAGTGGGTGGTCACCGGCGATAAGTTCTTTCGCGATGGGGATGGCTACTATCATTACAATGGGCGCGCGGACGACATGATGAAAATATCGGGCCAGTGGGTTTCGCCGGGAGAAGTGGAAAACGCGCTGCTGGCGCATCCCTCGATCGCGGAGGCGGCTGTGGTGGGCCGCGCGGACAAGGTGGGATTTGTGCGTGCCGCGGCCTATGTGGTGCTGCGCGAAGCTGCCGCGCCGAATGCGGAACTAGCGCAGGAGATTCAGCAATGGCTGCGGGGGCGGATGGCGGCGTACAAATGTCCGCGGGAAATACATTTTCTGAACGAGTTGCCGAAAACAGTGACGGGAAAAATTCAACGCTTTCGTCTGCGCGAGGTTAGGCCGTAGGGGCCGGCTTCCCGTTTACCCTGCTCGCCCTGAGAAACGAAGGGAGCATCGAAGGGCCGCGCCCCCGGCTCTTTGGGGCTATTTGGCGCTCAAGCATTTGTGATTGGCTCGTGATCCCTTGCTACGCTGGGGATGACCAGGAAAAGGTTCCCGACCGCCATCCCCCGGTCAGCCAAAGCGTGGATGGACTGCTGGAACGCCAGGGGAGCCTTGCGGACGAGAGTTTGTGGTGGCCTGGCGAAAAGCCTAAGCGGAAAACGTAAGCGGTTACAAATTTGAATGGCTGCAAAGTGCGGAGAGATCGTAGAAAACTATCCCTTCTTCGAAACGGGTGGGAATGGATCTGGGTTGGGACTTGCGTTGCGGGGGCCGTCCGTGTCCACGAGCTCATGCTCGATGGCCTGACGATCCGCGGTGGGAATATCGATGAATTCGACGCCGATGCCGACGCCACGGAGGCAGTAGCGCACTTCGGCGCGGGCGTTGACTTCATAAGCGGAGCGGGCCAGCCGGAAACGGACCTTGAGAACGGCACCTTCCGAAAAATGACGAGCGGTCTGGATGAACATTCCGCGGGGGCTGAGATCGGGAGGGCGAAGGGCGATTTCCTCGGTGAAGCCTTCATAGCTAATGCACAATTCGCGGAAATGGGCGTAGTAGCGTTTCTCCTGCCGCGCTGATACATCGTTCTTCGTCTCGGATGGGGAACTCACAGGGAAGCGCCTCCTCCACCAGCGGGGACGAGTGCCGGAGCGTCAAGCGTGCTGACCCGCCGCTTCGCACCGCAATATGGGCAGAACAGGAAAGATTGCGCAAGCTCGCGCGAGCAATCATGACAGCGCACAACAATGGACTGTTCGAAGGGAACGACGCGCAGCAACTCGGCCAGAGTGGTAAGGCCGGCGCGCGCTTTATCGAGGGCGTCTTCCTGGATGGTCTTCATCCCATTGACGCGCGTCAAAGTGCGAAGTTCGTCCGGGGGGCAGCCGGAGCGGATGGAGGCGCGGATTTGTTCGTCGAAGACCAATATTTCGAAGACTCCCACGCGGCCGTGGTAGCCGGTGTTTTCACAGGCGGGGCAGCCGACCGGCGCGTACATGCTTGCACCGGGGTCTTCAATGCCGTGGGCAAGCAATTGCGCGACGTATTCCGGAGTGGGCGCCACCTGTTCGCAGCAGGAACAAAGTTTGCGCACCAGGCGCTGCGACATGATCGCGGTGACGGAAGAAGCGATCAAGAACGAAGGGATCTGCAAATCGATCAGGCGGGTAATGGCGGCGATGCTGTCGTTGGTATGGACGGTGGTGAGCACCAGGTGGCCGGTCTGCGCGGCCTTCAGAGCGATTTCCGCCGTCTCGCCGTCGCGAATTTCGCCCACCATGATGATGTTGGGATCCTGCCGGAGGATGGAGCGGAGGCACTTGGCAAAGGTGAGCCCGGCCTTGGTGTTGACCTGAACCTGGTTGGTGCTCTCCAGCATGTATTCGACGGGATCTTCGACGGTGACGATATTGACGCTGGGAGAGCGGAGCTGGTGGAGTCCCGCGTAGAGCGTGGTTGTTTTTCCGGAGCCGGTGGGGCCGGTGACCAGAAGCATGCCCTGGGGCTTTTCCAGGATATGGGAAAGGGTTTCGCAGTCCCGGGGCAACATGCCCAGATCGGAGAAGCGCAGGCGCGGAGCACTGGGATCGAGCAGGCGGATGACGACCTTTTCGCCGAGGTGAGTGGGAAGGGTGGAGATGCGCAAATCAAGCTGCTTGTCTCCCACCCGGACGACGATGCGGCCGTCCTGGGGTTTGCGCCGCTCGGCGATATCCATATCGGCCAGAATCTTGACGCGCGAAATCACCGAGGTTTGCAAGTCGCCGGGGATGTTCATGATTTCGCGGAGAACTCCATCCAGGCGCATGCGCACGATCAGGCCATTGACCTGCGGCTCGATGTGAATGTCGCTCGCGTCCCTGGCGACGGCGGCGGCGATGGCCTCGGAAACCAAACGAACGGCCGGGGAAGGCTCGGTTTGCAACTCTTGCTGAAATTCCTTGATGGCATCGCGGCTGCTCTGGCGGTTGCCGGCAGCGATAAACTCGACTTTGATTTTCTCCGCGCGTTCTGGCAAAGAGACCCTGACGGGGCCGGCAAGATCAGGAATATCCACGGCGCCGCCATAATGTTTTTGGATGGCGGCCAGGATTTCGCTGCGAAAACCAAGCCGCGGAGAGATCGCTTTGCCGGCGATAAACTTGAGTTCATCCGTGGTGTGCAGATTTTGCGGCTCGGCCATCACGGTGATGAGTTTGTGGCCGTCCAGCGAAAGCGGGAGAAGGCAGAGGCGGATCGCAACGGCACGCGGGATGAGTTTTAGAATATCCGGTTCGATGAGGGCGGAAGTTGCGTCGACGTAGGGAACCCGGGTGGTTTCCTCGAGCGCCGCGACCAGGTTTTCCTTGCCAACAAGGCCGCGTTGGAGCAGAACTTCTCCCAGAAGGCTGACTTTGCGGTGCTGCTCGTCAAGAGCCTTTGAGAGGTCTTCGGCCGAAATTTGTCCGCGTTCGCGGAGCACTTCCCCAAGCTTTTTCTTCGCCATAACTGGTTAATTTACTTTGAGGGAGAAAGGGTAGTGTGTCAAAGGGAACCAGGCCCTTTCGTGCGAATGAGTTATATACCATTCCTATTTTGGGCCGGGATGGGCGGGGTGAGTTGTGGTAGCTTGCAGGTGAAGCATTGGCAGGATGCCTGGGAAAATCGCTCGAGGCCCATCAGGGACTTCCCGATTTTCATAAGTTGTTAAAGAACGACTGGTGATCCATGGAAACGAAAAATAAACGTCGAAGCGATCGGGTTTCGATTTCCGTCCCCATCACGCTTTCTTCGTTCGCGACTTCCGATCGGGAATTCAAGGAAACCGGGCGGACGCTATCGGTGAGCCGTTATGGGGCGGCGATCATCTTGCGTAAAAAGCTGAGTCCCGTGCAGGAGATCAAGATCCGGAGCATC
>JBGPTK010000333.1:0-3498 GCA_041490605.1 Terriglobia bacterium | reverse complement strand
GGGCGGTGTGTAGCGCGATGACGATTTTATTTCTACTCGGGGTGGCGTTCGCATATTCCGCGGAATCGAAGGGCAATCCGCTTCTCCACGGCGTCGACCAAACCGTGAGCTCGAAGCAGCCGGGTGGAAATATGGAAGGGAAGGATGTTCGTTTCGGGATCGCCAATTCGGCGCTGTGGGCAACGGTCACCACGGATACAAGCTGTGGCGCCGTGAACGCGATGCACGATTCGTTCACGCCGCTCGGTGGAATGGTTCCGATGATCAACATGATGCTCGGCGAAGTGGTGTTTGGCGGCGTGGGCTCTGGAATGTATGGAATTTTGGTGATGGTGATCCTGTCGGTATTTATCGCCGGGCTGATGGTGGGACGAACCCCGGAATACCTGGGGAAAAAGATCGAAGCCTACGACGTGAAGATGGCCATGCTGGCCGTGCTCATTTTCTCACTCATTATTCTGGTGTTCACGGCGATCGCCGTGGTGACGCCCTTCGGTAAGGCGGGGATCACCAACCCCGGCCCGCATGGACTATCGCAAATCCTTTATGCCTACACTTCGGGAGCGGCGAATAACGGCTCGGCGTTTGCCGGAGGGAACTGGAATTCGCTCTGGTACAACGTGAGCATCGGCTTCGATATGTTGCTGGGGCGATTCTTCATGATTATTCCGGTATTGGCTATCGCCGGAAATCTTGCTCGCAAGAAAATAGCGCCCGAATCGGCAGGCACATTTCCAGTGACCACTCCGCTCTTCACTGGACTGTTGATTTCAGTGGTTCTGATCGTGAGCGCGCTCACCTTCTTCCCCGCTCTCAGCCTGGGGCCCATTCTCGAACACCTGCTGATGCACGCAGGAAAGGCGTTTTAGGCCATGCCGCAAGATACTTCGAAGAGTGGAAAGAAGGCGCTTTGGACCGGCGGAATCGTCAGCCGGGCGCTGCGGGATTCCGTTCTGAAACTGAACCCACGGACGCTGATGAAAAACCCCGTAATGTTCGTGGTCGAAATCGGCGCCGTGCTGACTACGATTGAACTGGTCTGGAATGCGTTTCATCGTCTCCCCGGATTCGGCTTTGCCTTGCAGATCACGCTGTGGCTTTGGTTCACGGTTCTCTTCGCCAATTTTGCCGAAGCCATGGCCGAGGGCCGCGGAAAGGCTCAGGCCGATACGTTGCGCAAAGCGCGCGCGGAGACCATGGCGCAGCGAATATTGCCAGACGGAGAACTGGAAACGGTTTCCAGTTCCAAGCTGCGCACGGGCGATCTGGTGGTTGTGAAGGCGGGAGAATACATTCCCGGGGATGGCGAAGTGGTGGTGGGCATTGCTTCCGTCGATGAATCGGCCATTACCGGCGAATCGGCCCCGGTGATCCGTGAATCGGGAGGGGACCGCTCCGCCGTCACCGGCGGGACTCGAGTCCTCTCCGACGAAATCACCATAAAAATCACGTCGAATCCGGGAGAAACATTTCTCGATCGCATGATCAAGATGGTGGAGGGAGCCGAACGCCAGAAGACGCCGAACGAAATTGCGCTGAATATCCTGCTGGCGGGGCTGACCATTATTTTCCTGCTGGCGGTGGTCACGCTGCAGCCCATCGCCATTTATTCCGGCGCGCCGCAATCCATTTTCATGCTGGTCTCCTTACTGGTCTGCTTGATTCCCACCACCATTGGAGGATTGCTCTCCGCTATCGGAATTGCGGGGATGGACCGGGTGGTGCAGAGAAATGTTCTGGCCATGTCGGGCCGGGCCGTGGAGGCTGCGGGAGACGTGGACATTCTTCTCCTCGACAAGACCGGCACGATCACGCTGGGAAACCGGCGGGCGACGGAATTCATCCCGGCGCCAAACGTGAAGGAAACCGATCTGGCGGACGTGGCCCAACTAGCCTCGCTAGCGGATGAAACTCCGGAAGGCCGGTCCATCGTGGTGCTGGCCAAGGAAAAATACGGTTTGCGGGGACGCGATTTATCCGCCGTGATAGCAACCTTTATTCCCTTTTCCGCGAACACGCGAATGTCCGGCGTTGATCTTGACGGCCGCGAAATTCGAAAGGGCGCCCCCGATGCCATCGCCGAATATGCCTCCAAGAGCGGGAATTTGATCGCCAAAGAAGTGGAGGAAATCGTCAGGAGGATATCGAATAGCGGTGGAACGCCCCTGCTGGTTGCCGAGGACCGGCGCGTGATGGGAGTGATCTATCTGAAGGACATCGTCAAGGGCGGCATGCGCGAGCGCTTCGATCAATTGCGCGCCATGGGGATTCGCACAGTGATGATCACCGGCGACAATCCCTTGACGGCCGCGGCGATCGCTCGCGAAGCCGGAGTGGACGATTTCCTCGCGCAAGCCAAGCCCGAGGACAAACTCGCCTTGATCCGCCGCGAGCAAGCGAAAGGCAAGCTGGTCGCCATGACCGGCGACGGCACCAATGACGCACCCGCGCTGGCGCAGGCCGACGTGGGCCTGGCGATGAATGCCGGAACCCAGGCCGCCAAGGAAGCGGGCAACATGGTGGACCTCGATTCCAATCCCACCAAATTGATCGAGGTGGTCGAGATCGGCAAGCAATTGCTGATCACCCGCGGAGCCCTGACCACTTTTTCCGTGGCCAATGATGTGGCCAAATATTTTGCGATTATTCCGGCCATGTTTGCCGTGGCCTTCCCGCAATTGAACGTGCTGAACGTGATGGCGTTGAAAACGCCGGAATCGGCCGTGCTCTCCGCCGTCATTTTCAACGCGCTGATTATCATTGCACTGGTGCCACTGGCTTTGAGAGGCGTGCGTTACCGGCCGCTCGGCGCGGAAGCTTTGCTGCGGCGCAATCTGCTGATTTACGGATTGGGCGGAGTGATCTCACCTTTTATCGGAATCAAATTGATCGACATGATCATTACGCGTATCGGGCTGGCGTGAGAGACCTATGAAAAAAAATCTGCTGATTTCGATTTGGATGACGCTGGCGACGACCGTGCTTCTCGGAATCGTGTATCCCCTGGCCGTCACGGGACTGGCGCAATTGTTGTTTCCGCGCCAGGCGAATGGAAGCTTGATTCAAGCCGGAGGGAAAACAATTGGCTCGCGCCTGATTGGCCAGCCATTTTCTTCTCCCGCTTATTTTCATCCGCGGCCGTCGGCCGCCGGGCCGGCCGGGTACGACGCCTCTTCTTCCGCTGCCTCGAATCTGGCGCCGACCAATAAGGCTTTGCTGGACCGGGTAAACAGCGATGTGGAAAAACTTCACAGCGAAAACCCCGGTGCCGCGATCCCGGTTGATCTGGTCACAACTTCCGCCTCGGGCCTCGACCCGGACATTTCCGCCGCCGCCGCGGAATTTCAAATTCCACGAGTGGCCCGCGAGCGAGGGATCGGCGAAAGCGAACTCCGGGCGCTCGTCAGCAATCACACCCAGGCGCGCCAACTTGGATTTCTGGGTGAACCGCGCGTGAATGTGCTGGAGCTGAATCTCGAACTCGATGCGCGCTATCCG
>JBGPTK010000332.1:0-3509 GCA_041490605.1 Terriglobia bacterium | reverse complement strand
CGTGAAGTAGGCGTTGAGCGACATTCCCGGCGCGAGGGCAATCGGGTAGTTCGCCCACAAACCCATCACGAGAGTCGCCACGGCCGCGGAAACACAGGTGGCGAAGAGCACGCCTTCGATGGGCATTCCTGCTTCAGCAAGGATGCGGGGATTGACGACGATGATGTAGGCCATCGTCACAAAGGTGGTCAAGCCGCCCAACATTTCCTGGCGGACGGTTGTGCGATTCTCGGCCAGCTTGAACCAGCGCTCGAGCACTGATGGAACTCCTCAGGATCAGTAAGTCGAGTGGACCTTGAACATGCCCATTTTCGAGGCCGAGTATACCCTCCTGCGGCGGGAAGTAATTTGAAAAGTCATTCGATTCTCGAATGTGAACCGAGTCTCATACGCTTGAGGTAGAGCAGTTGATTACCGTAGAGGCGCAAAGAGCGCAGAGAAAAATAATGGTGGTTCAGCTCAAGGATTTCATCACCAGAGCTTTGAATTTTGCTTCGTCGGCGGTTACGCAAATGTTGAGGTTTGGATTCTTGTGCCAGATGCCGAGTTCGTCGATCACGATCATGCCGGTGGTTAGATCTCCGGAAACTTCGGAATCGGCAGCGCGTTGCACGCTTTTTGTGATGATCGAGGGATCGATGAAGGTGGCGACGCAAAGCGAATCCGGATGGTTCGAGCCAGCGAGGTGCTGGACTTCCTTGCAAAACACGCGGCGAATTCGGTTGATGTCCCAGAAGAATTTTGCAAGGGGAGTTCCCAGCTTGGCTACCTGGTCATAATCAGCATCCGTGAAAATTGAGTAGCGATAAGTCACGTCGAATCCAGTCATCCACAAGGGAACGCCGGATCGAATCATGATGCGGGTGGCTTCCGGGTCGACCCAGGCGTTGTAAGTGGCGGCCGGAGTGATATTTCCGCAAAACATGTACGTGCCACCCATGAAGTAGATAGCGGCGAGATTTTTACGGACGTTTGGATCCTGCAAGGCGAGCGCCACATTGGTGAATCCGCCGATGGCAAACAGAGTGACCTCACCCGGATACTTGTTCACGATCCTGGTAATCGCGTCCACGGCATGTTCGGGTTCGGGGCGCTGTTTGGCTTTCGGGAAGAACGAATCGCTCATGCCATCGCTGCCGTGAACATTGGTGACCGTGTGATGATACGAATGCATCATGGGCTGGCGCGCCCCCAGGTAAACCGGGACCTGGCCCGAGCGGCCCGCTATCTGGATGGTATAAAGCGCGTTTTCCGCTTCCTGATCGAATTCCACGTTGCCGACGACGATGGTGATGGCTTCAATCTGAATATCCGGAGCGCGAAGCGCAAGGAGCAGCGCCACGGCGTCGTCGGTTGCGGTATCGGTATCAATAATGATTCTTCGCATGCGATGCCCTCCTGAAGAAAATGAGCCGTGATGGGTTGCGCGCGGAGATAGGGGCGCGGCTGAATAGTTTGCGGAAAAAGTCGAGAATTGCTCTCCGACGGAATGGCACTCCAGATGAGCCATGGAGAAATTCCCCACTTCTCAAGCATTTGGGATCAACTCTGGATTCCTCTCCCGCAGGAGCGGGATCGGAATGACACCTAGGTGCATTTTTCCGCAGCCTCTGAAGCCGGTCCCTACATGATTCGGAGCGCGAGCCATCCCCCGGCGGGACCTTACAACTCATCGCATAAATACCAGGGCAGGCTGCTCATACTCGCTACAGGGGCTAAAGCCTGAGTTTTGGCGGCCATCTGATGCCGGAGCTGAAGCTCCGACCCCCTAAAAACTAATTTCCAGAAAATTTCTAGTGAGTGCGTTGGGGGCGGGTCATTAGGTCGATGAACAGTTTCTTGAAACGCTCGACGTCAAATTCCCAAAGCACATCGGCGACTCTGGCGTTGGGCGGAGGCAAGGGCTTTTGGGCCTTGGGGCCCGGATGCTCGGGCCAGGGTCCGCCGCCGTAGCCCTTGGGAAACTCATCCCAGAATACGGATGCGCTGTATTCCATTCCCTGCATGGTGTCGATGTCCACGTAATAGCGCCGCGTCTCAGTGAAGAGGGATGGATCGATGATGTAGGCGGCTTCGAGCTCGTCGGGCATGCGGAACCACGAATTGCGGCGGCCTTCCTTGTAGGGCTTGACCATCAGCTCGCGATGCAAGTCGGCGATCGGCTTATTTTTTCCATCGGCGATGGCTTCGGCGAGTTCGGGGCTCATGTGCACTTTTTCCGAGATGTCCACGGTGACCAGCGTGAGCTTGGGCCAGGGCGCACGCAGAACGATTTTGGCGGACTCGGGATCATAGATCACGTTCACCGTTTTCGGCTGATAGGCGGGGCTCGTGCCCATGAAAACAATTTCCCTGGTAAGGGGGACGATATCCGGGGCAATGCTGATCGCCAGCGCAATGTTGGTGAGCGCGCCGCCGCAATAGAGAATGACCTGGTGGGGATTCTCGCGAATGGTCTTGATCATGAACTCGGCGGCATGGCCTGGCTGCGGCTTGAGTTTGGAAAAACCTCCGGGCGGCGGCGTGACCACGTCGGGGCCGGGATTATTTTCCGCGTAGGCGCCGAGAAATGCGTCCGTGCGGTTACCGCCGTAGAGTTTGGTGAGCAGCCAAATTTCCTGGCGGGTCTGCAGCAGAGGAAATTCCGAACCCATGTAAACGGGCACGTCCGGCCGGTTCATTAATTCGAGCAGCTTCAATACGTCGGCGGTTTCCTGCTTGAGCCAGCCGTTTCCGGTGACGACAGTGACGCCCAGAACATCGATGTTGTCCGCTTGGAGCAGCATGACCAGGGGATTTTCGTTTCCTCCGATCACGCCATCGGCGTCCTGATCGAAAATCACTTTCTTCTTTTCGTTGTCCTTACTTTGCGATTGCCCCGCGGGAGCGAACAGCAAGGCGATCAACAGCAGACTCAGCAGCCACAGATAATTCGCTAGATGCTTTCGCATGGGTACTCCTCCTCGACCTGGTTGAGAGAACGGTTAGAAAACAAAATCCCCCTCTGTGGCCCCCAAACCCTCGCTTGTTACGCTTTGCGAACTGGTTTAATCATCAAATCCACAAAATGCTGTTTGAAGCGCTCTTTGTCCATGGCGGTGAGTACATCGACCAGACGAGCGCCGGGCGGCGGGCCTGCGTACCACTGGGGAGTGCGCTCCATGCGCGGACCGTGCCAGACGTCGTCCCAATTCTTGACCCAGAACATGGAATCTCCGTAGCGGGCGCCGGGGGAGGTGGTGATATCCACGTACATCGGATCGGAGTGAGTGAAGATGGACGGGTCCGTGATCTGGGCCACGCACATCTCGTCCGGCATTCGAAAACCGGTGGAATGTGGATTCTTTTCAAAAGACTTCAGGGAATGTTGCTGAAAAAGATCGGAAATCGGGCTGGAGGCGCGCGCCGCGATCTCTTCGACCATGCGGCGGCCGGGGCGAAGATCGTCACCGATGTGAACCTGTTCGCCAAGGTCCACTGTGACGATCGTTACTTTCGGCCAGGGCGCG
>JBGPTK010000331.1:0-3513 GCA_041490605.1 Terriglobia bacterium | reverse complement strand
GAATGCCGCGCGGCAGAAAGCCGCTTCGAGTACTCCGGCTTCTTCCAGGTAGGCGCGGAAGAAATTGGGGAGTTCGCGGACCGTCAGATGGTCTTGGGAGACGAGCGATTCGATTCCAAAAGAATGCGCGAGGGCGCCGATCGGCAGCGAGCTATCCGCCAAATGCAAGAGGCGCAGTTCCGAGAGATCGGGATTGAGCTTGGCGGTTTGCGCGGGGTCGAGAGAATTCATTGAGATGGAACCTCAATTGTGAGAATGCCCACGTGCGTGATCGTGTTCATGCGAGTGCGAATGATCGCCGTGGGCGTGTTCGTGGCGCTGACCAGCATAGGGCGCATGAGCATCGATGAGATTGTGGCGAGTAGCGGCGGGCTGCTGCAAGATTTGTTCGAGCCACTCGACGACTGCATCGAGCCCCACTTCGCCTCGCAGATTTGTGAACAGGAACGGCCGTTCGCCTCGGATTTTGCGAGAGTCGCGCTCCATCACTTCGAGGGAAGCGCCGACGTAGGGCGCCAGGTCGATTTTATTGATTAAGAGCAAGTCCGATCGCGTGATGCCGGGGCCGCCCTTGCGCGGAATTTTGTCGCCTCCCGCGACGTCGATCACATAAATCCAAACGTCCACCAACTCGGGGCTGAAAGCGGCAGCGAGGTTATCGCCGCCGCTCTCGACAAATATCAGTTCGAGGCCGGGCAGGCTGTCTTCGAGCTCGGCAATGGCCTGCAAGTTCATGGAAGCGTCTTCGCGGATGGCGGAGTGCGGACAGGCGCCCGTTTCCACTCCGCGCACGCGCTCGGCCGGAAGCGTGCCCTGGAGGAGCAGGAACTCGGCATCCTCTTTGGTGTAGATATCGTTGGTGACGACAGCGAGGCTGTAGCGGGGCCAAATACGCTTGCTGAGCCTATCGACCAGCATGGTCTTGCCCGAGCCGACTGGCCCGGCAACGCCGACGCGGAAGGCTCTTGGCGAATCATTTTGCATCATGATTTCCTTGTGGCTGGTTGGCGGTATGTTCCGGGACTCTTTTCGCGGTGGCCATGAAATTTGCCCTGGAGTTTAGACCGAGAAGGGTTTTTGCGCCACGCTTTCAGCATTGATATTTTGAATTTCGCATAATCTCTGCCTTAATGGATGCCGATTCCATTTGGAGAAAGGGGATCGCTATGGTGGCTAGAATTCTGTTTGTGCTGATGCTGGTGATTGCGGGGGCGACAGACCACTGGAAACGGGTTGCCGTTCCGGCGACGGCGAGCCTGAGAGGTCTGAGCGCAGTCGATGCCAAAATTGTGTGGGCCAGCGGCACGGGCGGAACGGTGATTCGGACGGTGGATGGCGGCGACTCGTGGGTGGTGCGAACCGTACTTGGGGCGGAGAAACTCGATTTTCGGGGCATCCGAGCTTTTGATGCCGACAGTGCCGTGGTGATGAGTTCGGGTAAAGCGGAAGATGGCTTAGCGCGTCTCTACCGGACGAGCGACGGCGGCAAGAATTGGGAATTGGTCCATCAAGCGACGACACCTGGCGTTTTTTTTGACGCAATCGCATTCTGGGATCGACAGCACGGGATCGTGCTGAGCGATCCCGTTAGCGGACATTTCTGGTTGCTCAGGACCGAGGATGGCGGAGCGACCTGGAAACAGATTCCGGCGGCGATTCTGCCACCGGCGCTGAAGAAGGAAGGCGCTTTTGCCGCCAGCAATTCGTGTTTGGCGATTGAGGGAGCGCAAAACGTTTGGTTTGGGACGGGCGGTGCGACGGTTGCGAGAGTTTTTCGATCGAGGGATCGTGGTGAGAGTTGGGCAGTCTCGGAAACTCCGATGCGCCCGGGAAACGCTAGCTCGGGAATCTTTTCGCTCGCTTTTCGCGACGCGCGGAACGGAATGGCGGTGGGAGGAGACTATGCGCATCCGGGAGATTCTACGCTGCCGAATGTCCTGGCCAGTCGCGATGGGGGAAAGACCTGGGGCAAAGGGGTGCAAACAAATCCCGCGGGGCTCTATTTTTCTGCGGTGGTCTATGAGCCAGAGGCTGGAACGGGAAATCCAGGGGGTAAGAGTGCGGCGATTGCGACGGGGATTACGGGGATCTACTTTCTGGGACCGGGAACAAAATGGACGCGCCAGAGTGATCTGAACTTCAATTCGATTGTTTATGCGGCGTACGGCGCCGGATGGGCCGCCGGTCCAAACGGAATGGTCGCGCGCCGGCAATAAATACCGGCGTGAATTAATTTGAATCCAGGGTGACTGTGTAATTTGCGTTGCAGTGGGTGAGCGGGTCGAATTCGATGGTCTTGCTTTGTTGGCCGTGGCTGATGCGGAATTCCAAAGGCTTCTTGGATCGAGACGGGAGGCCCTGGAGGCGGGCTTTTCCGTCGTTGTTGGTCCCAATTTCCAATTCGATCTTGCGCAGGCTCATGAATCCGTAACGGACTGTGACATTGATTTTGGCGTCGTAGATTGGTTTGTGCGCCGCGTCTTGCACCGTGAAATCGACGGAGCATGGCCCGGCGTCGGCGCTGATATTGGGGATATTGCTGGCTGCCAGGGGAAAGGCGCTTGCTGCGAAGAGGAGAGGAATCAGGAAGAGTTTATTCTGAATTTTCATTTTGCCTCGAATTGCTGGGTGGGAGTCATTGTAACGCTGTTGGGCAGTTGGGTGGATAGTGGACGGAAGAATCCGCGCTTAGCTCAAGCACTCGCAATTTGCTCCGGATTCCTCGCTTCGCTCGGAATGACCCCGGGAGTGGATGGCCGGCTCGAATTGCTGGGTGGGAGTCATTGTAACGCTGTTGAGCAGTTGGGTGGATAGTGGACGGAAGAATCTGCGCTTAGCTCAAGCACTCGCAATTTGCTCCGGATTCCTCGCTTCGCTCGGAATGACCCCGACAATGATGGCTTGCGAGATAGGTAAGTTCTAAATCGTCGAGACCACGCGGCTGGCCGGTGTGAGGCAAAAGGCCGCCGGCGGGCGTGGCTGCGGCATTACTCGGGTTTCCAATTGGGCAAGCGGCCGGGGGTGTGCGGCGCGCCGGCCATGTCCATCGCTTTTTCGAGATTTACCAAATCCACTTCGACGAGTTGATGCAGTTGCGCGAGGACCGGGACAAATTCCTTTCCGGCGATGGCGTAGGTGTCGATTTGTGTTTGCGTTGGACGAGAGGTGGAAAGGCGCTGGCCGTACACGATGCCACTCACGCGGTCAGAGATCGAAGGCGGCGTGTTTTCGTTATAGGAGCGAAGCACCTGATCGCCGCGCAGTTCCTTCAGGAGCGCGTCGAGGCGCTGACGGATGGACTGGGCGTCGTCGAGAAGCTTGCGATCGGCAGAGGGAGTTACTTCAAGGGCGCGGTCGATTTGCGCGAGGCGTTCCTTCACGCTATTGGAAGTTTCCAGGGCGCCGATGACTGCGCCTTGCAGGCGCGACACTTTGCGCTGAAAGGCGATGAGCGAAGCACGGTCCGCGGGGGACATTTGCTGCACACCGTCGGCGACGACGTTGAATGATTGT
>JBGPTK010000330.1:0-3592 GCA_041490605.1 Terriglobia bacterium | reverse complement strand
GGCGCGGCTGCTGGTGAAGGCGAGCTTCGAGCCGTCGGGGGACCAGCGCAGGGAACCTGCATCGCCCGCCGCGTGAATCAATTGCTCGGGCTTGGAGCTGCCGTCGAGCTTGGCGATCCAAACTTGATTTTTTAGGATATAGGCGACGCTGTCGCCTTTGGGCGAAACAGCGGGCGAGTGACCTTCGCCGAGTTTGCGCGGCGCGCCTCCGGCGAGAGAGACGGCCCAGATGGCTTGCTCGAGCGCTTGGGGAGAATTTTGGGGATTGGGTTCGGGCTTATTTGTGAATTCCAGGTCGCCGCCGCGCGTGTAGACGATTGTTTCGGCGTCAGGGGACCAGCTTAGTTCGGCTAAATCCTGGCCGTCGTCTTCGGTGTAGGAAGTGATTTGGCGCGATTTGTAGCTGGCGCCGGAAGAAGGCTCGGCAACCCAGATATTGCGGCGGCCTTGGGCATTGAAGACCCAGGCGACTCGTCCTTTCGCGGGAGCGGCGATCAGATCGGTGGGAAATGGGGCGGAGAGGGCCTGCTCGATGGTGAAGGGAGATTTGGCGGAGGACGCGGAGGAATTCTGGGCGCGGACGATGGCGGGTAGTCCGCAAGAAATTAGAATCAACAACAAAGTGGTTTTGGCAGAGAGCGGGAATTTCATCGGCGCGATCCTCCGGACAATGGCGAGGGGATGTTATGCCGAGTCGGCGACGGTTGCAAATGAGATGCGATCCGCGATCATGATCGTTGTGAGTCGAGGCTTATGGGCTTCACAAAATGGTGCTAGGCAGCAAGTGAGCACATTGGGAATTTGCGCGGGATCCCTCTCTTCGTTCGGGATGACTGCCATTCTTTGCGGCGGTTGCGCGGGATCCCTTGTCCCGATCAAAACCATCGGGACGCAAACAGCGCGCTGCGTTCGGGATGACTGCGATCCTTTGCGGCGGGTGGCGTGGCGGCGCGGAAGACTCAGCGGGGGCGGGGGCCGGCGATTCGCACCACCTGGGGAGATTCGAGCGAGCCGGAAAGCCTGAGAGTGCCTTTTGGATCGCCCGGGGGAATGCGGAGGGCGGAGACATTTTTCGCGGCTGGTGACGGCGAAAACGAGCGAAGGCGAAAATCCAATTTGTGAGAGAAATCCACGGCGCCGGTGGCTTCCCAGGAATCCTCGGCGCCGAGAAGACGAAGATTCGCAAAACGCACTTTGCCCGAGTCCAGTGCAAATGCTCCCGAGACAATCCGGAAGGAAGTGGATTCGGGTGGCTGGGCCGCCACGGGCGTCGAATGAGCGAAGTCAAAGCCATTGAGTTGCGCGTCGCGCACTTCGATGGAGCCGTGGCCTTCGAGCGAGCCGAGCAACGCTTCCCTGCCGACTCCGCCGGCGGTGAGAGAAAGATCGCCCGAAGCGACGCCCGCAAACTGCCGTTGAAGATTCGCGGTGATGGCGACGAGTTCGCGCAGATCGACGCGATCCAGTTTTGCACTGACCTGGTATTTGGGCTGCGGCAAAAGGTCCGCGCGGAAGGTGGCGTGGACCGTGCCGCCATAAAAATCGGCCTGGGCATCTTGAAGTTCGAGGCGGCGCGCATCCAGATCGAGATCCAGCGCGGCGCGCAAACGGTGAAGAGTGGCGGGTTCGATGTTCACTTCATCGGCAGCCAATTGAGCGCGCAGAGAGATGCCGGCGGGAAGCGAGACCGGTTGTTGAGCCGGCTGCAGGATCGGCAGGACGCGCTGAATCAAACTTTCGCGCCAACGCGGATTGAGCCAGCGGTCGAAATTGGCGACGCTGAGGTGATCGGCCGCCAGGTAGCCTTCCCAGGAGG
This sequence comes from Terriglobia bacterium, assembly GCA_041490605.1. Classification (GTDB taxonomy): domain Bacteria; phylum Acidobacteriota; class Terriglobia; order Acidiferrales; family UBA7541; genus JBGPTK01. The sequence continues at coordinate 1,776 of JBGPTK010000330.1, read as the reverse complement.
GCAGATGGGAACCGCGCCGCAAGGCACCGCTCCAGTGCGCGCCGAAGGCTTGCGCGGAAGCGAGAGTGAGGCGAATTTCCGCGGGACGCAAATCGACGTGCGCCTTGATCTGGGCGATCGGCTGATTCAAAAACGGCGCGCGAATCAACATGCCACCCATGTCGATAGTTCCGAGCGGCAGCACACGGAATGGATTTTGCGCATCTTGCCAGCGCAGGTCGAATTTCGCGGGGCCTTCCATCGCCCAGCCTCGAGGCACGGCCCATCCGGCAGCGGCAGCGGCGGCAAATAGATCCTGGAGGCGCTCGGTCTGGCCGGCGGCTTTGGCATTCCAGCGCCAATCCGCGATGCGGCGTCCCGAGGCTTCGAGACGAATGGAGGCAACCTGGCCGGCGAGTGAAATGTTGATGGGAGCGAGGATGGCATTCGCGCGATCCATGCGCACGGACATGCCGCTGATCCGGGCGGGCTCGCGCAAACTGCCGCCTTGGAGCAGAACATTTCCCGTGGTGACCGTGGCTTGCTCAATTTTCGGCGGCCAGCCGGCGAGAGCGAGATCGACGCCCGCCGTTCCACGAAGCGATAATTCGTTCTCGACTCCCGAATGAAACGAGCGATACCAGGCGAGGACGTCATCGAGATCAATGGCGCCGGACAAAACCTGGAGGTGAAAATCTTTTGAGGAGCCCCGCACATCGCCGGCAGCACGAGCCCATGAGAAGGAGCCGCTGGCGCGGGCATTGGAGCGCGGCGCCTCGAGCAGAGCTTGCAGCAAATCCATGCGCGAATCCGAGGGCCACCATTGCGCGGAGAAATTCAGGTTCACCGCGGGGTCACCGGCACGGAGCGGAAGATCCCAGCGGTGCAGGCGGCGAAATTGAGTGCCGGCGGTGAATTTCCAATCCGGACCATCGCTGTGAGCTTGCACAAGAATGGAGAGGCGGCCGCGGATGCCGTAATCCTGATTGCGCACCAGACGCAGGATGTCGGAGAGCGAGGCGTCCTGCCAATTTAATTCCAGGTCCGCGGGACGCAAGCGCGAAGAGGTGCCGCCGACATGGCCGCGGACTCGAATCATTCCCGCCTCTTGCACGATGACGGCGGCGCGCATGGGGCGAGATTCCAGATCGAGGCTCCAGCGGCCGGGACCGTCCTGCTCGACGACTCCGTTTACATTTATTAAAGCGAAAGGGAGCTTGTCAGGTCCGCGCTTGAAGTCGATGCGGCCGCCATCAACTTCGATACGCATGAGCCTGGGTACGGCACTACTGCCCGTTGGGAGCGAGGTCGGGTGCGCCGTAGGCGCGGGCGCGGCACCGGTAGCGAAAGAGCCGGGCGGGCGAGGGAGCCAATCTTCCAGATTCCAGCGGCCATCGGGGGCAAGAACCAGATTTAAGCTGGGGCGAGTAAAGGAGAGAGTGCCGAATTCTATGTGGCCGCGCAACAGGGCCTGCCATCGCAGACTGGCCGTCAATTCTTCCGCGCGGAGAAAATATTCATTGCCGAAGCGCGGGTCTTCGGCGACGGTGACGGACTGGGCTTCGAGGCGCAGGCCGGTGATCAGGCTGAGGTCGTAGCGTTGCACCTGAACAGGACGGCCGAAGGCGGCGGCAAGCCGCGCGGTCAGGTAGCGATTCATGCGGCTGTGGCGGAGCAGCAACGAGAGGCAGGTGGATGCCAACCAAAGCGAAATCGCCAAAAGCAGGAGGGCGCGAAGCCAGCGCCTGAGGCTGCTTGGCCGGCGAATCGTTTGGACTGCTGGAGCCGGGATGGATG
>JBGPTK010000329.1:0-3594 GCA_041490605.1 Terriglobia bacterium | reverse complement strand
TTCGTGCGTTCCACCGCCGCCGCCGCGAAAATCAGTCCTGCCGAACTGGCTTCCGAACGCAACGACGCCTACGCCTGCGCCGCCGGATAGTTTCCACCGCCGGTCTGCCAGGCAATTCTCAAATCTTGCGCCTGCCTGAAACGGACTCCAAGACAATCTAAAGTCGCTTCACACCGCGCTGTGATAATCTTGCATAGACCTTTTCCTCCGATTGCAGCAATCTAATAAAGGTACCTGTGGGTGCTCGCACTTTCTTTCCGGCCGGAGAATCCATGGCTGTTCAAGTTGGAACAGGATATAGCGGTGTCGCCCTCCGTCTGGCCGACGCCACCGCGTTGGTCGAGATCGTGGCGGCCCTCGGCGCGTCAAGCCCTGGCAAAGAGTTAATGCCTGTCCCCGTGTTCCCCGAAGAAAGTTTCCATGCGGGTGTTGGCAGGCTGGCCAACGAAGTCAGCTTCGCCGCGCAGAACGGTTTCCTGCTGGCGCTCGCGCTGCGATATTGCGAATTGGAATCGTTGCCGGATGCTCTCGGCCAATTCGCGGAACTGCGCCATCTGGACCTGGTGGGCAACCGCCTCACCGGCCTTCCAGCCTCGCTTGAGGGACTGATTCATTTAACGAGCCTCTACCTGGACGAAAATCGATTGACCACACTCCCTGCGCCAATCGAGCGCCTGGCCGATCTCCGCGAATTACATTTGGATAAAAACCGGCTCAGCGATCTTCCCTCCTTCCTCGACCAGTTCGCCCAACTCCGCAAATTGCACGCGCGGGGCAACCGGCTCTCTACTGTGCCCGAAGGATTGCTCAGCCTCACGGGCTTGGCTGATTTGCGGCTGGGAAAAAACCGGCTCACATCCGTTCCCGACGGGCTGTGGCGTCTGACCAATCTCGAGACCCTGGATCTTTCCGAGAATCAACTGTCCTCCATCTCCGCGCGCATCGGCGATCTCGGCAAACTCAGGATGCTCGACCTCGGCCATAACGAGCTGGCATCCATCCCCGATTCGATCGGCAATCTGCACGCGCTCTCGGATTATCTGTACCTCAGCAATAACCGGCTCACCGTCGTGCCGGAATCTCTGGAAAATCTGGCCCAACTCGCATACTTGAATATCACCGACAATCAGTTGGAATCCCTTCCCGGAAATATTGGAAATATGGCAAGCCTGAAGGAATTGCGCCTCTACAACAACCGGCTCGCTTCGCTGCCGGATTCTCTGGGAAATTTGTCGAATCTCCGCGAACTCCATCTTTATAACAACCAGTTGAATTCCCTTCCCTCATCGCTCGGCAGTTTGCAACATCTGGTCGAGCTGCGGCTGCAGAGCAACGTCCTTACTAAGCTTCCGAACTCGATGGGAGCCCTGGCGCGTTTGTCCATCCTGGACCTGAGAAACAACGACCTGACCGGGCTTCCGGAATCCATCGGCGAGTGTTCCAGCCTCACGCATCTCGATCTGCGCTCGAACAGACTCGTCTCTCTTCCTGCAAGCATCGGCGATCTGCCCAAGCTCCAGAAGGTCGATCTGCGCTGGAACAAATTGTCCGGGCATCCCCGGTGGATGGAGCGCCTCGAACAGCGCGGCTGCATCGTCCTGCGCTGACGAGCCTGCCATTCCCTGCTCTGTCCGTTGTCCCGGAGCTTCGCGGCTATTTGCTTTCCTTGACATTTCCTTGCTCCAAGGACACAATCCGCCCGCGAAGTGGTCAAGGCCCTGTTCGATTCCAACTCTAAATTTTCCGCGGAGGAGAAACCATGAATACCGGCCGTTATTTCGGGGCTGTTGTGGCAATGTGGATCGTGCGCTCGCTGCTTAACGGGGCCTTTTACGGCAAATTCATGGCCGCGCGCTTTGCATCCATCGCGGCGGCCCATCCGGGTCTTATGAAAGAGGGCATAACGGGGTACATCGTCACTGACCTGTTCACCTGCATCGTGTTTGTGCTGCTATTGGCCAAGGTTGGCAATGCTCTGGGAGGCGGCGCAAAGGCAGGCGTCACCCTCGGCCTGATGATTGCCCTGCTTGCTCCGATTGCGGGCGGCCTCTATAGTTTCTTTACTTTCACTTTTTCCACTGTCAGCCAGACCTGCATCGAAATCGTTTTCCAGTTCGTCGCCCACGCCATCGAGGGCGGCGTTGCCGGCTTGATTTATAAGTCGAAGACGGCCTGACATCAGCTCTCGTGCTTCGGACCCGCATGAGCCCGGCCGAAGCTCGCTAACCTCCAATTGCAATCAGGCAGCGCCTTTTTCCGGTCGGGGCGCTGCTTGTTCACCCTGAGCTTCGAAGGGCCGCGCCCGTGTGCGCGACAGTGCCCGCAGCCGGCAATCCTTGACAAGGAACGAGGGCGCTAGTAATGTCAGCGCCGTTCGTTTCCCACCGTATTCATTAGGCCAAACAACCGGCATCTAACCCCGCCTTCGGCGGAAAATCGATCGAGGAGAAAAGAGAATGCGCCACCGTTCCATCAGGGTCCTGTTCATCTTGAGTGCGCTTGCCATTGCCGCGATTTGCGCCAATCCGGCCTGGGCACAATCCGCAATGGCGGAGAAGCCGCCGTTGTACACGTATGTAGCCGAGTGGAGCATCCCGCGCGCAATGTGGGCTGATTACGAGAAGAGCCAGAGCGCCAACAATGATCCCCTGAACAAAGCAGTCGCCGACGGGACGCTGGTCAGCTACGGAAGCTATTCGGTTCTCAATCACCAGGAAGGACAGGCCACCCATGGCACATGGTTTTCGGCCACGTCCATGGTTAACCTGATGAAAGTGCTGGAGAGCCGCCGGTCAGCTCCGGCAGCGGCGGACCCAATCCTGGCGGCGTCGAAACACTGGGATTTAATTCTCGAGAGCCGCGATTACAACGCACATTCCGGAACGTTTACCAATGGCTACCTGCGCGTGGGCTATTGGCGAGTGAAGCCGGGATCGAGCGATCCCGATGGGAAGATTGTCCGGGGATCGCTGGTGGCCATGCTCGAGAAATTGCTGGCCGCAGGCGCTCTTCACTCGTATCAGATTGATGAAGAGTCGGTTCACTCCGGCGACCCCAACGCGTTCTTCGTGGCCATCGTCACCAACGGCGCGGAAGGGCTCGACAAGTTTTACGCCGGGCTCGATGACGCCAACAAGACCAACCCCGCGGGGATGGCCGGGTACGAATCCATGCTCGATAGCTCCGGTCACCGCGACACTCTGGCGCACGTCGGCACAATGACCCACAAGTAGCTTTGTAGTTCCGGTTCCGGGCCGCGCCTGCCGGCAATTGCCCGGCAGCGCGGCTCGGAGCGTCTTCCTTGCTCGCTTCACGCAAACAACTCGCCTTCAACCTACCGGACGGTGAGCCGCACTCCTCGCCGGAGAACCAAATCGCGTTCATTGATCCGCGACGCCGCCCAAAGGCGCGCCCATGCCATCCAGCTATGCCACTTGACACCGGTGGAAGGCGGGTGTAAACGTGTGGCCATAACGGAGCAGTAACTCATTCCTATTTCTTGGTACGTACCCGGAACGTCTTGCGCTGCCATGCACTTTTGTATCTGGAAGGAGAGCTAGGTGGGAGATCCACAGAAGCCAGATCCGGCCAGTG
>JBGPTK010000328.1:0-3604 GCA_041490605.1 Terriglobia bacterium | reverse complement strand
GGTGCGGTGATCGCGGAAATCTGTTGGAGGCTCCTGCGAGACTATTCTGGAATCTGGCGGCTTGCCCGGCAGGCCCTCTCGATTGCTGGTGCGATTCTGGTCCTGCTGGCGATTCCCCGATGGAATCAGAGGGGACCACGATTGACTTTGATGGTGCTTTCGGCCGAGCGCGGATTGGAGTTTGCCGTCGTCGTCATAATCCTCCTCGGCCTGGCTTTCTGCCGTTACTACCAGATTCGAATCGAGCGCCCGATCCCCTTGCTCTTGTTGGGCCTGGGCATGTATTCGGCAATACAGATCATCAACAACGTCCTTTTGGAACTATGGCGGAGTAACTATTTTGCCCGATGGAACGACATTCGCGGCGCCTCTTCCGAATTGGCTATCGTGCTCTGGTGCGTGGCTTTGTGGAAGCCGCTGCCTGCGGCCCGTTCCGCGCCGGCGCTGCTCGAAGCCGGTATTTATTTACGGGTCAGTCCGGAAATGAATGATCGATTGCGTGAACTGAACAAGAAATTGCAGGAGATGTGGAAATGGATGCCCTGATGCTTATGATCCTGTGGATTGCCGTCGTGCCATTCTTGATCCTTTGCTCCGTCCTGACGGTGGTGCTGATTCTTGCGCTCCTATTGCTCGTTCGCGAGCCGGGGAAAAAATCGTCCGTCCAGGCATTCGACGAAGAGCCTCACTTGGAGAATCTTTCCGCGCTCCACTGCCGCCACTTTCCCCAATTGCGCCAGGTCCTTTCCCGCGTGGATGAAGATTTCTTGCGGCAGCGAATGACGGCGGCGGATCAGCGCAAGTGGTGCGCCGAGCGTCGCCGCGTGGCGAAGGAGTTTCTGAGGGGGCTGCATGTAGACTTCGTGCGCCTGGATCGCCTCGCCCGCACGGTTGCTGCTCTTTCTCCAGAAGTGAGCCGATCCCAGGAAGCGCAGCGCGTTTGGCTGGGAATGCGTTTTCGAATGTCCTACCGCCTGGTGGCAGCCCGGCTTGCCATTGGCTCGTTGGCTCCGAGTGAGGTTGTCCATCTGGCCGACATGGTCGGAAGCTATGCGGCTAAAATCGAGACAACCATGGCCGCTCTCGAGCAGCACTCCCTTTCCGGGGTCGGAGCAAATTTCGGCGTTTGATGGCATCTTGAGGATCGGCCGCAAGCGCGCTCCGGATCGTGCCGGGGAATTCCTCGATGTGGATGGGTTTCTGCGCGGCCCGGCAGCCACTCCTGCCCAGCAGTGTCCGCGCCCCCTCCGTAGTCCAAAACGGCTTTGAAAAACAGACCAGAGGCGTCGAAAGAGCGCTCCAACACGAGCATCTTGTAAGTTAGCCCAGCTTGGCGCGACGGCCTGACCTGGCTGGCGGCAAGAGCTGAATAAACTGCCCATCCGGCCATCCAAATGCTAAGAAAACGAACAGAGGAGCCCTTGGCGAGGTGCCAAAATAGGACGAGGAGAAGCAGGAGCGCCTGCACTTCAATCAGGGCGATCCCTGGCAACCCCGCGTCAGGCACGCGCACCATCTTCCTCCGCACCGGGACGCGAATACCTTCCAGGATCGCGCCCAGGGGGTTGTAAAAGAACTTAAATGACCGTTGTTACCTTGGCACGCCTGCAAAAACAGTCGCAAGACGGGCTTGGCAGCACGGTGCCTTGCCGTATAATGGCGCGGACTTGGAGGAGACTTTGGCTGGCGAAAGAATCCTCGTTGTAGACGACGAAGAAGCAATCCGCGAAGTCATCACCACGCTGCTCGAAACGCAAGGCTATCGATGCACCGTGGTTTCCAACGGGCGGCTCGCGCTGGACGAATTCACTGCTTCTCCGCCGGATCTGGTGCTGAGCGATATCGTCATGCCGCAGATGGACGGCATGGAATTGCTGTCGCACGTGCGAGCGCGCGACCCCGATGTCCCGGTAATCATGGTCACCGCGACGCACGATCTTTCCATCGCGATTCAGGCCATCCGTTCCGGCGCTTACGATTACATCCTGAAGCCCTTCGAAAAAGATCAGCTCTATTTAAGCGTTCGCCGCGGGTTGGAGCATCGCCGCCTCATACTCGAAAACCGGACCTACCAGCGCGACCTGGAACGCCTGGTCGCCGAGCGCACGCAACAACTCTCCCTGGCTCTGCGCGAACTGGAGCAGTCCTACGACTACACGCTGGAGGCGCTCGGCGGCGCGCTGGACATGAAGGACGCCGAGACGGAAGGCCACTGCCAGCGCGTCACTGCCTTCACCATCAGCATCGCCAAGGCGATCAAGGTGGACCGTTCGTCGCTCCGGCACATCGCTCGCGGCGCTTTTCTGCACGACATCGGCAAGATGGGCATCCCCGACGTCATCCTCCGCAAGCCTGGGCCTCTTACCGAGGAAGAGCGCTCCGTGATGCGGCGTCATTGCGAGATTGGCTACGCCGTGCTCGAGCGCATTCCGTTCCTGCGCGAGGCTGCGGAAATTGTGCTCACACACCAGGAATCTTACGACGGCAGCGGCTATCCCCGCGGACTGAAGGGCCAGGAGATTCCGCTCGGCTCGCGCATATTCGCGGTCGCCGACACTCTGGATGCCATGATTTCCGATCGTCCCTATCGAAAAGCGCAGACCGTTGCGGCAGCGCGGGAAGAGATCAAGCGCTTTTCGGGAAAGCAATTCGATCCTAAGGTGGTGGAAGTTTTTCTGGCAATGCCGGAAACGCTGTGGGCGCAATTGCGCGAGAGTCTGGGCGATCCGTTCCGCCTCTCTCAGATCGAAAACCTCTAGCCTTGGCGGCAATCCGATCCGTCAAGAATTCCCACGCGGTATTTGAAGATCCGCCGGCAAGCGCTCGCTTCTTTTCGTCGATCCATACGGATCGAAACAAGACGGAGTTTGCCGTAGGACATCTGGGGTCATCCCGAACGAAGCGCGTTGTTAGTGTGCTTTTTGCACCCCGATGATTTGGATCGGGGCGTCCCGAGGCTTTGAATCGGGAAGCGCGATCGCGAGCAAATCCCAAATGCTTGATTCGGAACTTGCCGTGGCCAGCCCATCTTGCGAAACACATGCGGGGCAGGTAGTATCCTCTGCGGAGGGAGAACGAATGGCGTTGGTCCCCATCAAGACCGCTTCACTCACGGGTTATTGCGACTGCATCTGCGGCTGCTACGAGCTCGCCAGCCTCCGCGATGAGGAAAATGGCAAGGGTTACTGTCCTCGTTGTGGCAAGGAGCATCTCGAGATGAACCGCGGCGTCGGTCTGCCGCAACCTGCTCCCTCTCGATTGCCCGAGGGTCAGCGCCCAAAGTCTGTGCCGCCCACTCCTGATCCCGCCGATCCTCCCGGGCGCCTGCGCTAGCGGCCCTATCTTCCCAGCCGATGCTTTGCCGTGGGTTGCGGCGCGCCCCGGCACCTTCTGCGCCCTCTGCGTCCTCCGCGGTAAGATCTTTCTGTAAATTCCAAAACTTGGAATGCTCCCGCTCATCCAGCTTCCACCTCTACTTGAACCACCACCCAACCGCCTCAAAGCTCATCCTCCTCCCCACGGCGTGATACTATTTGGAAGAAGTAGCAAGCGATTCCAAATCTAAAAGCATCGCCAAGGAGAGTTTCCATGAAGCATCTCAGTG
>JBGPTK010000327.1:0-3606 GCA_041490605.1 Terriglobia bacterium | reverse complement strand
GACCGGCATGATGTTCATCACGCCGATTCCGCCCACCAGCAGCGCCACCGAGCCCACCGCGAACATCACCACAAAAATTCCGCCCGAAATCTGGTTCCACAAATCCAGAAACGCGTCCGGAGTGAAAATGGCGAAGTCGTCCGGCTTGTCCGACGCCAGGTGGCGCTTGCGGCGCAATAGCTCGCGCATCTCATCGACGACGACGGGCACCTGGTCAGCGCTCTTCGCTTTCACGAACAGCACGTAATCGCGGTTTTCGGGATGCAGTTTGTTCATCGTCGAAAGCGGCATGATGGCGATGTTGTCTTCCGGGTTCGCGCCGCTGCCCAGCGCCTGCTTACGGGGCTTCGAGACGCCAATCACGGTGAACACTTGTCCCTCGATCAGCACTTCCTGTCCGACGGGATTTTCGCCATGATTTGGAAAAAGCAGCTTCGCCGTATCCGGCCCCAGCACGACGACGGGCGAGCGGTGTTCCTGGTCGATATCGTTGAACCAGCGCCCGCCTTCCAGATCGATATCGAAAATTTGCTGAATCGAGGGAGGATTTCCCTGCAAAATCACATTTTTCGCGCGCAGATTTCCGCGGCGCACGTAGCTGGTGCCCACTCCGAATTCCGGGCGAAAAATTCGCAAGGAAGCTGACGCCGCTTCCACGCCCGGCAGCAGCGCCATTTCGTCGGCCCACTCGGCTTTTAATTCTTTCCGCTGCAAAATGTCGCCGGAGAGGCGCCCCAGCGTGGCCCAGTTGAAGCGATAGCAGATGATATTGTTCGAGCCAAGGTCCTTCACCGAGCCCAGCACGTTCGAGTTCAATCCGCTCACCACCGCGCTGATCGCAATCACCGTGCTCACTCCGATCACGATCCCCAGAATGGTAAGAAAAGAGCGCAGCGGATTGCGCCGCAAGGCATCGATGGCCAGCCCTACCGCTTCTCGAAACTGGCTGCTACGTTGAGCCGGGCTCATGCGCGCATCCTCACTCCGCCAAATTCGCGCATCCGGCCGGCCAATTTGCTTGGAAAATTACTCCGCACGCAGCGCCTCCACCGGATCGAGTTGCGCCGCTCGCGAGGCCGGATAAATCCCGAAGAATAGTCCCACGCCGGTGGCCACCAGCAGCCCCGCGAGCACCGACCACGGCTCAATCGCGCTGGGCAGCGAAGTCGTCCAGGAAACCACTTTCGCCAGCAGCACGCCCAGCAAAACTCCGCACAGCCCGCCAATCGCGGAGATGGTGCAGGACTCGATCAGAAATTGCATCAGGATGTCGGCGCGCCGCGCCCCAATCGATTTTCGCAGGCCGATTTCGCGCGTGCGCTCCGTCACCGAGACCAGCATGATATTCATGATCACGATTCCGCCGACGATCAGCGAAATCGATGCGATCACCACGGTCACTCCGAAAAACGCGCCGCTGATTCCCGCCCAGATCGCCAGAAACGATTGATTCGTCTCCACCACGAAATCATCTTTCGCCCCGTAGGATAGGTGCCGCCGCCCTCGCAATATTTGCCGCACTTCGTCCGTGGTAATGTCCATGCGGTTCGCCGAGGACGCGCGCACCCAGATCCGCACGGATTGCTGGCTGCCGTACATTTTCACGAACGTGGTGATGGGCAGAATCACAAAGTTGTCGCGCGATTGCCCCAGCACGGAACCCAGTTTCTTGCCCACGCCGATGATCTGGCAGGTGATCGCGTCGATGCGAATTTCCTTGCCGATCGGATCCAAACCGGGGAACAGGTTTTCGGCGATGTCCCACCCCACGGTGCAAAGCGGCGCGGCGCGCTCCGTATCGTTCTCGCTGATGTGCCGCCCGGCCACCAGGTCCACGTCGTAGAGGCGCGCCATCGAGGGAGTCCATCCGCGAAGCGAGGAATCACTCAGATAATTGGTTCCGTACTTTACTTGTCCGCCCGCCTTGTTGATGGACGCGCCAACGTCTTTGCAGCTCGCGCACCCGTCGCGGACCGCTGCGTAATCCTCCAGCACGAATTTCCGCCGCTTCTGGCTTTCCTCGTAATCCTCGATATTGGTGATGATGGAAGGTCCGCGATTGATCAGAAAAACGTCGGTCCCCAGATTGAATACTTTTTCGGAAACGTAGCTGTTCAGCCCGTTGACGATGCTCACCACGGCGATCACCGACATCACCCCGATCACCACTCCCAGCAGCGTCAGGACGCTCCGCATCTTGTGCGCCCATAGGCTGCCTAGGGAGATGCGCACCGCTTCGCCCAGCGTCATGGTTGTTTTGCCGGCCATAGTAAGTCGGTTTGATTAGCTTCACTCTACCATACGGTTAGCGGTACTTCGAAGTTTCGACGCTCCCGAATCCGTTAGGATCGGTTTCTCACCAATCCGTCCGCTCGCACAAGGAGAACAATCCGCCTACAGCTTATTTTTAATATGCTTATTATCATGGAGTTGAGCAACTTTCGGACAGTAACATTCGTTGGCGTATGGCTAGCATTTCTCGGTAGGGGCGCTGCTTGTTTACCCTGCTCGCCCTGAGCCTCGAAGGGAGCCTCGAAGGGCTGCGCCCGGCCTTCGGTCCCCGCGACGACTGCCGATCATAAAGCAAGCGAGTCTATCGCGGACCGGAATTGGCCGCCAGGTTGGCATAATAGCCGCGCTTCGAGGTGATCGTGTAATCCTTACCAAGCTCACCGTGGCCCGGAGTAAGGCGAACCTCGAGTTTGTGGAAACTGCCGTCGCGGGCCGGATTCGCGGGCGAATAGCCGATGGTGTAGCGCGTCTTCAGCCGCTCGATCAAGGCCTGGAAGGCGATGTAAAGCGAGCCTTCCTTTTCCACATCGAAAATTTCTCCACCGGTATCGGCGGTTAATTTGCCCACATTCACCTTGCCGCCGATTTTTGAAGCTATGCGCGCTTCGAGCGGATTCTGTCCGGGGATCTTCAGGCTATAGACTGCGGAGTCGGCTACGAGCACTGCGTCTTCCACTTCCTGCGGCGAAAAACCACCCGCGTCGGTGGGCACATTGTCGCTGACCAAAATAATCACGCGGCGCGTCGACGAAAGCGCGTCTTCGCGAAGGTACTGCGCCGCTTCGTAAATCGCGCCGTTGATGTTCGTGCTGCCGCCCGCGGAAAAGAATTCGATCTGGTCGGAAACCGCGCGTTTATCATGCGTCAAATTTACTTTGCGCTCCGCATGGCTGGAGAACGTGAACAACGAAACCTGGTCTTCCTGCTTCAGCGTGCGCAACGCGGTCTGCGTGGCATAGCGCAAAGGGCGGAGAAACGGCTCGATGGAGCTGCTCAGGTCAACCACCAGCGCGACGGCCAGCGGCAATTGGTCGCGGCTGAAGTGCGAAACCGTTTGCGGCACGCCGTCCTCGCGCACTTCAAAATCCTTCATCGTGAGCCCGTCCATCACCTGGCCTGCTTTGTTTTTCACCGTGGCTTCCACCAACACCAAATTCACGTCCACGTGAATTTTTCCGGCTTCTTCCTGCTGCGCTGCGGCAACGGGAAACGAGGGCAATCCAACCAGCGCCGCAATTAAAACCGCGGCCAGAATTTGTTTCGTTAGTCCCTTCGAAAATCGCATTTGGAATTGCCGCCTCTTACGGATTGCGT
>JBGPTK010000326.1:0-3618 GCA_041490605.1 Terriglobia bacterium | reverse complement strand
GACCAGTTCTATGGCGACCGGTCCGGCCAATTCGCGGACCCGTTTGGATATACCTGGATCATCTCCACGCGGAAGGAAGTGGTTTCTATAGCCGAAATGCAGCGGCGTTTCGATGAAATGATGAAACAAACGGGCGAGCCCCCTGCGCAGGAAAAAATGGCAGAAAAAACGGTGCAAACGGTTCGCGAAGGATTCCGCACCATCACTCCTTATATTGTGGTGACCCAGCCGGATGAATTGATTGCTTTCATGAAGCACGCGTTCGGCGCGGAGGAAATGTTCCGGGCCGTCGGATCGGCCGGGGGCTTCCACGTTGAACTGAAAGTGGGCGATTCAATGCTGATGGTCGGCGGCGGCCGCGAATTTCATGGTCCGCAATCGCTCGCGGCGATTCATCTTTACGTGCAAGATGCGGATGCTGCTTACCAAAGGGCGATCGAGGCGGGCGCGAATTCCATTCATGCGCCCGTCGATCAACCTTACGGCGATCGGGAAGGAAGTGTGCGCGATCCCTTCGGAAACGATTGGTACATCGGCACGCACAAAACCGGCGGATATATTCCGCAGGGCCTGGCCAATCTTCAGCCTTATCTGCATCCCAAGGGAGTCGTGCGGATGATCGATTTCTTCGTGCGCGCATTCGGCGCGGAAGAATTGGGCCGCCACCAGACTCCGGACGGAACAATTCATCACACCACTGTGCGCCTCGGAAGCTCTACTCTGGAAATGGGCGAGGCCCACGGCGAATTTCAGCCGCGCCCCGCGATGTACATGCTCTATGTTCCCGATGTCGATGCGTTCTATAATCACGCCGTCGCGGAAGGCGCCGTGGCGGCTGGTCCGCCTTCGGATCAACCGTATGGAAGAGTGGCGGCGGTGAAAGATCCCATGGGCAATGATTGGTACATCGCCAACCCAGCCAAGGGCGCTCAGGGGTGATGGAATTGGCTAAAACGGAACCACTGATCCGCAATATCTCGGACACCGCCCGCTGGGTGGCCGTGTACCGGGCGGATGAGAGCGACCGGCCCGACGCTCTTTTTCGCGATCCCTTTGCCCGCCGGCTGGCGGGCCGGCGGGGCGAAGAAATCGCCAACGCAATGCCCTTCCAGAAGAAAAATAGCTGGCCCTTCGTTGCCAGAACATATTTGTTCGATGCGTTCATCAACGAGCAAATTCGGCAAGGCGTGGAAATGGTGGTAAACCTTGCCGCCGGACTCGATGCCCGGCCTTACCGCATGGCGCTGCCGCCCTCGTTGCAGTGGATTGAGGTGGATCTCCCGGGCATCCTTGACTACAAGGAAGAAATGCTCGGCAACGAAAAGCCCGTTTGCGCGCTGGAACGAATCCGCCTGGATTTGGCCGATGGGTATGCGCGCCAGGAACTATTCGAGCGTTTAGCGCGAAGAGCAAAGAAAGTGCTGGTGATGACGGAGGGATTGTTAGGGTATCTATCGGAAGACGAGGCCGGCTCACTGGCCGTTGATCTCGCCCGCCCCGCCGGCTTTCAGCGATGGGTGTTGGATATTGGTTCGCCCGCGCTGATGCGCATGATTAAAAAGAAATTGAATCCGCAACTGGACAAGGCGGGCGCTCCGATAAAATTTGGACCGCAAGAGGGTCCGGAATTCTTCACTCGTTATGGCTGGAAGCCCGTCGACGTTCGTTCGGTGTTTACAACGGCCGCGCACTTCAAGCGGCTCCCACTCTTCTTGCGGCTGATCGCGATGATATCGGATACCGAAAAGTTCCAGGCAAAGCGGCCCTGGTCCGGCATCTGCCTGATGGAAAAGAATTGAATGATGCCGATGTTATCCTAAACTTGGATTAACCCAGGTTTTTAGGCGGTCGAAGCTTTACAGTCTGTGAAGGAACACCGAACAGAAGTGTTCGTGTAGCGCCACCCTTCAGGGTGGCATCTTTAATTTCAACCACATGACTCAACGCTGGCTGGAATGACAACGGCGTCAAAATCTACGCCGCTTAAACTCCCCAGCCATAACGCTCGGAATGCAGCAGCGATTCACCCATTTCGGTGCGAATCATTTCCGTCATGGCCGAGCAGCCGATGATTTTGCTGTCCGCTTCGGCAATGTCGCTGGTGCGGTAGCCGCGATCCACTACTCGGTCCACCGCGGCATCCATCCATGCCGGCTCGGTCTCGAGTCCGAACGATTCCTTCAGCATCATGCTGATGCAGGAAATGGAGCCGATCGGGCACGCCAGATCCTTCCCGGCAATCGAAGGCGCCGATCCATGGATCGGTTCGTAAAGCGCGGGACCGTCTCCCAGGCTCATCGAAGGCACCAGGCCGATGGAGCCCACCAGCGCCGCGGCTTCGTCGCTCAGAATGTCCCCGAACATATTCGAAGTCAGGATCACGTCGAAATCTCCCGGACGCAGAACCAATTGCATCGCGGCGTTGTCCACGTACATGTGTTCCAGCGAAACGTCCGGATAATCGCTCGCGATGCGGGTCACCGTTCTTCGCCACAGCCCGGAGCTGGCCAGCACGTTGGCCTTGTCCACGCTGACCAGACGTTTGTGGCGTTTTTCCGCGCGGACAAAAGCATAGCGCGCGATCCGTTCGATTTCCGAGGAAGTGTACGTTTCGATGTCGGAAGCCGTCTCCGTGCCGTTGGCGCCGCTCACTTTGTGTTCGCCAAAGTAAATTCCGCCGGCAAGCTCGCGCACGATTTCAAAATCGAATTTGCGGGCGCGCTCCGGGCGCAGGGGAGATATTCCTCGCAGCGCCGGGCGCAAACGGGTGGGCCGCAGATTAATAAAAAGGCCGAGTTGCTGGCGCAAGGCAAGTAATCCGCTTTCCGGCCGCTTGCCGATGGGCAGGCTATCCCATCGCGGGCCGCCGACGGCGCCCAGCAGGACCGCGTCGGCGGAACGGCAGCCGGCCAGCGTTTCTACCGGGAGCGGTGTTCCGCAGCGGTCAATCGCGATTCCGCCGATGGGAAATTCGATCAGGTCGAATTGGTGGCCAAACTCCGCCGCGCAATCCTTCAGCACGCGCGTGGCGGCGCCGATCACTTCGGGGCCGATTCCATCCCCCGGCAGCAGCGCGATCGTCTTTTTGATTCCCCCCATGGCAGTTTCCCCTTTGGACAATTAGTGCGCCGCGGTGGCGCTGGTGGATGCTTGAGCCGGCGCGCGATTGCGGCGAAGTTGGTGCAAAATTTTGAGCAGGTCCCGATCCGTCACACGCTTGGTTTCATCCGCCACGGCCATGGCCGCTCGATAGCAATCCATCAGTTCGTCATCTTCGAGCGAATAGCCGAGTTCGGCCAGCCGGGAGCGCAGCGCATTCCGCCCCGAATGCTTTCCCAGAACAAGCTGGCGGGCGGGCACGCCGACTGCTTCCGGCGAAATAATTTCGTACGTCAACGGATTCTTCAGAATGCCATCCTGATGGATTCCAGCTTCATGCGCGAAGGCGTTGGCGCCAACCACGGCCTTGTTCGGAGGCACGGAGACGCCCGTAATCATCGAGAGCAACCGGCTGGTGGGATACAACTGATCGAGATGGAGATTGGTGGCCGCGTTGAAATGATTGCGCCGGACGGCCAGCGCCACCGCAAATTCTTCGAGAGAAGCATTGCCGGCGCG
>JBGPTK010000325.1:0-3620 GCA_041490605.1 Terriglobia bacterium | reverse complement strand
CCCAGGAAAGCAAAATTGTAAGTGGAGAAAGACTCATTCCTCGAATCCTGATTGCCGACGATCAGCCAGATGTCCTGGAAGCCTTGCGGCTCCTGCTCAAGCGGCAGGGCTACGAGATGGAAACCGTCTCCTCCCCCGCAGCGGTTGTGGAGGCTCTGGATAGACAGAATTTTGACCTCCTTCTGATGGATTTGAACTATGCCCGTGATACCACCTCTGGCCGCGAAGGACTGGACCTGCTGGCGCAAGTCCGGTCCAAAGACAGCATTTTGCCCATTGTGGTGATGACCGGTTGGGGCACGGTGGGACTTGCCGTGGAAGTGATGCAAGGCGGCGTGGGGGACTTCATCCAAAAACCCTGGGAAAACGCGCGGTTGCTGGAAGTGCTGCGCACACAGGTGGAGCAAGGACGCGCGCGGCGCGAGGCGCAGCAGCGCGAAGCCGAAAAGGAATCGCGCAGCCAGGAAGTGGTGTTGCAGCTTCACCGGAAAGAACGGGAAATCGAAGAGGCGCGTGAAATCCAGCAGGGATTCCTGCCGAAAGAGATTCCGCAGATCGAGGGCTACCAGGTGGCGGGCGCCTGGCAGCCGGCGCTGGTGGTGGGCGGGGACTATTTCGACGTGCTTCGATTCAGCCCCGGGCATGTGGCTTTCTGCATCGCGGACGTGGCCGGCAAAGGAGTGCCGGCGGCGCTGCTGATGTCAAACCTGCAAGCAACGGTCCGGGGATTCGCATCCGAGACGATCGCTCCGGCCGAGCTGTGCGCGCTGGTGAATCGCTCGATCTGCCGGAACATTGCGCCGGACCGGTTCGTTACTTTCTTTTACGCCTTGCTGGACGCGGGGACGAAACAAATGGCGTACGTCAACGCGGGGCATAATTTGCCCATCGTGCTGCGCAGGGACGGCTCCTGCGTCCGCCTGGGCGAAGGCGGCGACGTGCTGGGACTTTTCCCGGATGGCCAGTACCAGCAGGGCGAAATCCTGCTCAGCTCCGGCGATCGCGTCATTCTGTATACGGATGGCCTGACCGAAGCCCGGAACGCCGGGGAAGAAGAATTTGGAGAGCAACGCTTGCTGGCGCTGCTCGGCGAACACGACGGTGCGCGCGCCGATACGCTCAAGGAAGACATTCAGCGCGCCGTTTCCGGCTTTTGCGGCAATGAATTCGCGGATGACGCCACTTTTATTGTGCTGGTGGTGGAGTAGCGCTTGCCATTCCGCAATTGAGGTTACAAATCGGAACCAGGAAGAGCCCTGATAGAGGTTTTCTTACGACAATCAAGAAAAGCGGGGCGCGGGTTCGCTGACGGCCACGGAGGGGAGGGCCGAACGATGAGAATGATCTGGCAGGATCTGCGTTATGGCGCTCGAATGCTTGCCAAAAACCCCGGCTTCACCGCCGCCGCCATTCTCACGCTGGCGCTGGGCATAGGCGCACAACGAGGCGGAATCCTCATGCTCGTGGTGGGCCAGGGCCTGCGTTTCGCTTTGCTCGGCGTGACGGCCAGCGATCCGGCAACGTTTGCCGGCGTCGCGGTGCTCCTGACGGGAATCGCTGTGGCGGCTTGTTATGTTCCGGCTCGGCGGGCGATGAAAGTGGACCCGATGGCGGCGTTGCGGTATGAGTGATCCGGGCGGCTCGAGGCTGGAAAAGGGAATCGAGAAAAAGCCCTGCTGCCGTTTTTTTTGAAAAGAGATTAGTTCCACTGGAGGAATTGTGATCAACATGAAAGATGTCGAGAAGTTTTACGAATCCGGCGCGGGAAAAACCTGGGTGCTGCGCCGCATCAACCTGGAAATCGCCGACGGTGAATTTGTGACCGTGATGGGACCTTCGGGCGCGGGGAAATCCACGTTGATGGGCATCATCGGCATGCTCGATGGATCGTGGCGGGGCGAATACTACCTGGCCGATCATGGCGTCCACAAGCTCGACAACCGGCAGCGCGTTGAGCTGCACAAGCGCTACATCGGCTTCGTTTTCCAGCAGTACCACCTGCTGGATCATCTGACGGTGGCCGAGAATCTGGATTTGCCGCTCTCCTATCGCGATATGAAAAAAGCCGAGCGCGAAGGAATCGTGGCCGACGTGCTGGACCGATTCCAGATCGTCGGAAAAAAGAACCTGTATCCCAATCAGCTTTCCGGCGGACAGCAGCAGTTGGTGGCCGTGGCCCGCGCCGTCATCGGAAATCCAAAACTGATTCTGGCCGACGAGCCGACCGGCAGCCTGCACTCGAGCCAGGGCAAAATGATCATGGACCTGCTGATGCAACTGAATGAGCAGGGCACCACGATCATTCAAGTGACGCACAACGACGCATGGGCAGCCTACGGCGATCGGATCATTCAGCTTGCCGACGGGTGGATCGTCAATGCGGAAGCAAAGGCCGGCACCACTGCCTCATAGACGGGCAGTTGGCAATCCCGGTTGATTGCAGCCGAGTAAGCAAAAAGTCGAGGGGAGAGAGGAAGGTCAAACGTGGAGACATTCTGGCAGGACGTGCGCTACGGGCTTCGCATGCTGGCGAAAAACCCTGGCTTCACCGCCGTGGCTGTTCTTACGCTGGCTCTGGGCATCGGGGCAAACACCGCGATTTTCAGCGTCGTTTACGCCGTGGTGATGAAACCGCTGCCCTTTAAACAGCCCGAACAACTGGTGCGGGTCTATTCGGAATTTCCCACTTTCCCCGGCGGAGGCCTGCGGCGATTCTGGATTTCTCCGCCTGAATACCTGGACATCAAGCGCGACGCGAAGTCCTGGCAATCCATGGAAGCCTGGGGAGAAACCGCCGTGAATATCGCGGGCGTGACGGAACCCATTCGCGCTCCGGCCTCCTACGTCACCGGCGGATTGCTCGAATCGCTCGGCACTTCGCCGATGATCGGCCGGACGATCACCGATCAGGACGACAAGCCCGGCGCGCCGCCGGTGGCGCTGATCTCCTATGGGCTGTGGCGCCGGGGCTTCGGCGGCGATCCCGGAATCGTGGGGCATGACACGATGCTGGGCGGCTCGAAGTGCGCCGTCATTGGCGTGATGCCCAAGGATTTTCAGTTTCCTCCCGGCCAAGCCAATCCCGCGGAAGTCTGGTTGCCGCTCCAAATCGATCCGGCCAAACCCGGCGGCCGTGGCAGCCATTTTCTTTATTTGCTGGGGAGAATGAAGACGGGCGTCACGGTGATGCAAGCGAATGCGGAAATGACGCAACTGGTTCGCCACTGGGGAGAAACTGCCGCTCCGAACACTCATGCGTTCCGGCCGGATCGTCACCCGATCGTGATGTATCCCTTTCAGTCCGAGGTGATTCGCACGGTGCGGCCGGCGATGCTGATGCTGCTCTTCGCCGTGGGTTTCGTGCTGCTGATCGCTTGCGTGAATGTTGCCAACTTGCTGTTGGCGCGCGCCGAAGTGCGCCAGCGTGAAACGGCGATCCGCACCGCGCTGGGCGCATCTTTCGGCAGGTTGGCGCGGCAATTCATCGTCGAGGGCACAGTGCTGTCGCTGCTGGGCGCGGCCGCGGGACTCGTCCTGGCGTACGCGAGCCTGCATCTGATCGTCAGCAGCAACGCGGGAATGATCCCGCGCGTCTCGGAAGTTTCCATGAACGCCAAAGT
>JBGPTK010000324.1:0-3628 GCA_041490605.1 Terriglobia bacterium | reverse complement strand
GGACATCACTTTTTGCGACTTCAAGGGGACGGTGGAATATTTTGTGCGGTCGTTTTTCGGACCCAAGGTGAAAACGCGGCTGCGGCCCAGCCATTTTCC
Source organism: Terriglobia bacterium (assembly GCA_041490605.1). Classification (GTDB taxonomy): domain Bacteria; phylum Acidobacteriota; class Terriglobia; order Acidiferrales; family UBA7541; genus JBGPTK01. Next base: position 3,529 of record JBGPTK010000324.1, on the reverse strand, counting down.
GTTTACCGAGCCTTCGGTGGAAGTGGACGCGACGTGCCACGTGTGCGGCGGAAGCGGAAGCGGCTGCCGGGTTTGCAAGCAATCGGGATGGATTGAACTGTTCGGCGCGGGGATGGTGAATCCGGCGGTCTACGAATTCATCAAGGGCTACGATCCGCAGCGGCTTTCGGGCTTTGCTTTCGGAATCGGCGTGGACCGGTTCGCGATGCTGAAATATGGCGTCGATTTGCCGACGATTTTCCAGAATGACGTGCGATTCCTGCGGCAATTTCCTTAGAGAGGATGGCGAGTGATTGCGACTGATCCCAAGCTGCGATTTTCGAACCGGGTGGAGGATTACGTCCGGTACCGGCCGGGCTATCCGCGCGCGGTGATCGATCTGTTGCGGAAGGAATGCGGGCTGACGGCGGATTCCGTTGTCGCGGACATCGGATCAGGCACGGGATTTCTGGCGCGGCTGTTTTTGGAGGTGGGCAACGTGGTTTACGGCGTGGAGCCGAACGCGCCGATGCGCGAGGCAGGGGAACGATTGCTGGAGGAGTTTCCAAAATATCACAGCGTTGCGGGATCGGCGGAAGCTACTACGCTTCCGGATTCGAGCGTTGACTTGATTGTGGCCGGCCAGGCGTTTCATTGGTTCGATCGGGAGCGCTGCCGTGCGGAGTTCTTGCGAATTCTGCGGCGGGATGGGTGGGTGGCGGTGGTTTACAACCACCGGAAAAATGATTCTTCGGCTTTCGCGAGCGAATACGAACAAACTCTGCGAACTTACGGAACCGATTATGCGGGTGTGGCGGAACGTCATGTGGATCAGGAAAAAATGGCGGCGTTTTTCGCGCCGGGAAAATTCAGCGACGAGCATTTCAAGAACGAGCAGCTTTTCGATTTCGCGGGACTGAAAGGGCGGCTGCTGAGCTCGTCTTATTCGCCGAAGGAAGATCATCCCAATTATCCGCCGATGATGGCGGAGCTCGAGCGAATTTTCGCGGCGCACGAGGAATACGGCTATGTGCGCCTGGAATACGATACGCAGGTTTCTTACGGGCGGCTGGCGGGAAGACCATGAAAATACCAAGGCTTTACCGCAGAGGCGCTGAGGGCGCAAAGAGAAGGAGCGAGGGATCTCCATGTTGTTGGGGATAGCCGAGCCCTGAGCTGATTCTGGAATGAAAGTTCTCTACAAATGGCTGCAGGAATTTGTGCCGGTGACGGCGACGGCGGAAGAGGCGCGCTCGCGCCTGGCGCTTTCCGGCACGGCGATTGACGCGATCGAAGAAACGCCGGCGGGGCCAGTGCTGGACGCGGAAATCACCATCAACCGGCCGGATTGCCTGGGGCACCTGGGAATTGCGCGCGAACTTGCGGCGCTGTACCGGCTTCCGTTGAAGCCGGTTCGTCCAAAGTTGAAAGAGGCGGCCGACAAAGCTTCTTCCGCGGCGCGTGTGGATATCGAATCTCCGGATTTGTGCGGCCGGTTCACCGCCCTGGTGATTCGCGGAGTGAAGGTGGCTCCTTCGCCGGACTGGCTGCGCGAGCGGCTGGCGGCGCTGGGGCAAAACTCGATCAACAATGTGGTGGACGCGACGAACTACGTGATGCTCGAATTGGGGCACGCGCTGCACGCCTACGATCTGGATACGCTTGCGGAGCATCGGATCGTGGTGCGCCGCGCGCGTCCGGGCGAGAAATTGCGAACTCTGGATGGAGTCGAGCGCACGCTCACCCTGGAGATGTGCGTGATCGCCGATGGAAAACGCTCGATCGGCATCGGCGGAATCATGGGCGGCGCGGAAACCGAGATCAGCTTTTCGACCAGGAATATTTTGCTGGAATGCGCGTGGTTCGATCCGATTTCGATACGCCGCGCGTCGAAGGCGCTCGGCTTGCGCACCGAGGCTTCGATGCGTTTCGAGCGCGGGGCCGATCCGGAAATGGCCGCGCTGGCCAACCGGCGCTGCGCGGAACTGATTCAACAGGCCGCGGGCGGCGAAGTTCTTTCCGGCATCATCGACCTGTATCCGCGGCGCGAACCGGAACAGACTATTGAATTCACGCGAAAGGAATTGCTGCGCGTGATGGGCACCGATGTACCCGATAGGGACATCGAGGGAATCCTCGGCGCATTGGGGTTTGCGCCGCAGCGCGTGGACGCCAATCGAGGCAGCGCCGGTTCGATCATGGCGCGGTGGGAATGCAAGCGGCCCTCCTGGCGGCGCGACGTCACGCGGGAAATCGACCTGGTGGAAGAAGTGGCGCGGCTTTACGGAGTGGAAAAATTTCCTCCGCGATTGCCGGCCGCCAAGCAGGCGGCGGCTCGCCTGCCGTATGCGGATGCCGAAGACCGCTTGCGCGAGCGGTTGGTGGCGCTGGGATATCAGGAAATCGTTTCGATTCCGCTGGTCGATCCTCCGAAAGACGCGCTATTTCGCGCCGAGGGCATGCAGCCCGCCGTGATCGCCAATCCCCTGGCCGAAGATGCTTCGATTCTGCGCACATCGGGCATCGTGAGCATGATCGCGGCGCTGGAATGGAATTTGAATCGTGGGCAGCGCGACCTGCGGCTTTTTGAAATTGGAAAAATTTATGAAATTCGAAAAGGCCAGCCCGTGGAATCGCGGATCTTGACGCTGGCCGCCACGGGACTGGCGAACCAGAAAACGATTCATGGGGCGGCGGCTGAATTTACTTTCAATCATTTGAAGGGCGATCTCGACCACATCGGCGAGTTGGCCGGCGGAATTGCGTGGGAAAATGGCGGGCCTGATTGGCTGTACGCGGGACGGGCTGCGCGGCTGTTGCTTGCGGTGGCGGGTTCCGTAGGGGTGGCGGGACAACTCGCGCGCCGAATCGTGGAACGTTTCAAGCTGCGGCAGGACGTATACGTGGCCGAATTGGCGCTGGAACCGTTCTACGATCGATGTAAAGCCGTTCGCGCCGCGCTTCAATTCAAGCCGTTGCCGCGTTTCCCTGCCGTGGAGCGCGATTTTTCGCTGGTGCTTGCCGATGGCACCGGGTTTGCCCAGGTGGCGGAAACGATTCGCTCGCTCGCGATACCGGAAATTGCGAGCGTCGAGCCGGTTGACTTGTTTCGCGGCGGGCAAATCCCCGCGGGAAAATATTCGCTTTTGGTGAGAGTCACGTTTGTAAATCCGGAGGCGACTCTTACGGATGCGCAAGTGAGCGAGTTCAGCGGGCGGATTATTGCGACGGTGGAAAAGAAATTGGGAGCGGTGTTGCGGGCGTCTTAACAAAACCTGAAGATGCCGCCTTAAAAGGCGGCGCTACATTCGAGCCGCACATTTGCGAAACCAGTTCGGAATTATCGAGGTTGCGCGGGCGGGCGAGGCGGCGGAGAATACGAGCGTCCAGCAGGGAGATTGCCTACCGTGAAAATCGAAATTTACGACCAGTTTTACAATGTGCAGGCCGATGGTGACGAGGCCTACCTGAAAGAGCTTGCCGCCTTCGTCGACGGCAAGATGCGTAACATCGCCGAATCCACTCACATGGTGGATTCGCTGCGGGTGGC
>JBGPTK010000323.1:0-3684 GCA_041490605.1 Terriglobia bacterium | reverse complement strand
TCGCCGGGGAACTGATGTAATCAAAGCGCTGGCGATGGGTGCGCGCGCTGTCCTGATTGGCCGGCCCTATCTTTGGGGTCTCGCCGTGAATGGCGCCTCCGGAGTCGAACAGGTGATCCGAATTCTCCATACCGAATTCCTGACCACCATGGCTCTGTGCGGAACGCCGGACATTCTGGCGATCACGCGAAACATACTTTGGCAGGATCGTTAATCGTCCGATGAAAGGCTGAGCGGAGCGATTCATCTGCGTAATTCTTTTGCCGGAAGGATTCGATTTTTGCGGAAGCCGGATGGCCCGCAGCTGGCGCAGCGCTGTTCGAAAAACTAACCGTGCGAAGCGATACCGCGCAGCACTTCCCGGCAACGATTGATCTCCTCGAAAGTGTTGTAGTGTGCCAGCGAGATGCGGACGGCCCCCGAATCCATCGCAAGCCCCAGCCTGGCCATCAAACGCGGCGAGTACATGTGCCCGTCCCGCGCGCCGATGCCTGCGCTCGCAAGCGTTTCCACCACTTTCGAAGGAGCTGTTCTCTTCAAATTGAAGCAGAACGTAGGTACTCGTTGCTCGATCGATCCGGGATCACGAACGCCGTAGATGTCCGCGCCGCATTCCTCAAGAAGGCGCAAAACTTCCAGCGAAAGCGAAGCTTCATAGTCGCGAATGCCCCGCATGGCGAATAAAAGGTTGGCCCGCCTCGAGTCCGCCGAGCCATTCTGCGCCAGCCGCTTTCCTAAATCCTCCAAGTAACGAATTGCCGCGTCCATTCCGGCAACGTTTTCATAAACAAAAGTTCCCACTTCAATCTTTCCAGGAGGTTCGTCGGGGATGAAGTCTTCACGAAATGTTTGCAGCCGGTTCAGCACTTCCCGGCGCCCCCACAGGAATCCCATGTGGGGAGAAAAAATCTTGTATCCCGAACACACCAGATAATCGCAATCCCATGCCTGGACGTCAATCGGGCCGTGGGGTCCGTAGTGCACGCAGTCCAGAAAAACCTCCGCGCCTGCCGCGTGAGCGGCTTTGGCGGCACCAGCAACGTCGACCACCGAACCAATCGCGTTCGACGTCACGGTGCAGGCCACCAGGCGAGTTCGCGAGGAAAGAAGCGCTTCCAGGTCCTCCACGTGCAAGTTCCCGTCATCCCGCATGCGCCACCAGAGGAATTTTGCTCCTTCCCTCTCCAGCGCCAGCCACGGCGCGATATTCCCCTCATGATCCATGTCGCTCAAAATAATTTCGCGGCGGTCGCCCAGGCTTTGGCCGATGGCCAGGCTCACCAGGCGGATGAAGGTAGTGGCATTCATGCCGAAGCAAACTTCACTCGGGTCGTTCGCGTTCAGGAAAAGCGCAACGCTTTGGCGGGCGCGAGCGATTGTTGCGTCCACCTCCTGGCTTTTCGCGTAGCGGCCGCCCCGCTGCACGTTGCATTCCAGCAGGTGATGAGTGACCGCGTCCAATACCGCCTGGGGAATCTGGGCCCCCGCTGCATTATCAAAAAAAATAAATTCGCCCGCCATTCGAAGGGCGGGAAACAAGGATCGAATCTCCTCCACGGGAAACAGAGTTTGGCTTTTCGCGATTCGCGCGTCTTCGGGCATTCCATTCACCTTCCTCGATCCAGGTCTTCCTGCAGCCTGAAAATGTGCGGCTGGATTCTCTCGTACCGGGGGACAATCTTGGAGCAGTGATTTTCCGGCACAACATCGTCCACAAGAGTGACGGACGCTACACCTCGCGCTGCGGGAATGTCAAGTCCCACATCTATGGTATACCAGCCGTATGTCGGCGGGGTCCGCTCGATCGGCCTCAAAAGCATCCTCCAGTGCCGTGGCCGCCGTACCTTTCCTGTTGCAGTTTCTGCCAATCTAATTTATTCTCTGGTTCCACGAAGGAGCTCTTCTTGCCGGATGCGAAACGAGTGAGCGGAAAGACCGTGCGGGCCAGAAAGTCTCGCTCGCCGTCAGCGGCCAGAAAGCGCCTCGGACTCCCTGGCTTTGGCCATTCTGCCCCGGGCAGTCAGAACGGCCGCAGCACCCTCAGTGAACGTGTGTATCAGGCCCTGAAGCGCGATATCATTCGCGGTCTTTATCCTGCCGGCGAAGCTCTCGGCGAAAAAGCCCTGGCGCAGCGCTATCGCGGGAGCCGTACCCCCGTCCGCGAGGCCGCCGTCCGTTTGCAGCAGGAAAATCTGCTGCGCATCGTTCCGAATCGTGGCTACTTCGTCAGCTCGATGACCATCGGCTGGCTGAACGAAATTTACGAATTCCGCGCCGCCATCGAAGGCGCATGCGCTGAACTGGCCGCTCGAAAAGGAAATGACCCGAAGCTCCTGGATGAGCTCACCCGCCTGGGAAAAACGGAGTACGAAACCAACGACCGTTCCAGCTACGAGCGGTTCATCAAGGCGGATACCGCGTTCCACATCGGCATCGCCCGCCTCACTCGCAATCCTATGCTCGTCCGCGCCGTTGCCGACATGCGCTGCCACATGGAACGCGTCATGTACGCCGCCATCGATATCGGTTACTACGGCGAGGCGCCCGTTCAAGAGCATTCCGAAATTATCAAGGCCATTCGAAACCACGATGGCGATCTGGCCCGCCGCTTGACCTACGATCACATCTTGCAATCACGCGGCAAGGTGCTGCGTCTTGCCAGCGGCGATCATCCCGTTGATTGACAGCTTGGAAAGGTAACCAGGCTCGGCAGAAAAGTGCCTCTTCCTCCCATCCAGATTATTCCGCTGCCAGGTTTGCCGGAAATATCGCCCGGCGATGATCTTGCTCGCCTGATTGCGGAGGCCACAAGGCAAATTGATCTCCCCATAGGCGCGGGAGATATTTTTGTTGTGGCGCATAAAATTGTGTCCAAGGCGGAAGGAAGAATTGTTCGGCTCGATTCCATTAAGCCTTCGCAGCGCGCGGAGCGATGGGCCGCGGAATATCATAAAGATCCGCGAATGATCGAACTGGTTTTGCTGGAGGCCAGGCGAATCCTCAAAATGGAACGCGGCGTGATTGTCGCGGAAACAAGTCATGGCTTTGTCTGCGCCAATGCCGGCGTGGATGGCTCAAACACTCCTGAAGGTACGGCGGTATTGCTCCCGGAAGATCCCGACCGCTCCGCGGATGTGTTGCGCGCGCAACTGGCAAAAACTTTTGGAGTTCCTGCCGGCGTAATTATCTCGGACACTTTTGGACGCCCGTGGCGCGAGGGCCTCGTCAATGTTGCGCTGGGCGTTGCAGGAATCGCGCCGCTGATGGATTATCGCGGTCAGCGGGATGCCAGTGGAAAAACTTTGCAGGCCACGTTGATCGCCCTCGCGGATGAAGTCGCTTCCGCCGCTGAGCTGGTGATGGGCAAAACCGGCCGCGTGCCGGTGGCGATCGTTCAAGGCGTGCAAACAGCGCGGCAACCGGGGAGCGGGCGAGAATTAATTCGTCCGGCGGAGCGGGATATTTTTCGCTAGGGCCAATCTGCCGATGGACAAGCTTCCGCGGTTGCCGATAAAATAAGCAGTCGCTGCACAGATTCGGATTGCAGCGTCCTAAAGGAATATTGAACCCATGCGCCTAGTCACTTTTGAACCAGCGCCCCATCAACTTCGAATCGGCGCCGTTACCGCCGATCAGAAGATCGTTGACCTTAATTTTGCCTGTGCTCTTTATTTGCGCGATGTG
>JBGPTK010000322.1:0-3708 GCA_041490605.1 Terriglobia bacterium | reverse complement strand
GTGCGAGACGTTTTGCCTATGGGTTTCATAGCAACTATATATTAGACCTTTACCTGCGCGGGGGCTAGTTTGCTGCCTGGAGGTAGCACAATGCCAGAGAAGGCAGACAAGCATGTCGTGAAACCAGGAGACGTTTCCGGCCGCGTGGGGGTGGAAGTGATTCGCGCGCGCGGAGTGGACGTCGAGAAGCTGATCAAAATGCTGATCGCCAACGCCGGTGCGGAATTTGCCAGCACCTATTACTACTATACGATTCTTCGCATGCATCTTGCAGGACATGAGGACTACAAGGAGATTTGCGAGGATGCCCGCCTCGAAGACCGGGCCCACTGGGAACTGATCGTGCCGCGCATTTACGAACTGGGCGGGGAACTGCCGAACGATTTGCCGGCGTTTCACGACCAGGCGGGTTGCAAGGCGGCGAAATTACCCGATCCGCCCACGGCGGTAAATATTTTGACGCTGCTGCTCGAATCGGAGCGTTGCGCCATCCGAAGCTGGAGCGCCGTGTGCGATGTAACCTTCGGCAAAGATCCCCGCACCTACGACATGGCCGCGCGAATTCTGAACGAAGAAATCGAACACGAGGCGTGGTTCATCGAACTGCTGGCGCACGAGCGCGACGGAAAGTCGGTTCCCTCCGGGCACTTCCGCCGTGGAGAGCCGGGCGAAGCGCCGTACAGCAAGAATCGCGGATTTTATAATCCGTAATTAGTTGTAACCGGGCGTTGTGATTCCGGGGCCGCACTATGTGCGGCGGGGTCAGGCGAGAGGGCGTGCGGCGAATCGGGACATGCAGTCCCGATTCCGCGCCATGCCGGCTTGGCCGGCCTCCCTCGGAATGAGCAGGTGGCGAAAGCATCATGGACAGTTGATTTTGAAGTGTTCGCGTGCCGCCGGTTGGGAATTGATCCCCCGGCGGCACGCGGATAAACCAGCAAATCTTCTATACTTCCCAACAGTGGATTCTTCGAACCATCGAATTGTCCTGGAAACGCCAGACGGCCCAAGGGAAATCCTGGTCAACCGGGATGAATTTATCTGGGATGCGGCTGCGCGGAACGGGCTGGATCTCCCCGCGATATGCCACCACGGAAGGTGCCTCACTTGCGCCGGACGGCTGATCGGCGAAGGGAAGTTCGATCAGAGCGCGTCGGAATCCTACTACCCGGAAGATCTGGCCGCGGGGTTTGTGCTGCTGTGCTCGGCGCAGCCGCGTTCCGATGCGCGAATCCAAAGTCACCAGCAGGATCAGATGCGCGAGCACCGGCGAAACCTGGGGCTCCCCGCGCCTTACGCTTAGCGGGTCAATTCGGCGGGGTGATTTTTTCAGGATTCCTGCGGCCGCAATCCAAAACACCGACCGTTCAGCAGATTCAACTTCCAGTCTGAGGCTCGTTCGGATTCAGCAAGCGGGCTTTGCATGTTGTGGGATCACATCCGGAAGAACACGAAGGAGGCGCGAGAAAGAAACCGATCCGCTGAATTGAACGTAAATTTCGGCAGCGAATTATCGCTGCCTGATACCGAACGAGGATGGGGTTGAAGAGTGACTAGGCGGAGAGCGCCAGGCCGAGCCAGAACGCGGCAGTGAGCAAGCCGGCTATCAGTAGCATCACCCGAACGCGCTTCTGGCGGACGGCTGCCACCGCGATGCCCAGGCCGCAAAGCAGCAAGCCAAGTTCGGGCCAGAACATGGGCGAGTTCATGCTGCTGGTGAGCTGCCCGACGGTGTCGCGATAAAAGATCGAGGCGAGAGAAGTGGCGGCGGTGAGCGAAGCAACGAGGACGCCGGAAAGCGCCACGCTGCTCGCCCACGCCGGAAGGGCTGAGCGGCGGTCGTCGTCGCGCCAATCGAGCCAGGTTTGCCCGACGACCATCGATACCACGACAATTATGAATAGCGCCATGTCCCAAGTCCTAGCGCGCGAGCGCGCCTAAAAGTTATTCGACAGCCGCGTGCGTCCCGGAACCTTCGGAATGGGGCGGCGCGACGGAGCGATGGAATGCGGTGTCAGTTCTTTGGTGAACTGCGCCTCTTCCGTGGATCCCTTCAGCGCCGTCACCGACGAATTGCCGCCGGCGATCACTTGCTGGACGGCGTCGAAATAGCTGGTGCCTACGAAACGCTGGTGCTTCACGGCCCGGTAATTGTCGGCCTCCAGAGCGAATTCGCGCTCCTGAAGCTCCGAATACGCGGCCATTCCCAGGTCGCGATACGCGCGCGCCAGTTCATACATCGAGAGGTTGAGCGAGTGGAACCCGGCGAGCGTGACAAATTGAAATCGGTAACCCATCGCGCCCAGTTCCTTCTGGAAGCGGGCGATGGTTTCCTGATCCAGCTTCTTTCTCCAGTTGAAGGAGGGCGAGCAATTGTAGGCCAGCAGCTTGCCCGGGAAATAGGCATGGATGGCTTCGGCGAACTTGCGCGCTTCTTCCAGATCGGGCGTCGAAGTTTCGCACCAGATCATGTCCGCATAGGGCGCATAGGCCAGGCCGCGCGCGATAGCGGCGTCCAGGCCGCCACGGAAGCCGAAGAATCCATCCGCCGTGCGTTCGCCGGTCAGGAAGGCGCGGTCGCGCTCGTCGAAATCGGACCGGATCAGTCCGGCGCTTTGCGCGTCAGTGCGCGCGATCAAGATCGTCGGGACGCCCATCACGTCCGCGGCGAGCCGTGCCGCCACAAGCTTCTGCACAAATTCGCTGGTCGGCACAACCACTTTGCCGCCCATGTGGCCGCACTTTTTTGCGGAGGAAAGCTGGTCTTCAAAATGGACTCCAGCGGCGCCGGCTTCGATCATGGACTTCATCAGTTCGTAGGCGTTCAAATCGCCGCCGAAGCCTGCCTCGGCGTCCGCCACCAGCGGAGCGAACCAGTAGGTGCCATTGCGGTTTTCGGAGTGATCGATCTGATCGGCGCGCTGGAATGACTTGTTGATCTTGCGGACCAGGTTCGGGGCGCTGTCCGAGGGGTAAAGGCTCTGGTCGGGATACATCTCGCCGGAATTGTTCGCATCGGCGGCCACCTGCCATCCGCTCACATAAATCGCTTTCAGTCCGCCCAGAACCTGCTGGACGGCCTGGTTGCCCGTCAGGGCGCCCAGGGCGTGAACGTAAGGCTCGGTGTACAGCAATTTCCACAATCGCTCCGCGCCCATGCGCGCGATCGTGTGCTCCACGCGGATGGAACCGCGCAGGCGCTCAACGTCCGCAGCGGTGTAAGGGCGAGTGACCCCTTTCCATCGCGGAAACGTGTGGCCATTGCCGTTTGCATTTTGCGATTCGGGATTCGATTTGCCGTTCGGTGCCATCTGTATGGGTCTCCTGGTCGCCTGAGCGGATTAGGCGGTGGTGAATTCGCCGTCCTGAATCATTCGTTCACTGATGGTTCGAGCTTGCTGATATCGTTCGATAATTCCCGGGTGAGTTCCCGCGGGCAATTCGCGCAGGATGCGCGCGAGTTCTTCGTCAAAAATTTGAGTGATCAGCTCCGGAGTGTGGACCAGGAATTCGCCCGCGTCGTCCGCCACGGCCACGCGGTGCCTCACGCGCTGCGCGATCAGCAAGCGGTAGATGCGGTCCGTGGCCAGGTCTTCCATGTAGCCGTCGAGCAGGCTCGCGCCTTTGCCGGAGAGCACGCCCTGGCGGTAGCGGATTACGGTGCGAACCGCCGCGCGCGTTCCATCGAGTGTGATGTTCCCGATTCCG
>JBGPTK010000321.1:0-3710 GCA_041490605.1 Terriglobia bacterium | reverse complement strand
GGCACATTGGGCAATTCAATCAGCAACTTGTCCAAATCGCTTTCGCCGCCCGCCGCCACAATGGATTCCACCGCGGCCAGCGACCACGCGTACGCAAAGCTCGCGGACTGTCCCGAAAAATTCAGCCACGATCCTTCCAGCGCCGCGAGCGGCATGTATTCTTTCCTCTGATACGCGCTCACGAGTCCCGCGGCCGCGTTCCCGCTGCGCTGCCCTTCCATCCATTGCGCGGTCCCTTCTTGCAACCACACCGGGCAACGCCCGCGCGTTTTCTGCTGGATGAAGGTGTGCGTCAGTTCGTGTTTCAGGATGCGCGAAAAATCCGGCGTCACGTTCGTCAGTCCCTTCACCGGCACCCGGATTCGCCCGTCGTTGATCGCTCCCGCCCAGCCCGGCGCGCGGGTGATATCCGCGAAGGCCTGGTCGGTGTACAAAATCACGGCCACCGAATCCGGCGGCGAAAATCCCAGCACGGATTCGATGGCGCGGAAATGCTCTTCGAGAGTCCGCAACACTTCGCGCGCCAGCTCCGGCGCCGCGCCTCCGTAATATTTCAGCGTGAAATGTTGGGTCCGGCCTTCCCGGTAGTCAGTTTCCGCTTCCCGGTCGCGCTGGGCTTTCTCGAGCGCCCGCCGCACGTCCGGATCGGGACGCAATTCCACCGCCAGCTTCCACTCGGCCACGGCCTGCTCCAGCCGGTTCGTGCTGTAATATCCCCAGCCCGAAAGTTTCGCCACGTCGGCGGAATTCGGCGCCACTCTCCGGGCATGATCGAGCGTATCCAGCGCCGCGGTGAATTCACTCCGGCGGAGCTGCAGATCGGCAAGATTCACCAGCAGCCCCAATTGATCGGGCGCAAAAGTAAGCGCGCGGCGGTAATGATCCACGGCCCCTTCCAGATCTCCCCTCGCGGCCAAAAATTGCGCGGCCACGTGATGCGCCGCTGAAACCTTTGCCACCGCTCGACGGTCGCCGCCGTTCGCCGCGTTTTCCAGGCTGGCCAGGTAGGAAAAATCAATCGATCCGTCGTGGACCGTCGCTTTCGCAATTCCCGCGAAGCCCTCGGCAGGATTCGCCTGCGGCGCGGCCACGGCCGGCTGCCAGCCTGAATTCACTTGAGGGATCGACGCGTCGCGATCGATGCGCGCCACGATGGACTTGGGCAGGCTCAACGCGCCCGCATCCGTCTCGTACCGGACGTGATCGCCCTCTTCCACCACATTCACGGCCACAATGCGCCGGCCATTTTTCAGCACGATGGTGTCGGCCGGCGCGGCATGGAGAGCTGCCCCGGCGAAACACACTACGGCGAGGAGAAGGAACGCGAGAAAGGAGATCCTGCGCACATCAAAATTTTAACAGACCCTTCGCCCCTCGCCCGGCCGCCTTGCTCTGGCATGTCCTAAGTTGTACATTGAATTGATGCGCGGCCCGGGCCATGCACTACTCTGGTTTTGCCTGTTCTTCGCTGTACCTGCGTCCGGGTTCGCCACCGCATCCGCCGCCAAGGAATCTCCCCGCGAACTCTACCGCGCGCTCAACGATCTCCAGGTCAATCCCGATCAGGTCTATTCCATTCACGATCTCCACTTGCGCCGCGACGTGGTCAGCCTGACTCTGTTCGAAGGGGAACTCGCTCTCCTCGCGCCGCTCGATGGAAAGATTACCGGAGCCGTCTTCGCCGGCCGCGGCCGCATCATCGCCCTGCCGCCCGATCCCGCCGAGCGCCGTTCGCTTGCGCATTTCCTCGGCGTCCCTTTGCTCGACCAGGCCATCTCCCGCGCCTACATCCGGTTCACGGACGACACTGCCGCCGAACTGCTCGGCCAGCTCCACGAAGCCAACCTCCAGCCGATTCCCGATCCCGGCTTCGTCGATTCCTGGAAAGCAACTGTCGCCGCGCTCAATCCCGAGCATTCCCTGCGCGTCATGGCGGATTTCCTTGCCGCCACTCCGCTGCCGTATTTCTATGCGGGCCTGGTGGGTGATTCCAGCGGCGCGTTCGATGTGCTGGTGGACGACCGCCGCGAGGAACAGGTTTTGATCGGCCAGCCTCGCGTAACGAACGCCACCCGGTTCTACGATGTCTGGGCTTCGTTTCGGCGCGCGGCTGCTCCCGCCCGCTCCTCGGATTTTTTCGAGCCGCTCTCCTATTGGATCGAAACAACCATCGCCGAAGATCGTTCTCTCGAAGGCAAAGCAACCATGAAACTGCGGGCCCGGCGTGACGGGGAACGCACCATCTCGATCGAGCTCTCCCGGTTTCTCGAAATCCAAAGCGCCACCGGCGCCGAAGGCCACGCGCTCGACTTTTTTCAGAATGACGCCATTCGCCGCCAGGAAATCGGCCGGCGCGGCAACGACTCCGCCGTTGTTTTTCTGCCGGAGCAGTCGCGCGCCGGAAAAGAATACGAGCTTCATTTCACCTACCACGGCGGCGTGATTGGTGACGCGGGCAACGGCGTCTTTTTTGTCGGCGCGCGCGGCAGTTGGTATCCCCATCCGGTGGGCTTGGACCATTTCGCCACCTTCGATCTGGCCTTCCGCTGGCCCCGGCGGCTCGTGCTGGTTTCCACCGGCGAGCCCGTCGAGCAGCATGAAGAAGGCGAATGGCGCGCCGGTCACTGGCGCTCCGCCACTCCCGTTGCGCTCGCCGGATTCAATCTGGGCGAATACGCCACTTCCATGGCCGAAGCCCAAAATCCCCGCATCGATCTCTACGCCAACCGGCAGCTCGAGCTCGATCTCCTGGCGCGCCTGCAATCTCACCGGCTGCTCAGCGATTCATTCCCCACCGACTCGCTTTCCTACCGCCGCTTGAACCGCTTGCCCGCGGTTCCGGCCTCGGATGCGCCTCCCCCCAGTCCCGCCGCCATCCTGAAACAGCTCGGCGATAGCGTTTCGGATTCCATTCATTTCTTCGAAAAATATAACGGGCCGTTTCCGTTCTCGCGGCTCGCGGTTTCGCAGATTCCCGGTTCCTTCGGGCAGGGTTGGCCGGGGCTTCTCTATCTCTCAACACTTGTTTTTCTGAGTCCGGAAGCGCAGGCCCGCGCCGGTGTCGCCACCCGGCAGCGCGAGACACTGACGCAATTGGTTCCTTTCCACGAAGTGGCGCACCAGTGGTGGGGCAACCAGGTGGGCGTCGCAACCTATCGCGACACTTGGATCGAGGAAGCCATGGCGAACTACCTCGCCTTGCTATATGCCGATAACAAACATCCTCAGGAACATATCCTGACGCGCTCCCTTGAGCAGTACCGCGCCGCGCTCCTCGAAAAGGAACCCACCTCGAAGGAGGCCATCGGAGACGCGGGGCCGCTCAGCCTCGGCTTTCGTCTTTCTTCCTCGAAGTCGCCGGACGCTTACGACAAGATCATCTATGGCAAAGGCACTTGGGTGATCCACATGCTTCGCATGATGCTGGCTGAAACCGATGCGAAAGAATCGGGCGCGAAGCATTCCGCCGCCGCGAAGGAATCCGCCGCGAAAGATCCAGACGCCCGCTTCATCGAGATTCTCCATGCCGTGCTGGCGAAGTATCGCTTCCAGTCGCTTTCCACCGCCGATTTCGAACATGTGATCGAGCAGGGGATGCCGCCGGACATGGATGTGGACGGCACGCATTCACTCGATTGGTTTTTTGACCAATGGGTTCGCGGGACGGGCATCCCGCGCTACAGCGTCACCTATCGCGTGCAGCCGGAAGG
>JBGPTK010000320.1:0-3726 GCA_041490605.1 Terriglobia bacterium | reverse complement strand
ATCGAAGAAAAACCCGCACCCTTAAAACCGAAGGGTGCGGCACCCGCGTCTCTCTCCGCAGCGACTAGTGCCCAGATGGTATACTCTCTCCGTGCCCCACGACCCAATACTTTCACCATCAAATTCTCGTGGCCACCCGCCCACCCACGTTCGCTCCGATAGTACAGCTCCCTGGCAGCGCAGTGTCATCCTGTCGCCGCTGGAAAAGACCAGATGCGAAACTTGCGCCAGCCCGTTGCAAGTCATGGGCTTTCATCGTTTGAACCGTGAAAACGAAGTGCTGTAAGACGGAGTTTTCGAGACCCCCCGACTTCATCGACGACGAAAGTTAGGCGCTTGAGCGGCTGAGAATCATCTGCGAACCAGTCCATCACTCTTGTTACTTTGCTCTTATATGTAGAGTTGCGAGGAATCCAGAGTGAAGGTGAATTAAGCAAACCACGAATGGAGTCATCTTTTAAAACGTCTTGGAGCGAACCAGCAGATAAGTCGCAAATCGCCGTCAAGTCCTCAAGGTCGCGTCTTCCTGTATCAGATCGCGTCGTGGCAATTCTCAAGTGCCTCAAACTATGTGGTAGATAGTGGCTTGAGACAATTGCGAACGAATCGACAAACCCGCGCAGGCGCCCCTCATTCGCCACGATATCGTCTTCGTCCGTAACCCAGAGAACATCTTGACCAGACATGCTGAGTCCGCGAATGAAAAGACTGGCTAGGTTCGCCACTCTAAGAGCCCTCTCCACCGTCGTTGGAGTCCAATTGGAAAATAAACTCGATTGTCCCGGGCCTAATAGCCGATGTCTTTGCTCTGTAAACATGCTTGGAATTTGATGATCGATTGCCACGCTAACTAGCAGCCCAGGGAGAACATTGAACGCCGCAAGGAAATCATCAAGGGCGCGGCGTCGGTTCTGATCGTTCAGCGCCTTGTATGCCATTCGGCGACCATCTTTCAGGAACCGGCCCCTAACTTTGCTTCTTGCGGCATCCCACGGCCCAATAAGCTCAAGATTCGTGAAAATGAAACTGAGTACCTCGTACGCGGCTTCTCGGTGAAAGCCGCTATAGTCAGATGCAATCAGCATCGTGCCTGAGTTACGAAGGCTTGGAATTGAGTTCGGCCTCTTCGTCTCAATGCTCGAAATACTCCGACTGAGCACATTCATGAACCCTAGCCGAGGGTCGTCTTTGTGATACCAGTTGGACAAAATTTCACCAAGTGAATCAAGTCTAACTCATGCGGAAGGGTTTGCTCTTAGGGCGGGCGGCCCGGTCGTCCGCGAACTTGCGATAGTTGGGCGCCCCAGGGGCCAGCTTTCCGCGCCTGGGGATTTTGATTTTCCTGCTGATTGCACTTTGCATTGTCTGCGCTTCCCTATGTCAACACCTCCGCAGTCATTACCAGGATACAGCTCCGTTCCTGGAGCGAAGTCGCGCCACCAGTCCTCATAAAAACCATTGGGACCAGGGGAGAGATTCTTCGTCCCAAATTGCGGGGCTCGGAATGAAAACTTACGCCAGAGGCGTTAGGGAATGGAGGTTGAAGGAGGTTTGCAATGCGGTTGAGTTTTACGTTTTTGGCGGGTTTCTGGGCAGGCATGGATTGCTTCCAGCGATGCCGCCCTTCCCGATCCCGCATGCGGGACCATCGGGTCGAGTAAGGGCGGCGCTACACAACCGCCCCAATCCGCGTTGCCACAAAGCTTCTCGAGCTCGAATCGAGCCCGTCCCAGCGCAGGTAAGTTAGCCCTCCTGCTTCGCGGTAGCCGGGCGCACTTGAGCGATTTCTTGCCGCTTCGAGGAGCCAGTGGGAAGAAGCATGGGCACCTGTCTGCGATAGTCGGCGTATTCTCCATGCATTCGAGTGAGGTCCCGTTCCTCGAATTGAATCGCGATTAGGATGTACGCGGTGGTGGCGATTGCGAAAACCAGATGCGCGGACGTCATCACCGGGGCCGACCAGAACACCAGCAGCCATCCCACATACAAGGGGTGCCGGATATAGCGGTATACGCCGGGCGTGCGGAAACCGAGCGAGGTGTAAGGGCGGCCCAGCAAATGCAGCCATACCTGGCGAAGCCCGAATAGATCAAAATGATCGATCAGAAAGGTGGTCACCAAAACGGTGAGCCAGCCGGCGGCGAACAGAGCATACAGAGCCAGTCGTCCGGAGGCGCTCCCGACATTCCAGATCACGCCGCCCATGGGTTGCCATTTCCAGAACATGACGAACAAAGCGGCACTGGAAAACAATACGTATGTGCTGCGTTCGACGGGTACGGGCACGATTCGAGTCCAGGCGGCCTTGAACCATTGCCGGGCCATGATGCTGTGCTGGAGAGCGAATAATCCCAGCAATAAGGAATTGATCGCCAGCGCGTAGATAAATGGCGACTGCGGCCCGGAATCGATGGACTTGGGTACGCCGAAATTGCCCAGGAAGCCAATCGCATACAAGAAACTTGCCAGAAACGCGAGGTAACAAACGACACCATAAAAGAACCCTGTGATTTTGCCGAGCATCTGATCTCCTTGAGTGATTCTGTGTGCTACAATTTCGAGCCAAGAAAGAATGGCTCCCGTCGGTGCCTATTAGCTGTCAGAACAGGCGCCTATGTCCTTTGGATAGACTGATTTTATTCTGCTATTTTTCTGACAACATGATCCCGGAGCATACAAAAATCGTCTATGAGTTCGGCCCGTTCCGGCTGGAACTGGGGGAGCACCGCTTGGTGCGCGAAGGCCGCTCCATCCCGCTCACCGGCAAGGCATTTGATACGCTGCGCGTGCTGGTGGAACGGCATGGAAAGCTGGTCTCGAAGCAGAACCTGATGAGCGCGGTCTGGCCGGAAACGACGGTCGAGGAGAACAACGTCGACCGCAACATTTCCACGCTGCGCAAAGCGCTGGGAGAACAAGCGGACGGCCAGTCGTTCATTGAAACCGTGCCGCGCGTCGGATATCGTTTCGCCGCTCGGGTCTCCGAGGCCACGGCCGAAGACCTTCCCGATTCGCCATTACCAACCCGTGATATCTCCGCCATCGCGGTTCTTCCCTTCGCGGATATGAGTCCCGGCCGCGACCAGGACTACCTCTGCGAAGGTCTCGCCGAGGAGTTGATTAACGCCCTCACCCGCATTGATGGCCTTCAAGTAGCCTCTCGCACCGCTTCCTTTCAATTTCGCGGCGCCGGCGAAGACGTTCGCGCGGTCGGCCGGCATCTCGGCGTCGGGATTCTGCTGGAAGGCAGCGTTCGCAAAGAGGGGGATCGTCTGCGCGTGACGGTGCAGCTGGTGGAAGCCGCAACCGGCTATCATCGCTGGTCCCAGCGCTTCGATCGCACGCTCGACGACGTATTTGCGATCCAGGACGAGATCGCGGAAAGCGTCGCGACTTCCCTGCGGGGCAGCGTCCTCAGCGGGAGTGAGAAGCAAAGCTTGCTGCGTCCTCACACCGGCGCCGCGGCGTATGAGTATTACCTGCGCGGACGGCAGCACCTGCCGCGCATGACGCAGTCCGATTTGGAGAAAAGCGGCGAGATGTTCGAGAGCGCGATCCAGCTGGATGCGAAGTACGGTCCAGCCGTGGCCGGCCTGGCGATGGTGCACGCCACGCTTTACGAGTGGTTTGGCGCCAGAGAAGACGATCTGGCCCAGGCAGAACGCGCCAGCCAAAGAGCGCTGGAATTGGCGCCGGGCCTTGCCGAGGCTCACGTGGCGCGGGGCT